>NZ_CP009555.1:3178488-3496337 GCF_000959365.1 Burkholderia oklahomensis C6786
AACGCCGTCGCTCGAAAAGACGGTATCTATTAGCAAAGCTGCTGGACGGGCGCCATGGCGAGCAAGATCTTCAATGGCGTCCCGTATGGCAGCGGCGAATTTTTCTCCCACGTGTGCAGGGTCCTGCCGATAGCTGTCTGGCGGCTCGACCGTCCGTACATCGGGACCAAGCGGCGCACCAGTGTCCAACGATGGTGAAACTGCAGCCACCGATGACGTGACTCCGTGGTATGCGAGCGTGGTCACGATGACTCCCGTAGCGCGGGTGTAGCGGCGGGCAATCCGCAGCGCAAGGTCGTTCGCTTCGCTCCCGCTACAGGTAAAAATCATCTGCGACAACTCGCTCGGAAACGTGGCGCATAGCCGTTCCGCATAGTCCACGATCCCCTCGTGCAAGTAGCGGGTATGTGTGTTGAGGGTAGCCGCCTGGCGTGCAATCGCCGCGACCACATGCGGATGGCAGTGACCAACCGACGCAACGTTGTTGTAGGCGTCGAGATATCGTGTTCCATCGTGGCTATAGAGCCAAACCCCGTCGCCCCGCACTATGTGAAGAGGTTGGTCGTAAAAGAGCCGGTATGTCGGTCCGAGAACACGATGCCGACGATCAATAAGATCATCGTGACCGGCCGATACGCCACCGAGTGAGGTTCGGTCGAACACTTTAGGTGCGATTTTGTCGGCATTCAAGGGGAGTCATCCTTAACGATGGAGCGATTTTCGCAGGCACTATAAAGCGTATCTCTCGCGCAGGACTCGTCGAGCATTGCCAAGTCGCGCAGCCCGCTCCACGACAAGGCGTTATTTCGGAGGATATACGCGGCATTTTCGGGATACTGGGTGGCCCTCCAACCTGTTATAACGACGGTGACGAGTAGCCGCGCAGCGATGAGATCTGGTAGAAGCTCGATTTCCCCCACGGTAAGGGGGCATATTCCATGATAGGCGGCGACGCACTGCGCCGCGGTCATCAAAGGGTTGCCGTTCTCCGAGAGCTGATATGCACATGCAACGGCGAGATCTTGAACGAGCGGCGCTTCCACCATATCACCGAAGTCGAAGATGCCGGTCACGTGATCGTGTTGGTAATGATGGACCATCACGTTGTGCGCGTTGAAGTCGTTGTGAATCACCTGCCTTCGTAATGACGGAAGACGTGGCAACACATCGACTTCAAATCTATCCATATAGCGCGCAGCGAGCTCGCGCTTCACATCGTCCGCGATGAACGACAATAGCCCGCGCAGTCGCTGCATGTGTTGCAAATCCCAAAGTAGCACGTGTCCCGCCTGCGGATGGCTAAAGTCACACAGGGCAAGGTCAAGGCGCGCGAGTGCAATGCCGAGGGCACGGCGCAGGCCCGCAGTGCGGGCGACGTTACACACCAACGCGCCTTGAAGCCGCGTGAATAGTCGAATCGCTCGACGCTCCGACGCTGCCATGACGTGCCAATGAACGATCTCCCCGTTCAGCGCGGGAACCAGTCTGGCTACAGGAAGAGACGGCGCGACCCGTTCAATGTGGAGTTGAGCTCGCGTCTGAAAGTCCGTGACGCCGGGTGTTTCCGCCGGATGCGTAGCCTTCAGTACATAGGTACTACCGTCTTCGAGTTGGAGTAAGAAGTTCTGGTCGCGCTCGCCGCTCAATGGAGTTGCCTCGGCTCGCAGACCATAAACGCCGCGCGCGAGCGTCCTGGCATCGTCGACGGTCAGGGGTGTTGCATGATGAGTCAGTGTTTCATTGAGGTCCACAGTCATATGGGCGAAAGGCGACGATCGGGTTCTCCGAGGACGAATTGCACGCTGTGGCGTGTGCTGAAAGCGAAATCACCGAGGTGTCGACGATCCGAAAGGCGCGTGTACCGGCAACTACCACGTGGAGATTTAGCGCTCTTTCATAATATGAAATTTGGCGGCTATCACTGAAATTGATGATGCGTTGCAATATTAGTTGTTTGACGGACGAGCGGCCGAAGGGAAAAATGGTCGCCAAAAAGATGGCTCGCTTGAGGAATTTAAAAACATCTCAAACGAGATCGGCTGATACATGATTTCCGTATATCAAAATTCATACTCGACAAGACGACTTTCACACTGTAGGCGAATTGTTTCGAGGCAGAACGATTTACCGACGCCGGTGGGGTGTATGACGCTACGCCGAGATTAGATGCATCATTAAACACTCTAACATATTGTAATTTATTGCGTTGACTATTGATTTTTTGTTTGCATAAAAAATTTCAATGAAGCGCGTCCGCGAAGATTGACGTTGTTTCGCTTGCTTGCAGCGGTTCTTATGAATTACGTCGGGTGGAATTTTATGGTGGTAAATGATGGATCACTTTCACATTTACCGTCTCAAGCTTGATTGAGCTTTGCCATTTTCGGCGCGATCTAAATGTCTCGCGACTTCGTTGCGTAGTGATTCTCTATGCGGATCATATAGATCACACGACGATATCGAGTAAGTAGAGCTTGGGGGCGAATTTTTGCTTGATTATTCTTGTCCTGTCAAATTTTAAATTTTAATTTAACCAAATACTACTGCATTTCGTTGTGGATTAATTTTCAAGCGTTTATCTGATCGATGCCTGCTCGCATTCCTTCTGCCTCCGAGCAGGCGGTTTCGCGATCGCAGTTTACCGCGATTGCCTTTTTATTCTGCGACCATTGAGAGAATGTAATTATTGTGTTAAGTAAAAATCTCAATTTATCAGTGGGGCGGCAGTTTTTTTGAGGGGTCGAAATTTTGGAGAGAACATGGCGTCAACATACGATGAGCTGAAGGCTAAGCTAGATGAGCTCAATAAAGAAACTGAGGTCGCTCGTCAACGGGAAATAGCTGGAGCTCTATCAAAAATCCGCGAAGCCATTCTGAAGTATGAAATTCGCCCTGAACATATCTTTCCGAACTGGACGCGCCTGCGCTCACCCGACAAACGACGTGGCCCGCTTTCTCCGAAGTATCGAAACCCAGTGACGGGGGAAACGTGGAGCGGTCGAGGCCGATCCCCAAAATGGATGGCTGGCTTGCCGCGTGACGAATTCCTAATCGATCGGTCAACGTAATCAGAAACCGAGCGCCCGGACGATAATCAAGTCCACACGTTGCCTGCAACTGTCATAAGAGAATCCGAGCCAGTAGACAAAAATTGATCCATCCGCAAGCTCAGTTTTGCTGCCGCGGGCCGTCCGGCAGCCGCTCGGCTCGTCCATAGACGGGACTGCCCTGATAATTCTGACAGGTCGGTCCCACTTTGTCCGATGCCCCACCATCAGGGCGATCGTGAACCTTCGTCAATTTGGCGGCCTTTTGTCCCGATCTTGCTAAAATTAACGCGCCGTGAGGAGTGCCTCAATCGCCTCGAAAATCAATACTCCTCCAATTCGAATCCAAGCAGAAACCTGAGAGTCTGCCGTGACCAATTTGAACGATACGCTACGCGGTTTCGCGTCGGGGGCGGTCGACTGGAATAAACGTCCAGTCGCGTTGCACTTCGGCGCCGCGCATGCCGCGATCGGCCATCTCCTGGCGCTGCAGCACGCGAGCGTTCAGGAAGGACTGATGACCGGGATACGGGGGCGTTTGACCTGCGTGTCGACCCGCCACGACCTGCCGCCCGGCGTGTTCCTCGGCATTCCGGTTTCGATCCGGCTCGTGACCGACCGCGGACAGCTGCACTTGGTGAACGCGATCATCAGCGACGTCCAGATCGGACAAAGCGACGGCGAACTCTGCGTGTACCAGCTGACCGTGTGCGACGTACTGTCGTTGATGGACAAGCGCACCAATTCGCGGGTGTTTCGAAAGCGGAACGTCGTCGAAATTCTCACCACGCTGTTCAACGAATGGCAGCAACGCAGCCCGGCCCTCGCGCGCGCGTTCGAATTCGATCTATCCAGCCTTCGCGCCGACCGCTATCCACTTCGCGAACTGACCCGCCAGGTCAATGAATCGGACGCGCACTTCGTGCGTCGCCTGTTGCGCCGCGAAGGGATCACCGTATTCGCGAAGGCCGGCCCGGCCAGGCGCGCGCAGAACATTCACGACGAAACGCCGGTGCATACGCTCGTATGCTGTGACGATCCGATGTCGCTGCCGACGGCGCCGGCGGGCACGGTTCGGCTGCATCCGCGCGACGCCGGCACCGAACAGCGCGACACGGTGACGCTGTTCGCGCTGCGCCGGCAGTTGGTTCCGGGCAAGGCTGGCCGGCCGTCATGGGATTACAAGAAGGCGCGGATCGACGAATCGACCGTCGGTTCGAGTCTCGATCAGGGCGAGTCGGGCAACGACCTGGCCAGGTTGCTGACCGACGTCGCGATCGACATCCCGCACGCGGGCGATTCGTGGAGCGATCACGAGCGGCTCACGCACGCGCGCATGCTCGCGCACGAGTTCGAAGCCGAACGCTACGACGGCGTCAGCAGTGTGCGGGATCTCGCCGTGGGCGCGTGGATCACGCTGACGGGCGACCCGGACTGGGACGTGCAACTTGCCGACAAGCGCCAGTTCGTGATCACGTCGATCGACCACGATATTTGGAACAACCTGCCAAAAGGACTCAACGAACGCGTACAGGCGCTGTTCGCGGCGAGTCGCAATCTCGCGCAGGCAGCCGCTGCATTGCCGGGCGCGCTCGCGAAGGATGCGGATACGCGTTACGAGAACACGTTCACCTGCGTGCGCCGCGGCGTGCCGCTCGCGCCCGCGTACGACCCGCGGACCGACTTGCCGCCCGTGCATCTGCTGACGGGCACGATCGTCGGCGCAGAGGGTGAGGAAGTGTTCTGCGACGAGGACGGCCGGGTGCGCGTGCGGATTCACGGCCTCGATCCGGCGGATCACGCGCACGCGCAGGGCGCGGGCACCAACGACAACGCGGGCGACAGCGCGCCGATTCGCGTCGCGACGAGTCTAGCCGGGACCAACTTCGGCGCATCGTTCCTGCCGCGCGTCGGCATGGAAGTTCTGTTGGGTTGCCTTTCGGGCGATCCGGACCGGTTGGTGATCATCGGGGTGCTGGGCAACGGCGCGAATCCGCCGGCGACGTTCAGCCACACGGGGAGGCTGCCCGGCAACCGCTATCTATCGGGCATCAAGACGAAGGAAATCAAGGGGCAGCGGTACAACCAGTTGCGTCTCGACGACACGCCCAATCAGATCAGCGCGCAGCTCGCGAGCGAACACGCGCATTCGCAGTTGAACCTTGGCTACCTGACTCAGCCGCGCGACAACGGCCACGGAAAAGATCGCGGAGAAGGCGCCGAGCTGCGCACCGACGCGGCGGCGGCGCTGCGGGCGGCGCAAGGCATCTTGCTGACGACCTACGCGCGCACCCAGGCGAGTGGCGGGCAACTCGATCGTGACGAACTGATTCGATTGCTCGGCGAATGCGCGGAGCTGTTCAAGGCGTTGGGCGACTACGCGGGGCAGCACGGCGGGCAGGCGGCGGATACGGCCGGCCAGCAGGCCGTTGCCGCGACCTTCAAGAACTGGGCGCCGGGAACGGGCGCGGGAGCGGCCGACTCCGGCACGGCGGACGCCACCGGCGAACAGGCGCTGATGGCGTTCGGCGCCCAGGCTGGGTCGGTAAATGTCACGCCGAAGACGCATGTCACGTACGCGGGCGAGAACATCGACCAGGTCGCGCAGCAGCACCTGCAACTGATGAGCGGCCAGCGGTTCAACGCGACGGCGGGACAGGGGATGCAGCTGTTCGCTCGCGGCACGGGCGTGCAGGCGGTGGCGGGCGAAGGACCCGTGCTGCTGCAGGCGCAATCCGGCACGTTGACGGCGAATGCCCAGAAGGGCGTCAAGATCACGACGAACGAGAGCGAAGTGTTGGTGAGCGCGCCGAAGATCCGGCTCGTCGCGGAGGACGGCAGCTACATCGAGATCGGCAACGGCGTCACGTTGGGCACGGACGGTGACATCAAGCTGCTGTCGGCGTCGCATCAGTGGGGCGGGCCGTCGACCGCGCAAGCGACGAAGACCGCGTTCAACAATCAGCCGACGGATCAGCGTTTCAAGCTGCACTACCCGGGCGAGGACGGCGATTTGCCTGCGGCGGCGAACAAGCCATTTCGGATCACGCTGGACGACGGGCGCGTCATCGAGGGCAAGACCGATGCGAGCGGCCTGACGGATCTGGTCAAGGACGACGCGATGCGTATCGCGAAGATCGACTATCTGAAGCCGAAGCTTTGAACCCGAGCGAACGATGAACGGTATCAACGATCAGTGCTTCACCGCCGCCCATGGGGCGGGCGTCACGATGGCGAATCGGCCGGGCGATCGGCCCGTGCCGATTCCGCGTGATCTGCCGGGCGTGGTGATCTTCATACACGGCGTCAACGATCCCGGTGCGGCTTTTTTCACCGTGGAGCGCGGGCTGTGCCAGGGGCTCAACGAGCGATTGTCGCGAAGCGATCTGCGGCCGGGGGAGTATGGCAACGAATATGCCGAAGCCATCAAAGCGAAAAGCCAAAAGAGCCCGTTCTTCGATAGCAAAATCGCCAACGATCCGGACATGTATCTGTATCGACGTTCGGAAAGTGGCGGCGCCCACAGCATGTTCCTGCCGTTCTACTGGGGCTATCGCGCGGCGGACAACGAGATCGCGAAGATCAACAGTCCGGGCGAGGTCAAGAGCCGCGTCGCGGACAGCGACGGCAACCTGCTGACGCGCGGCCAGTATCAGGACATCCACGCGAACCGGCTCGACGCCCATTTCGGCAAGGGCGGCGGGTTTTTCGCCAACGCGACGAACAATATCCCTCAGATGTACAGCCGCGGATTCGAACCGGACAAGCTGGAGCGCACGGTCATGCAAAACGCGCTTGCCGGCAATACGATTTTCGCCGGCAAGTCGCCCGATCGCCGCTACTTCGTGCTGGCCGCCGCTCGCCTGGCGAACCTCATCAAGACCATTCGGACCATCCAGCCGTCCGCGCTCGCGCTGGAACACGGAATGGATCCTCAGCACGAAACGATCACCGTGATGGGGCACAGCCAGGGCACGATCATCACGCTGCTCGCGCAGGCGATGCTCAAGCAGCAAGGTCAACGCTGCGTCGATTGCATCATCATGGTCGACACGCCGTACAGCCTTCAGTTCACCAAGGACGGTAGCCATCAAACCGGGCACGCGAAGCTCAAGACGCTGGTCGACATCGTCAACGCGGTGACAAGCGAGCCGCATACGATTCCGGACCTGGCCAAGCTGATGATCGACTCGGCTCACTCATGCGGGCGCGCCGGACAGAACTGGAGCAAGACGCAAGGAACGCGGCTGGACAAGAGCGGCAAGAACTGGATCACGTTCGACGAGCGCGACAATCGCGGCAAGGTCTATCTCTACTTCTGCCCGGAAGACACCGTGGTGGGCCTCGACAAGGTACGCGGGATCGGCACGTTCGGCGTGCCCGACGAGGTTCCGGCCGATGGTGCGGCAGCCAAGCTTGGCAAAACGATGCACGCGATGACGGTGCTCGAACCAAAGCGCTTTTTTCAGCGCATGTGGACGCGGCTGGAGCGCGACCAGGACGGCAAGGGGAAGCGCTCGAAGGTCGCCGTCGGCACGCCGCCCGCGCGCATGCCGGTTCGGGATCAGGTTCAGCGATTGACACCGGGGCCCGACACGGACGGCACGATGCTCGGCACATTGGTCGAATCCGGCAAGAACATGGCGCTGCAGGCATCGTTCAAGCGCAACGACATTCGCCTCATCAACGGCGAGCAACTGAAGCCGCCGCACGAGCCCGACCTGTACGGCGGTGAGGTTCAGAAAGGCGGGCAGGTGCCCGGGCACGCCGATGTCGCCGGATTGATGCGTCCCGACGACGTGACGAAAAACGTCGCGCTCGGCAATCAGTACGCGAAGTTCAAATGGAAAGACGTCGCGGCGACGGACGATCCGGGCGCCAGCATCGAGCCGCACAAGCTGGCGTTCAATCGCGGCCGTCCGGTCGACGAGCAATCGCACAACTGGCGCATCGTGCCGAGTCAGTCGCTCGGTTCGATTCTGTCGGCGGCCGCCACGGGCGGACGGTATCAGACGTACGTGATCCAACGCGAGGAGACCCCGGACGAGGTTCGCAAGCGCATGGGTACCGATGCCGATCAACTGGAAGCGAACAACTATCATTCGGGCGTTCTGCTCAGTTCGGAGAATCATCGCTGGGTCACGGCGATGGACGTGGCGATCGGCCAGGCGGTGACGCTGGATGATCCGGACTGGCGGCAGTTGTTGCTTTTGATGGCGGATTGGAAGATGACGTCTCGCGCGTTTAAGCAAATGAAGGAATGCAAAGCCTTCAATCGGTTGGATAAACATACGCGCAATTTTCTGGACGCATGCTCAACGTACTACCGAACCGGTCAATTCCCGGCTGAGAAATTCGTGACGCTTACACTTCCGCCATTGGTTACCAGCGAACTAAAGGCTGAAAGCAAAACATGAGATTATTGAAGAGGCGCTATGAAACCTCGTATCTGGCCGTTCGCGGCTGTGTTCGTTTTGATCGCGCTAGTTTGGACATTCCTCGTGATGACGCAGCATTATCATCATTGGCAAGCAACGGGACAGGAGATGCCGGGCATGGCGGGTAGCATTCGGAACGGGGTATTGGTTGCACTGGGTGTCGTTGCAGCGGCCTTTGCGGCGAGCTATGTCTGGCTGCATCGAGTTCCACATGAACCGATGCCGGCAGCCGTGAGTTCCGCGTCAACCGTTTCGGAGACGCCGGCAGCAGTAATGCACGGCAACAACGGTGCGCCGGCGTTGCTTGCCCAGACAGGCGAGAAATTCGTGTTGGAAGTCCGCGGTCTGGGGCTCGTGACAGGGCGCAATGCAAATGATGAGATTTGGAAGGCCATCGAAGCGAAGGCAGATAATTATTCGACGTACATGTCCAAAAATTCCGCGGACTACCCGGATAACGACGATAGCCGGATGACCTATCTGGACGTTGCGACCGGCCTGAGCTTCCAATTGGCAGCTCATCATTCCGTCGAATATTGGCCGGTTCCGGTATTCATCTGGGAGCCGCCGAAGGCTCAGCGCGCCGACCGGCCAGGCGCAGAACTTTCCGGTCTTCGACAGGAGGCGAGCCTGGGCGTCACGTTGCTGCTATGGCAGGAAGATGCGAACACCGACGACGGCACCAGCATCGTCGAGAAGTTATTCGCGTTCTTCGACGCGCATCCGGATGTTCCTGAAGCGGTAATCGTGACGTTTGATGGGGCAGCTACCCGAAAGCTCAACCAGACACCGGGTTATGTGGATACATTCAAGCAGTCGAACATCCCCTCGATGCCGGACAGCATGGTTTCGATGCTCGTGTCCCGCTCAGATCGAGTCGACAGGCTGATCCGTCCGTACGCTGTCGAACAGACCGAGGACGTCAACAAGAACACTACCGATTACGATATCACGCGTCTGTGGAACTACTTCTGGAAGATCAATCACGATTCCGGGCCAGACAGCTTCTCCGCACATTACGATGCTCAGGAACGGAAGGCAGGCGTCGATACGCCGATGTCACCGGGTTTTGTCACTTCGGCTTGGTGGCAAACCAAACTCCCCGATTTCTGGAAAACGATCAGCAACAAAGGGCCGGGCGAGTTCAAACCAACGCCGTACATCCCGGTGCGCTGGACGACATGGCAGGTGAAGCAATTCGACAACGCGCCGCTGCTCGGCTACCTGCATCGGCCCATCGACGTGAAATTCGCCGATGCGCACGGCAAGCCGCTCAAGACCGCGCAGCAAGCGGAAGCGCTCAAGGCGGGGTGGCAGCAGGCCATCGATACGCTGCCGACCGGGGAAACGCCGAAGCGGGTCTTCTATGACACGACGGGCGATCGCACCTGGGTCGTGCCGATCAACCAGGCGCTCGCGCAAAGCGGCCCGTCCGCGCCGAGTCTCGATGACGTGAAGGAAGGCTACGACATCGGCCGCCGGATCGGGAACACGGGCATCAGCTCGCCGTTGGTCCAAATCGGACTCGGTCTGATTGCCGGCTACAACGAAGGCGGAGCCAGCGCCACGATCAATCGGCGGCCGAACGGCACGGCGACGATCGTGATGGTGAGCCCGCCGACGCACAAGCAATCGGATGTGAATCCTTTCCGATAAGAGGCGCGTATGCGCGGCGTGATTCGCATTGGTGACTCGACTTCGCACGGCGGCTGCGTCGAAACCGGCCGCGAGAGCTCAACCGTGATGGGGCGGGCGGTGGCCTGTGTCGGCGACCGCTGCACGTGCCCGATGAACGGACACGAACATTGCGTGATCGTGGAGGGCGACGAAGGCGTGCGAATCGATGGGCGCGCGGTGGCTTTCGACGGCCACAAGACGTCGTGCGGCGCGACGCTCATCTCGTCAATGTCGACGTCCGGGCGCACATAACGGAATTGGTCTGGAAGCACCACAAGTGCGACCTAGCAGCAGACCGATATGTCACGACTCGACCAACTTGGCCGCCACTCGCCCGAGCCATTCCGAAAAGCTACCGGCGACGATCTCACGTGCTTCATCGTCATGCCAAACTCGGATCACTTGCCCTGCCGCATATCGGCCGACGGCACGAAGTGGAACCTCTATGAGCAGAACCTGCTGTCCGAATACCCCATCCGTTACGGCGGCTATGGCGGCATCGGCTACTACCACGTCTCGGACAAGTACATCGTGCTGTTCAGCCACTTCATCCCGTGTGGCGTGCACGAGGCCGTCGACATTCTCGACGGGCTGATCAAGAACACGTCCGACATCCAGCCGGACATGGTCCACGGCGACACGCACGCGCAAAGCGCGCCGGTCTTCGCGCTCGCACATCTGCTCGGCATCAACCCGATGCCTCGCATCCGCGACGTCAAGGATCTGGTCTTCTATAAGGCCGACCGATGCCGGCGCTACAAGAACTTCGAGTCACTGTTCCGGGTGAGCATCGACTGGACCCTGATTGAGCGGCACTTCCCCGACATGCTACGCGTGGCCATCTCGATCAAGGCCGGCCTCATGACGCCTTCGACGATCCTGCGGCGCCTCGGCTCCGAGAGCGTGAAGAACAAGCTGTACTTCGCGTTTCACGAGCTCGGGCGCGTCATCCGCACGATGTTCCTGCTGCGTTACATCCACGACCCAGAGATGCGCCGCACGATTCACGCCGCGACGAACAAGAGCGAGCAGTTCAACGATTGCGCGAAATGGCTAATGTTCGGTGGGGATATTATCGCGGAGAACCTTCGGCATGAGCAGCGCAAGGTCATCAAGTACAACCAGCTCGTCGCGAACAGGGTCATCCTCTATAACGTGCAGTGGAAGTCGCGCAAGCTCAAGGAAATGCAGACGAAACGCCATCCGGTCGACGCCGATGTGCTCGAGGCGCTCTCGCCATACCGCAGAGACCACATCAACCGGCTCGGCTCCTATCTGCTCGACCTCCAGCGGTAAGTGCCGCCGCTCGATCCGGTGATCGACTTTGATTTTTCTTTAAAATCAGCGGTTTAAGGCCATTTTGGCGAAAAATTTGCGAATCCCGGCCGACCCTCTTTCTGCGATGAGCTTTTTTATCTCATTGGGTCATCGATGCCTTCGATACCTGTATCGATATTATCCGTTGGCGATGTGGTGCGCCGCATCGTAAGCTGCTCCTCCAAGTCGTGTTCGATTGAAAGTGTGAATTGAAGAATCGCGTCTTGATTGTGCGACGGGCGATGGAGCCTGAAACCCTCGCGCTCAAGCGCGCCACGCTGGGCATATCGAGAAGTTTCAAACCGCAACTGCCCATATTCGGGTTCGAAGCGCTGAAATGGATGAAGGGTTCATCGGGCAATCAATTGGGCCAATGGCCATGAATTGCACTGGTGAGCGACTGTTCAGGGTCGATGTGCGGGGGCCGGCTCAGGCGCCCACGCTGGTGCTTCTCCATTCCCTTGGAACCGACATGCATCTGTGGGACCCGCAAATGGAGCGCCTCACGCAACGATATCGCGTCGTCCGGCTGGACATCAGGGGTCACGGATTGAGCGCTGTCGACGCCCAGCCGTTTTCGATGTCGGATCTCGCGGATGATGTCATGGCGGTCCTGGATCAGCTGCGGATCAAGGAGTTCCACGTTGCGGGCGCTTCGATCGGAGGAACGATCGCGCAATGGATCGGCTTCAAGATCCCCCGGCGGGTACGCGGAATGATCATCATCGACACGGCGCTCGTCAATGCGGCTCCACCGGCGCTCTGGCGGGCCCGGGCCGAGGATGTCTTCAATCACGGGATCGAGCATCTGGAAGTGGAGATTCTCAGCCGCTGGGTGACGCCGGGTTTCGTCCATAGCCCGGATGCGGACGGCATGAAGCAGATGCTGCGTCGAACCTCAGTGGAGGCGTTCGCCGGGTGCTCGCTGGCCATCGCCGAGTCGGATCTGACGAACATGAATATCCCGGGCGTGAGGGCGGTCGTGATCAGAGGCAGCGACGATACGCTGACGCCAATGGACTATGCGCAACGCCTGGCCGACAAGCGGAACGCCGAACTGCACATTATCCAGGGGGCGGCGCACTTGCCGAATTTCGAGCGACCCGACGCGCTCACCGACGAAATCATTTCGTTTATCGAGAACACGAAAATCCCCGCCGCGAGCGAAAGCCGGGAATGAGGAACAGGCGTTCCGCGGAGTGTGCGTGACTGGATTCGCAGTGTGGCGAGATTGCGCGGATCCTGCATTTTGGTCGGAGTGAATCTTATGAATCGTCGGTCGTTTATCGGTGGATCCCTGGGGCTGTGTGCCGGCGCAGCGCTTCCTGTCGCACTGGATTGGTCGGAATATGCGGGCGACTACCTTGAAATGGCGCTGAGCAGTGGGATCGTGACCATCAAGCTGAACCCTGACGTGGCGCCGAATCACGTGAACCGCATCAAGTCGCTGGTGCGTGCGAAATTCTATGACGCCATGCCGTTTGCCCGTGTCGTGGACGGATTCATGGCGCAGACCGGCGACCCGCGCAAGGGCACCGACGTGGACCTTGCGTCGTTGCCGAAGCTGAACGCGGAATTCAGTCACCTGCCGTTCGAGCGCGGAACGGTCGGCATGGCCCGTTCACGGAATCCGAACAGTGCCTGCCATCAGTTTTTCGTCACGCTCGCGGATGCCGCTTTCCTGGACGGGAGATATACCGCGTTCGGAAAGGTGACGAGCGGAATGGAACTGATCGACCAGCTCCGCCTAGGCGTGCCCGATACCGGGAAGGTCGCCAATCCCGACCTCATCGGAAGCGTCCGTCTGACGGCGGGCTGACAGGCGATTGGGCCCTCTTTGTGATCGGAGCGTATCCGCAAGGAATCAATGCAAGATGCCAAACATCGCTGTCTTCATATCCGAGAATAATCGTCTGGAACCCGAGGCTGCTTCGGCCTTGTCGTCCTCCTTCGCGAACCTGTGCGTGGAGGTCCTGAAGGCAAAGCAGAGCAATGTCCACGTATGCTATGTGTCGGCGCAAGTCGGCTTCGGAACGCCGATCTATGTCGAGGTAAAGCTGCGTAAGGAAGTGTTCCGGACGGCGCCGGTGTTGGGCGACTTCGTGAACGAGGTCGATTCCCTGATCAAGGAGAAGACCGGAGTGGCGGCGCGAATCCGGTGTTTCTCCTACGAGAATGGCAGTATTCATGCAAAGAACTGAGGTGAACATCATGAGCACGATTTTTCCGACTCGAGATATCGGTGGCGTATCGGTCACGGCGGTCAGCGACGGTTATCTGCAGGTCGATTTCGGGATGCTCCTGAACATCCAGGCGACCGAGGCCGGGGAAATCCAGCGCAAGGCGGGCGTGACGAATCCCAACGCGGTGCATATCAATATACAGCCACGGATGCTACCCGGCAGGGGGTACGTTGATTTTGATGTGTTTTGCCGGTGTAAAGCGTTCCAACAAGGCTTAAAAACTCTAACAAAATGAGTGTTTGGGGGCTGTTAACCCGCCGCGCATTTTGTTAACCTCTTCGTTGTTTCGCTGACGAGGAGGCCATGGCCAAACCGATACTCGATGACGAACTGTGGTCACTGATCCAACCGCTGCTGCCTCCACCGAAGCCACGCCGTACGCGATACCCGGGCCGCAAGCCGCTGGACGATCGCGCCGTGCTGACCGGCATCCTGTTCGTGCTGCAATCCGGTATTCCCTGGGAAATGCTTCCGCAGGAAATGGGCTGCGGCTCGGGCATGAGCTGCTGGCGCAGACTGCGCGACTGGCAACAGGCGGGTGTCTGGGACCGGCTGCACGAAGTATTGCTGGCCAAACTTCGTGCAGCCGATCGCATCGACTGGTCGCGTGTGGTTATCGATTCGTCCTCCATTCGTGCAGTGGGATCGGGTCAAAAACAGGACCCAATCCCACCGATCGGGCGCGACCCGGTTCAAAGCACCATCTCGTTACCGAAGCGCAGGGCATCCCGCTCGCGCTGATCCTCACGGGTGCCAATCGCAACGACGTCACCCAACTGCTGCCTCTGATCGAGGCCATTCCGCCCATTCGTGGCAAGCGCGGGAGGCCTCTGTCAAAGCCCGTCGTTGTGCAGGCCGATCGCGGTTACGACCACGACAAATATCGTAAGCCCTTGCACGCTGCCGGTATCGCCACGCAGATCGCACGCCGTGGTGAGCCCCACGGCAGCGGCCTCGGCAAGACCCGGTGGGTCGTCGAGCGCACCTTCGCGTGGCTGCACAACTTCAGACGTCTGCGCATTCGGTTCGAGCGCCTCGCCGCCATACACGAGGCGTTCATGAAAATCGCCGCCTGCATCATTTGCTGGCGACACCTCCAAAAATCATTCTGTTAGCGCTTCTTAGTACTACAGCCGTAGATACTAACTGAAAGGCGGGGTGAAACCACGGCGCTGGTAATGGGACTGTTGCACGCGCCACTAGTGAGTACGTCGCCAAATTGACCAAGCAATCACATGATTGATCAGATGGACGGCGCGCCATAACAGGCGGCACAGCAGCCGACGAATTTCCTGCGGGCTGAGGGGCATCTTGCCTTCAGGAGTTTTTTTACCCTCGATCCGAAGGGTGACGAGTACTGCGTGCGCCAGAAGCGCCAGAGTGATGTGGCGGTGCCACCCGCGCCATCGACGCACCTCATAATGATCCAGGCCGCACTCCCCCTTGGTCGCTTCAAAGCTAGTTTCGATTTCCCACCTGCGTCCCGCGACATTCACCAGAATCTGCAGTGAAGCTATGCTGCGTGGAGTGTAGACGACATAGAAAGTCGTACTGTCTTGTCCGACTGTCCGAATTTGCGCGGCCATCTCTGTCACGCAGCAACGCATGCATTCGCGTGCGTCATATTGCCGCGCGGCATGCGAATGCGACGACGCTTCCGAAACGACCTCTATCGGCTCTCCTGTCGACGATTGCAACCATGCCGAAGTCATTCCATTGACATTCAAAATCGGCGATGATCGATCCGTCATGTGAAGATATTTGGTTTCCAAAATATATGC
This sequence comes from Burkholderia oklahomensis C6786, assembly GCF_000959365.1. Classification (NCBI taxonomy): domain Bacteria; kingdom Pseudomonadati; phylum Pseudomonadota; class Betaproteobacteria; order Burkholderiales; family Burkholderiaceae; genus Burkholderia; species Burkholderia oklahomensis. The sequence goes on from NZ_CP009555.1 coordinate 3,193,992, forward strand.
CGATCGAACCGGGCGGATTGGTATTTTCCGATAGACATCGTTGAAACGGAAGGCGAGGCATACGGCATGCGGCGCACCCGAGCGCATCGGGAATCTGGCCGAAACGGGCGGGTTATGCCGCGACGCAAGCGGGTCTCGCATGCATCAAACGCGATTTCCCGCGCGACGGCTAAAGGCCATTGTCGGCGGTAAATCAATCGGAAAACCGGAGGCGAATCGCGAATTGGCATTCAAGCTCCACTCATATCGACTGAAAAAGACAATCGCCGATGGCAGGATCGTCTTTATTCGATTTTGAAAAGAGGATGAATTGGACGACAACCCATTTACGCCGCAATTGCGCGATGCGGGAAACCCGAAGGCCGAGGCAGTGGAAACGGCGACGTCGCGCGGGAAGGCGGAAGAAATCTACGTGTTCAATGGCGATGCGGACGGCTTGTGCGCATTGCAGCAGTTGCGGCTCGGCGACGGGGCGGGCGCCTCGCTGGTGACGGGCGTCAAGCGCGACATTCAGCTACTGGCGCGCGTATCGGCTGGACCGGGGTGCCGGGTCACGGTGCTCGACGTGTCCCATGACCGCAATCGCGACGATGTCGCGAGAATCCTGGCGGCAGGCGCCGCGCTGCGCTACTTCGATCATCATTTTGCCGGCGAGCTGCCGAACCATCCGCGCTTTCACGCGTATATCGACACCGCGCCCGACGTCTGCACGGGCGTGCTCGTCAATCGTTACCTGCACGGACGTCATGCGAGCTGGGCGGTCGTTGCCGCATTCGGCGACGCGCTGCCGGACGTCGGCCGCGCGCTGGCGCAAAAGCATGGCGTCGCGCCCGGCGCAATCGAATCGCTCGCGCAATTGGGCCGTTGCCTGAACTACAACGCGTACGGCGAGGATCTCGACGACCTGCATTTCTCGCCGCTCGCGCTGGCGGACGCGATGCTGCCGTACGCGGATCCGCTCGACTTCATCGCCCGGGCCGACGTGATGCCGGTGCTGGCCGAGGGCTGTCGCGACGATCTTCATCGCGCGCGCTCGATCGAGCCGGCGTTCGAGTCGCGTGACGCGACGATGCTCGTGCTGCCGGCCGAGAAATGGGCGCGCCGCGTGAGCGGCGTGCTTGCGAACGAGCTGATGCAGGACGGGTCGCGCCGCGCGCTCGCGATCCTGAGCCGCGGCGCGACGGCGGCTACGTGGTGAGCGTGCGGGTGCCCGCCGGCGGCCCGGTCGGCGCGGACGATTTCTGCCGCCTGTTCGACACGGGAGGCGGGCGCAAGCTCGCGGCCGGGATCAATCACCTTCCCGAAATCGACGTCGATCGGTTCGCCGCGCGCTTTCAGGCCACGTTCGCCGGCTGAGCCGCGTGCGGCGCGCGCGCCTGCGCGGGGCGGCCGTGTCGCGCAGGCGCCGGTTTTCAGCGGCGATTTCGGATATGAGAAAGGCTCGCTCACGAGCCTCGGACAACATGCATGTCGAATATCGAGGGACGGTGCTTCGACAAATGAAGATCCATGCGAAGAAGGCGCTTGCGTTCGGGGCGATCGCGATCGGCGTCGCGCTGGCGATGCCCGAGGCAGCTTCCGCGTACGAGTTCTACGCGCTGGGCGACAGCCTGACCGACAACGGCCGGGTCGTCAGGCTGACCGGCATCCTGCCGAACGCCACGTCGACGATCTTTCGGAACGGCCGCTCGTCGAACGGCCCGGTGTGGGCCGAATACCTGCCGAGCCTGATCGGCGCGCGATTCTCCCCCGACGACGATTACGCGATCAACGGCGCGCTGAGCGGCCACGGCGGCTATCTCAACATCATTGCGGCGCGTCCGGCGTGGCGCACGCTGCCGGGATTCGTCGATCAGGTCGACCAGTTGATCGCCGCGCGCCCGCGCCTGCAGCACGACGATGTGGTCGGCATCTGGATCGGTACCAATGACCAGGATCTGACCAAGGCGAGCCTGAACGGCATCGAGCCGTTTCTCGGCGTGCCCCGGCCGGCGAATATCGCGGAAATGAGCGCGTACACGCTGTCGAACCTCAATGCGCAGTTGCAGCGGTTGATCGGGATCGGCGGCCGCCAGTTCGTGATCCTGAACTTGAACGACGCCAACGGCACGCGGCCGGGATACGTCGACTACAACAACAAGCTGCCGGCGGATCTCGTGCAGTTTTCGCGGCAAGGCGTCAACGTTCATCTGTTCGACGTGTCGGCCCTGCTGAACCAGATGCGCCGGAATCCGTCCGCCTACGGGCTGAACGATACGCCGGACGTGCAGTGCCGCCACGTGCCGTCCTGCAACGGCGGCTCCGTCGATTTGCAGAACACCTATCTCACGGCGGACGGCACGCACATGATGACGAGCGCGCACGAGTACATCGCACGCTACGTCGCGAATCAGTTGAATGCGCCGACCGCGATCTCGGCCGCGCCGATGCTCGGGCTCGACGTCGCGCGGGCGAGCGCGCTGTCGGCGTTGAGCGGCGCCGACAGCGGGCCGCTCGGTCCGCGGCGCGTCGCGCTGTCGGACAAGCTGTCGCTCTTCGCCGATGTCGGCTATACGCGTAACTTCCACGGCGCCGCGACCGGTATCGACGCGTTCGACAGCGACGTCGAGATGTTCTCGATCGGCGCCGAGTACAGGCTGTCCGCGGGCTCGAGAGCCGGCGCGCTTTTTTCGAGCGGCAACGCGAACGGCTCGATCGCGAACGGGCAGGGGAGGATCGGGCTTCATGCATACCGGCTCGGCTTCTATCACGCATTCGAGCGCGCCGGCCTGTTCGTGCGATCGTATGTCGGCGCGGGCTGGAGCCAGTACCGGCTCAACCGCAGCGCCGTGCTGGCCGGGGCGATCAGCGCGAACACCAACGGCTTCGACTTCGGCGGGCTCGTGAAGGCCGGGTATCTGTTCCCGCTCGGCGGTGCGCGGCTCGGCCCGGTCGCCGACGTCGGCTATACGCAGCTCGTCGCTCGCGGCTACGCGGAGGACGGCGATCCGATCCTCGTGCAGAGCGTCGGCGTGCAGCGGCTGAAGGGCGTGAGCGCGGGGGCGGGCGTGCGCTTCGCTGCGCCGCTCGCGGCGATCGGGCTGCGCGGTGGCGAATTGTCGGCCGAGGCGCATCTGCGCCACGATGCGTTCAATGGCCGAACGCTCGTCACCGCCCAGCGCTATGCGCCCGACCTGTCAATCCGCACGGCTGTCGACGGCGCGAGCGCGACCTATGAACGGTTATCGATCGCGCTGACCATCGATCCCGCGAAGCGGTGGCGAGGCAAGCTGGCCGTGCAACTGGATATCGGCAACGCGCAGCGTCGTTCGTACAATCTGCTCGCGATGCTGGGCGGCTCATTCTGAGCGAGCGCAAGGACGCCGCCGGCTACTCATCCGCGGCGGCGAAGCGCCGCGCCGCGCCGTGCGCGTCGCCGCCGACGAAGCGGATCGCGGCGAGCAGCGCGACGGCCACGACGAGGCCGACGCCGCCGATGACGAGCACGGAAGGAAACGCGCTCGTCGCGGCGGTCACGAGCCCCGCGACCGGCAGGAACGCGGTCATGACCGACGTGGTCGCGCCGATGCCTTGCGCGAGCTGCTGCTCGGGAATCAGTTTGTAGCGCTTGTCGCGGAAGAAAATGCCGAAGAACGCGCTGCCGACGATCAGCAGTCCGAACGCCAGGCAGAAGAGCCACACGCTCAGATTCGCCGCCGACAGGACGGCGGCGACGGCGAGGCACAGCACGCCGAGGCGTCCGAACCCGGCAGGGCGCAGATCCTTCGCGCAGCGCGGGATCGCGATGCAAAGCGCGAACGAGATCGCGCCGCCGACAAGGTTGGGCATCGCGCTGTACGCGACCGGCAGGCCGTAGAGGCCGATCATCGTCGGCGCGATCAGCGACTGGAAGACCCCGAAGAAGACGTTGAGGAAGCCGCCCGCGAACGTGAGCGCGAGCAGTTTCGCGTTGGTCGCGAGTGTCATGAAACGCGCGCATTCGGACGCGAGCGTCCAGCGGTCGGTGGAGGTGGCGAAAAGCCGGGTGGTCGCGGCGCGCCAGGCGATCGACGCGGCGAACAGCAACCCGTAGCCGAGCGCGAGCGCGCCGATCGCCGCGCGCGGCGACAGCCCGGAAAAGGCCAGTGCGGCGACGCCCGGCCCCGCAAGCCGCGCGAGCGGCTCCAGCAGTTGCGAGCGCGTCTGGAAGCGCTGCAGGCCGGCAGGCGCGAGCCGCTGCGCGGCGGTGGCCTCGTAGTACACGAGCGACATGCCGGACAGCAGGGACACCACGCTCGACAGCATCCATGCGAAATGGGTCTTGCCGAGCAGCACCCACGCCAGCATGAAGAAAAGGCGCAAGCCCTCGACGGCGAAGGCGAGCCGCTTGCCGACGCTTCGGTCGACGATGGAGCCGAACACCGGCGAGAGCAGCGCGCGCGGCATGAATTCGACGAAATAGGCGATGCCGACCGCGAGCGTGCTGCCGCCGCTTTGCTGGTAGACGAGCAGCGGCAGCAGAAAGCCTTTCGCGTAATCGAGCGCGAGCGTGAACACGCGCACGACGGTGAACGGGTGATCGCCGTTGCCGGCCGGTCGCGATGCGCTCATGGGGCGGGGCGTCCTGACGGGAGGGGGCGCGCGCAACGGGTGGGCGTCGGGCGCGCGCCGCGAGGCGCGGCGCACGGCCCGTCAGTCCTGGGGCGCGCCCTCCGCGTGTGCGTTCGACGGCATGTCGAGGCCGAGCGGCCTGAAGCGTGCCTTCAGACGGTTCGACAGCGTGTCGAGATACAGATAGATGACGGGCGTCGTGAACAGCGTGAGCACCTGGCTGACCAGCAGCCCGCCCACCATCGCGTAGCCGAGCGGCTGCCGCAGCTCTGATCCCATTCCGGGCGTGAACATGAGCGGCACCGCGCCGAACAGCGCGGTCATCGTCGTCATCATGATCGGCCGGAAGCGCAGCAGGCACGCGTTGCGGATCGCGTCGAACGACGTCATGTTCTGCTCGCGCGTCGCGGCGATCGCGAAATCGACCATCATGATCCCGTTCTTCTTGACGATGCCGATGAGGAGGATCACGCCGATCAGCGCGATCAGGTTGAAGTCGTACTTGAACAGCCACAGCGTCGCGATCGCGCCGACGCCAGCCGACGGCAGCGTCGACAGGATCGTCCACGGATGGATGAAGCTGCCGTACAGCGCGCCGAGCACCAGATACGCGACGATCAGGGCGGACAGGATCAGCATCGGCATCGTCGCCAGCGTGCTCTGGAATGCCTGCGCCGTGCCCTGGAACGAGCCGACGACGGCGGGCGGCATGCGCAGCGCGGCCTGCGCGGCCTCGATGGCGGTCGTCGCCTCGCCGAGCGAGACGCCGGGCGCGAGGTTGAAGCTGATCGTGACCGACGGGAAATGCGACTGGTGATTGACCGACAGCGGCTGCACCGAGTCGGTCGTCCAGCGCGCGACCGACGACAGCGGCACGAGCGCGCCCGACGGCGATTTCATGTAGATCCTGTCGAGCGTGCCCGGATCGCGCTGCAGCGACGGCAGCGTTTCCATGATGACCTTGTAGGTCGACAACTGCGTGAAGTACTGCGCGACCTGGCGCGAGCCGAACGCGTCGTACAGCGTGCCGTCGATCGCCTCGGGCGTGAGGCCGTAGCGGGCGGCCTGATCGCGGTCGATGGAGACGCTGAGCGCCGAGCCGTTCACCTGCTGGTCGCTCGCGACGTCGCGCAACTGCGGCAGGGCGGACAGCCGCGCGAGCAGGCGGGGCGCCCACGTCGTCAGCTCGCCGACATCGGCGCTTTGCAGCGTCAACTGGTACTGGGTGCGCGCGAGCCGCGCGCCGATGATCACGTCCTGTGCCGCCTGCAGATACATGCGCACGCCGGGCACTTTCGCGAATTGCGGCCGCAGCCGGCGGATCACCTCGTCGGCGGTGGCGTCGCGCTGATCACGCGGTTTCAGCGTGATGTACCAGCGGCCGTTGTTGACGGTCGTGCCCGCATACGCGCTGCCGCCGACCGCCATCTGGCAGTGCTCGACGGCGGGGTCGGCGCGGATGATCGCGGCGAGCGCCATCGAGTGGCGCGCCATGTCCTCGACGGAAATGGTCTGCGCGGCTTCGGATATGCCGGTGATCACGCCCGTGTCCTGCTGCGGGAAGAAGCCTTTCGGGATGCCGATGTAGAGGAACACCGAGGCCGCGACCGACGCGAAGAACGCGCACAGCGTGATGAAGCGGTGCCTGAGCGCGACATCGAGCGCGCGCTCGTATCCGGCCGACATCCGCGCGAACGCGCGCTCGAAGAGGCCGGGCCGGGGCGCGCGGCCGCCGTCGTGGCGCTGCGCGCGCAGCAGGTACGACGCCATCATCGGCGTGAGCGTCAGCGAGACGAATGCGGACACGATGATCGTCATCGACAGCGTGACGGCGAACTCGCGGAACATGCGGCCGATGATGCCGCCCATCAGCAACAGCGGCAGCAGAACCGCGACGAGCGAGATGCTGATCGACGCGATCGTGAAGCTCGTTTCGCTCAGGCCCTTCAACGCGGCCTGCAGCGGCCGTTCGCCTTCCTCGACATGGCGCGCGATGTTCTCCACCATCACGATCGCGTCGTCGACGACGAAGCCGACCGCGATCGTCATCGCCATCAGCGAGATGTTGTCGAGGCTGTACCCGCACGCCCACATCAGCGCGCACGCGCCGAACAGCGAGACCGGCACCGTGATGGCCGGAATGATCGTCGTGCGCACGCTGCCGAGAAACGCGTAGATCACGACGACGACCAGCACGACGTTCAGCAGCAGCGTCAGCTCGATGTCGAGCAGCGATGCGCGGATCGTCTGCGTGCGGTCGGCCAGCACGGCGATCTTCAGCGACGGCGGCAGCGACGCCTCGAGTTCGGGCAGCTTGGCGCGGATTTTGTCGACGGTCGCGACGGTGTTCGCGCCGGGCTTCTTGTAGATGCCGACCGAAATCGAGCGCTTGCCGTCGATCCACGCGGCGAGCGTGTTGTCCTCGGGGCCGAGCACCGCGCGCCCGATATCGCGGATGCGCACCGGCGTGCCGGCCCGATAGGCGACGATCGCGTCGTTCCACTGCGCCGGATCGGTGAGCTGTCCGTTCGTGTAGATCGTGTACGAGCGCGTCGTGCCGTTGAACACGCCTTTCGGATTCACGCCCGACAGGCCCGACAGCGCGCGGCGCACCTCCTCGGACGACAGCTCGCGCGATGCGAGCTTGACGGGGTCGAGCTGGATGCGGATCGACGGCTTCTGCTGCCCGCCGATCGACACGCTGCCGACGCCGTCGATCTGGCTCAGGCTTTTCGTCAGCCGCGTCTCGACATAGTCGTCGATCGTCGTGAGCGGCAGCGTCGAGGATATCGCGCTCAGCAGCATGATCGGCGAGTCGGCCGGATTGACCTTCTGGAACGTCGGCGGCGACGGCAGGTCCGCCGGCAATTGCGCGGCCGCCGCGTCGATCGCGGACTGCACGTCGTTGGCGGCCGCGTCGATGCTGCGATCGAGACTGAACTGCAGCACGATCGACGTCGAGCTGAGCGTGCTCTGCGACGTCATCTGCGTGACGTACGGAATCTTCGAGAACTGCGTCTCCAGCGGCTGCGCGAGCGTCGAAGCGACCGAAACCGGATCGGCGCCGGGCAGGACGGCCGAAACCTGGATGGTCGGGAACTCGACCTGCGGCAGCGGGGCGACGGGCAAATGAAAATACGCGGCCACGCCCGCGAACAGGATGCCCGCCGTCATCAGGCAGGTGGCGACCGGATAGCGGATGAACACCGCGAACATGTTCTGGCTCATGATCGGTGCGCGCCCGTCATGGTCGTGGCCGCTTCGCCGCCGGCCGCCCGCGCGCCGTCGCCGGTCGCGCGGGCCTCGGCGTCGCGCGCCGGCATCATCGTCGCGGCGACGCGCGCGCCATCCTGCAGCCGGTACTGGCCCTGCACGACGACGCGCTGGCCGACCTGCAGGCCGTTCGCGACGCCCGCGTAGCCGAGCGCCCGTTGCGATACCTTGACGGGCTGCATCGCGACCTTGTCGCCCGCGCCGATCACATAGACGAAGCTGCCTTCGGGCCCGATCTGGATCGCATCCTCCGGCACGGCCGTCGCGTCGCGCAGCACGTCGACGACGGTGCGGATCATTACCGACTGCCCCGGCCACAGCGCGCCGTCGGCGTTCTCGAACACCGCTTTCATCCGGATCACGCCGCTGCTCGGGTCGACACGGTTCTCGATCGTGCTCAGCCGCCCGTGCGACAGCACCGTCGCGCCGTCCGTGCTCATCGCGACGGCCTCGACCTGGCCGCGCCGCAGCGCCGCCTGGATTGCCGGCAGCGCGTCCTGCGACTCGGAGTAGATCGCCGTGATCGGCGAAGTCGTGACGAGCGTGAGCAGGACCGTGTCGTTGGCCTTGACGAGGTTGCCCTGATCGACGAGCCTGAAGCCGATGCGCCCCGAGATGGGCGCGCGGATCGTCGTGTAATCGACTGCCACGCGGGCGTTCTGCAGGGCGGCCTGGTCGCCGCGCACCTGCGCGTTCAGTTCGTTGACGCGCGCCCTCCAGGATTCCAGCAACTGCATCGTCGTCGCGTTCACTTCGGAAAGCCTCCGATAGCGTTCGAACTCGAGCCGGGCATTCGCGAGCGTCGCCTTGTCCTGCTCGAGCTTCGCGGCCGCCTGATCGGCGGTCGCCTGGAACGCCCGGCGATCGATCTCGACGAGCACGTCGCCCGCATGCACCTGCTGGCCTTCCTGGAACCGCACGTTCGTGATCTGGCCGTCGACCTGACTCCTCACGGTCACGTCGTACTGCGGCGTGACGGAGCCGACTCCGGTCAGGTAGACGGGCAGGTTCATCGTGCCGACGACGGCTGCCGTGACGGGAATCGCGGCATCGGCCCGCTTCGCGGCGGCTGCGCGCGCGTCGGCCGAAGGTTTGACGAGCCAGGCAAGGAACGCGATCGCGGCGATCGATATCGATGCGAGCGCAACGAGTTTACGGCGCGTGAGGAAAGACATGGGCATGCAGATGGGCGTACAAATGAATGCGGCCGGCATCGCGGCGCGATGTCGGCGTCGGTGAACGGTCGGGAACGTATTCGAGCGAACGCGTCACGGCCGGTGCGACGTGATGAGGTCGGCGTGCCGGGGCCCGCGTGCCGGGCGTTGCGGGTTCGCGCGGCGCCGCTCGGGGCGCTTCTCGGCGAGGGCTGGCGCGTTGGCCTCGACCGAGTCGCCGGGGGCGAAATCCTCCATTTTCGGGCAGGTATTTCCGCCTTGGGCAAACCCGTCGCGCGGGCGCAATAGCCTGTCGTTGATCACCTGTTCGCTCGACTCGAATTTCATGCTGGGCCTGTCCGGAACAGGAGTCTCAAAATAGTTTTCCGCCGCGAATGACGGTAGGAGTACGCGCATCGCGGCGAACGCATTCTATTTTCCGGTTCAATTGATTTGACGCCGTGCGATGAAATGGGGCCATATATATCGAAATCCATTGGACGAAAAATTGCATTGATTTTCGTCTTCGGAACGAATGGCGCGGCGAGCGGATCTGGCCGGGCGAATAAGCCGGCTTTTCAAGCCGCGCCTAATCATTTAATCAGGCGCGGCTTATCGATCTTCACGCCGGTATTTCAGCGGGGCGCCAGAACGGGAAAACGGCGGACAATGCCGTGCAGCTATGATGCGCGCGCATGCCGGCGACGCTCGTTCGCCACGATCGACGACGAGCGTTCGGCGCGCGCGGGCGTGTGCCGGTATCGACTGAGAACGGATTGCCGCTCGCTACGTACGAGCGCGCAGGCGGGATTTGCTTGATTGGCCCGCCAGGTCTCCGCCGGGAGCGGGACCACGTCGGGGCAAGCAGCATCGGGACGTCGATGAACCTCGGAATTCATGTCGCGCCTTTCTACCGTAGAGAGATGACTGAGATGGCCCGGCCATGGCCACAGCTCCCTTTGCGGATCGGCGGGCGTCGCATGTCGTGCGCGCCGCAAGGCTTCTCGAACGCGGGCGGTTGTTGCGGCGATTCGCGTTCCGCCTTCTGGGAGGCGGTAACCGCGTCGATCCGCGCGTTTGCCATCATGTCTCGATCACACTCGGGTTGTGGCATTCAACAGGACCTTACAGTGTTTGTCAAGCCTGCGCATATCGATATGAATTGCAGTGATGTCGTTGAAATGTTGCTTCATGTGCAAACTCGGAGAAATGGGATGATTCCGAACGCCTCTTTATGGCGTGCAGGAAAAACTGATTTTTGTGATGCCAAATATTTTCTATATGAACTACAAAAATAAGTACTTGCTCGTTAAGAATAAGTAATGTAAAAACACGCTGATTGAGAGGCGATTCGGAAAGCCGGTCGCCTTTCCATAGCGCCGCAGAAGATCGAAAAAAGACATTCCGAGGGCGCGTGCTCATAGTGCATGCGCATGTAAAACGATTAAATGACGACGTCCATGAGAGAGCGTAGACGCGGTATTGCTTTTATGCGGTCCTGCCATGATTTTCTGCGGACATCGGAATTGTCCATCGCGGCGGTGAACGGCCTGCGTCGCACCATCGCGCCGGCGCATCGGGTGCTGGACACGTGCGGAGCGGGCGCGGCCGGATTGCTGGCATTGCAGTGCGGTGCGCAGCGAGTCGTGGCGCTCGCGCACGGGGATGATGCGTCGCTCGTCCGTGCCCAGGCCGAGGCGAACGGTCTCGACGGGCGGATATCGTTCGTCGAGGCCGATCGGGCGGCAACGCTCGCCGACCGGGAAGGGCGGTTCGACGTCGTGCTGGGGCTCGCGCCCGGCGAACGCGCCGGGCTCGATCCGCATTACGGCGCTCGGCTCGGCGAATTCGCTCGCCGGTTCGGCGCGGCGAACGTCGCCGTCGTGCCCAACGGCGTGCGCTACGCCGCGCAACTCGTCGAATGGGGCGATGCGGCGCTGCTCGAGGCGGACGTCGCGATGAAGAAGCGTCTCCTCGAATCGCGCTATGAAATCACGTTCGACTCGGTGCTTGAGCAGGTGTCCGACGCGGCCGCGCCGCGCTCTCGCGTGCGCGCCGACGCGCTGCGCGCGCTCGGCGCGCCGCTGCCGTTTCTGACATGCCGTCCCGGCGACGCCTGCGCGAACGGCGCGGCAGCGCCCGAGCAGATCGTGTTGACCGCTGCGCAGCGCGGCCGCGCCGACGGCGTGGTGTGGACGCAGGAGCTGATACACGACGGCATCGTCATCGAGCGGATCCAGGGATGCAGTTGGCTCGACGAGCGCGTCGATCTCGACGCGGGCGACACGATCGCGGTGCGCGTTGACGACATGACGCGGGCCGCGCCGTTCGACGGCCGCGAAGCCGCGCCGTGGCTCGCGCCCGCGATGCGTGCGCCGGGCGCGCCCGCGCCGCTCGTCTTCTGGCTGACCGGTATCTCGGGCGCGGGCAAGACGACGATCGCGACGTGCTTCAAGCGGCATGCGGATGCCGATGCGTGGCCGGCCGTCGTGCTCGACGGCGACACGCTGCGCGGCGGCCTGAACGCGGATCTCGGCTTCTCCGACGCGGACCGCGCGGAGAACGTGCGCCGCATCGCCGAGGTCGCGGCGCTTATGGCCGACACGGGGCTGCTCGTCGTCGTCTCCTGCATTTCGCCCAAACGATCGTTTCGCGAAACGGCGCGCACGATCGTCGGCGCGGGGCGGTTCGTCGAAGTGTTCGTCGATACGCCGCCCGCGGTCGCGGAAGCGCGCGATCCGAAGGGACTGTATCGGCGCGCGCGCGCGGGACTGATCGGCTCCTTCACCGGGATCGATTCCGACTACGAGCCGCCGCGGAATCCGCAGTTGCGCATCGATACGACGGCGCACGACGTCGAGGCCGCGACGCAGATGCTGCGCCGCCACTACATCGACACGCGCCTGTCCGCCGAGCGTGCGGGCGCCGCCGAGGCCGCGGCGTGACGCCGTTGCATGGATTCATGCTTTCCCGACAGCGAATGGCGAGACACACGATGAGCGTTCACGACATGACTCGCGCGCACGACGTCGCGCCGGCGCGCGCGGATCGATTTGGCCGGCATTTTGCGACGGCGGCCGCGGCCGAGATCGCCGCCGCCGATTCGCTGACGGCGCGATTCGCCGACGTGGCCGCGCGCCGTCGCGATGCGGCGGCGGTGGTGTGCGGCGACGAGCGCTGGACGTACGGCATGCTCGCGGCGCGGGCATGCCGCATCGCCGAAGCGGTGCGCGCGGCGGGCGGGGACGGCAGCGAGCCGGTCGCGCTGCTCTACGCGCACGGCGCGCCGATGATCGCCGCGATGCTCGGCGTGCTGGGCGCCGGCAAGTTCTACGTTCCGCTGATCGCGGACCACCCGCTGCCGCACCTGCAGTCGATCGTGCGCGAGTGCGGCTGCCGGATCGTGCTCGCCGCGCCTGCGCTCGCCGAGACGGCGGCGCGCCTTGGCGTCGCGGCGAGCGTCGTCGACGACGCGAGCCTGCCGGAAGCGGACGGCCCGCTGGATGCGCGCGGCAGCGACGCGGTTTCGTATCTGCTGTTCACGTCCGGCACGACCGGCGTGCCGAAGGGCGTGATGCAATGCGACCGCAACGTGCTGCACCACGCCGCGTGCTATGCGTCGTCGATCGGCCTCGGCGACGACGACCGGATGACGCTGTTGCCGTACTACGGCTTCGACGCGTCGGTGATGGATATCTTCGCCACGCTGCTGACGGGCGCGAGCCTTCATCTCTGGGACGTGCGCGAGCGCGGCGTCGAGGGCATCGGCGATTGGCTCGCGCGCGAGCGCATGACGATCTGGCATTCGACGCCGAGCGTGCTGCGCGCCGCGTTTCCCGCCTTCGCCCGGCCGGCCGCGCTGCGCTGGGTCGTGCTGGGCGGGGAGGCGGCGACGGGGGGCGACGTGGCGCTCGTGGCGCGGCACGGCGGCCCGCAATGCCGGTTGCTCAACGGCCTCGGGCCGACCGAATGCACGACGGCGCTGCAGTACGTCGCCGATCCCGTCGCCGACGCGGCCGTCGCGCGCCTGCCGGTCGGCCGGCCGGTGCCGGGCGTCGAGGTCGCGCTGCTCGATGCCGCCGGCGATGTCTGCGCGACGGAAGGCGAGCTCGCGATCGTCAGCCCGTTCGTCGCGCTCGGGTACTGGGGGCGTCCGGACCTGACGGCCGAGCGTTTCGGCGAAGCGGCGCGTCCGGACGGCGCGCGGCGGTATCGCACGGGCGATCTGCTGCGGATGAACGCGCACGGATGCTACGAGCACCTGACGCGGGTCGACGATCAGATCAAGATCCGCGGCTTGCGCGTCGAGCTGGGCGAGATCCAGGCGACGCTCGGCGGGCACGACGATGTGCTGCAGGCAATCGTGCTGCCGCGTCTCGACGACCTCACGCAGCAGCAGACAGTCGTCGCCTACGTCGTGCTGCGCGAGGCGTTGGTCGACGTCGCGGCGTTGCGCGATTACGTCGCGCAGCGTCTGCCCGCGTACATGGTGCCGCGCGCGATCGTTCGCCTCGACGCGATGCCGTTGCTGCCGAACGGCAAGCTGGATCGTCGCGCGCTGCCGGCGCCGCCGCGGGCGGACGCATCGGCGGGCGAGCGCAAGGGGCCGCGCACGCCGCTGCATCGGGTGCTCGCCGCGTGCTGGGCCGACGTGCTGCGACGCGACGCAGTCGGCATCGACGAGAACTTCTTCGAGCTCGGCGGCGATTCGCTGCTCGGCACGCAACTGCTCTCGCGCGTGAAGCGCGACCTCGAGCTCGATGCGCGGCTTGGCGACCTGTTCCGTCATCCGACGGTCGAGTCGTTGGCCGAGCACTTGCTGGCTTCACGATGACCGGCCCCGCGGCCGGAGAAATGTCGACGCGATCAACTCGATTCAGCGAGACGGACATGACCGACAGCGCGCAGGACAGCATCGACGAAGCCACGCGGCCCGCGCGCGTCTCGTGGCTCGCGACGCTGCGCGGTCCGTTCGCGTACCGCACGTTCGCGTCGATCTGGATCGCGAGCCTCGTCGGCAACATCGGCGGATCGATTCAGACCGTTGCGGCCTCGTGGCTGATGACGTCGATGGCGCCGTCGCCGACGATGGTCTCGCTCGTGCAGACGGCGTTCACGCTGCCGATCGCGCTGTTCGCGCTGATGTCGGGCGTCGCCGCCGACGCATGGGATCGCCGCACGGTGATGCTGCTGTCGCAGTCGCTGATGTTCTCGGTGGCGCTGTGCCTCGTCGCGCTCGTGGCCGCGGGCGCGATGACGCCGATGCGCCTGCTCGTCTGCATGTTCGTCGGCGGCTGCGCGGGCGCGATGTTTCAGCCCGCGTGGCAGTCCGCCGTGACCGAGCAGGTGCCGGCGCACGAGCTGTCCGCGGCGATCGCGCTCGACAGCTTTTCGATGAACTTCGCGCGCACCGCGGGGCCGGCGTTGGGCGGCTTCATCGTGGCGTCCGTCTCGCCGAATGCGGCGTTCGTCCTGAGCGGACTGTCGTACGCGGGGCTCATCTATGTGCTGTCGCGTTCGCTACGCGGCGCCGCCGCGCGAAAGCCCGCGCGCGCGCGCCTCGCGACGATGCTGGTTCAAGGCGTTCGTTATTGCGTCCGCACGCCCGGCATCCGCGGCACGCTGATTCGCAGCAGCCTGTTCGGATTTCTCGGCAGCCCCGTCTGGGCGCTTCTGCCTCTCTTTGCGAAGACGCAATTCGGCGGCGAGGCGCGCACCTACGGGATCCTGCTCGCATCGTTCGGCGCGGGCGCGGCGTGCGGCGCGCTGGGCGGCGCGGCAGGGCGCGCGAGGCTCGGCCGCGAGGCGCTGATCCGGCTGTGCACGCTCACGTTCGCGGCCGGCATGCTGGCCACGGCGTGGAGCCCGTGCCAGGCCGTCGCGATGCTTGGCCTCGCCGTCGCGGGCGGGAGCTGGGTCGCGTGCGTCTCGACCTACAACCTCACGATTCAGACGGCGTCGCCGGCTTGGGTGGCGGGGCGATCGCTGTCGCTGTTTCACTCGTTCATCGTCGGCGGACTCTCGATCGGCAGCTACCTCTGGGGCGTCGCGGCGACGAGCAGTTCGATCAACTCGGCATTCGCGATATCGGCGCTGATGATGGCGGTATCGGTGGTTCTCGCGGCATGGCTGCCGTTGCCGACGCACGAGATGCTCGGCGAGCACGCGCGCGGCGAGCCGCAACGGACATGAACGGCAGATCGGCCGTCGAATTCGAATCGATCGCGACGGCATGCGCTCCTACCCGAACGTGACCGATGCGCAAGGGCAGATGCTGACGAGCGAGCACGAACCCGCGCGGATCGGCGGGAAGCAGGCGGGCGCAGTGGTGTTTCCGGCGAAGGTGACGGACCGCGGCCGGCGCGATCCGATGGCGGCGACGAACGAATAGGCGCCCGGGGACCGGGGCGCTCGACTCACTCAAAGCGAACGAGGAATCGATGAGCACGACGACAGTTGCGATTATCGGTGCGGGATTTTGCGGGGCGACGTTGGCGACGCATCTGCTGCGGCGGCCGCCGGTGCGGCCGATGCGGGTGCTGCTGATCAATCGATCGGGCGCGATGGCTCGCGGCGTGGCCTACGGCACGCGCGCGCTCGGCCATCTGCTCAATGTGCCCGCCGGCCGGATGAGCGCGATGGCGGGGGACGACGACGATTTCTATCGGTACGCGAACGGGCGCGATCCGCGCGTCGCACGCAACAGCTTTGTGCCGCGGCGGATATACGGCGATTACCTCGAGGCGCGCTTGACCGAGGCGATCGAGCAGGCCGGAGCGGGCGTTGAATTGCGCAGCGTGGTGGGAAGCGCGGTGCGGATCGTGCCGGTCGACGGCGGCGCGCGCGGGGCGATCACGATGGACGACGGCACGGTGATCCATGCCGAGCGCGTCGTGCTGAGCAGCGGCAACGAAATGCGTCGCGATCCGTTCATCGCCGAATCGCAGAGGCGGTTCTACGACAGCGGCGCCTACGTCAGCGATCCGTGGCGCCCCGGCGCGCTGCGCGGCATCGCGCCGGACGCGCCGGTGCTGCTCGTGGGCAGCGGCCTCACGATGATGGACGTCGTGCTCGATCTGCGTGCCCGAGGTCACGTGGCGCCGATTCACGTGGTGTCGCGCCATGGGTTGTTGCCGCTCGCGCATCGCGAGATGGACGCGGCGCCGTACTACGACGACCGGCTGGCGAGCCGCATGCTCGCGCACGCGAACGTGCGCCATTACGTGCGTGCCGTGCGCGAGGCGGTGCGCGACGCGCTCCGTGGCGGCGGCGACTGGCGCGACGTGATCGGTTCGCTGCGAGCGGCGACGCCCGCGTTGTGGCGTCAATTGTCGAGCGACGAGCGCCGGCGCTTCCTGCGCCATGTCCGGCCGTATTGGGACGTGCATCGCCACCGCTGCGCGCCCGGGCCGGCGGCGCGGCTGCAAGCGGAAGTCGGGCGAGGCGGCGTCGTCGTCATGGCGGGGCGGGTGACGGGCTACACCGAGCATGCGCGTGGCGTCGGCGTGGCGGTTCGCCGGCGCGGCGCGACCGTGGACGAGCGCCTCGAAGTCGGTGCGGTCGTCAACTGCACGGGGCCGGCGCCCGACTTCAGCGCGCGCGCGGGGTCGCTGCTCGGCAATCTGTACGCGGCCGGTCTGATCGTGCCGGATGCGATCGGCATGGGGTTCGAGATCGCGGAGGACGGCGCGGTGCGCGGCCGCGACGGCTCGCCATCGGCATGGCTGCGCTATGTCGGGCCGTTGCTGCAGGCGCGCGACTGGGAAGCGACGGCGGTGCCCGAGCTGCGGCAGTACGTGAAGCGGCTCGCCGATACGCTGCTCGCGCCGCGCAACGAAGGGGTGCTGATCTAGCGGCGCGGATCGGGGCGGGTCCGCGCGCTTGCGGAAGACGGCGCAAGCACGAGTTCTTCAGTACGAGACGCATAAAACAGGACTGCATATGAATCAATCATATGACATGGTCGAGGGGGCGCTGCGGCTGCGCGCCGGGCTCGCCGCGCATCTGGACGTGGCGGACATCGACGTGGATGAACCGCTCGTCGATCACGTCGGCGACGCGCTGTCGCTCGACGCACTCGTCGATGTCGTGCGCGCGTGCGGCGGCACGAATGCGACGCGCGTCGACGTGCTCGCGTGCGCGACGTTGCGCGAGCTGGCGGCGTTGGTCGAGCGGACGGGCGGCGCGGCGCGCGAGCCGGACGCCGCGCGCTCGGATGCGCCCGCCGTGCCGGAGGACGCCGACGACGCGCCGGCCTCTCCCGCACAGGAGGATCTGTGGCTCGCCGCGCAGGTTCAGGACGAGGGCGCCGCCTACCATCTGTCGATCGCGCTGCGCTTTGACGCCCCGGTGGACTGCGCGCTGATGAAGCAGGCGCTCGCCGAGGTGGTCGCGCGTCATCCGTCGCTGCGCACGACTTTTCGGCACGACGCAGACGGTTTGCGGCAATGCGTGCGCGCCGAGACCGAGGTCGACTGGTCCGAGACCGCGCTGCCCGCGCCCGCCGAAGTCGACGAGCGCGAATCCCGCCTGCGCGATGCGTTGACGCGCTTCGCGCAGCCGCGCTTCGATCTGCTCGCGGGGCCGCTCTTGCGCGCGTGCCTGTACCGCGTGGCGCCGGATGGCGACGTGCTGCAGGTCGTCGTCCATCACATCGTCTTCGATGCATGGTCGCGGATGGTCGTGTCGCGCGACATCGTCGATGCGTACCGCACGCTACAAGCGGGCCGGGCGATCGCGTGGAGCGGGGCGGCGGCTTCGCCCGGCGCGTTCGCGCGCGGCCAGCGCGCAGCGCTCACGCCCGAGCGTTGCGCCCGGTTGCGCGAATACTGGCGCGCGCAACTGGCCGACGTGCCGCAAGTGCTCGATTTGCCGACCGACTTCACGCGGCCGGCCGTGCGCGACGGCGCCGGCGCGACGGCGCTGCGCACGCTGCCCGCCGGGCTCGCCGAACGGCTCGCGGCCGTCGGCGCGCGTCACGGCGCGTCGCTGTTCATGACGCTGATGGCCGCATGGCAGATCCTGCTGTGGCGTTGCAGCCGGCAACACGCGTTCGCGATCGGGACGCCGATGGCGGCGCGCGATGCCGGCGCGTTCGAGTCGACCGTGGGCTATCTCGTCAATACGGTCGCGCTGCGCGCGTGCGTGCGCGCGGACGAGCCGTTCAGCGGCCTGCTCGCGCGGGTCGCGCAAGCGACGCTCGACGCATACGAGCACAAGGCACTGCCCTTGCGCGAGGTGCTCGAGCTCGCGGGCGCGAGCCGCAACCCGAGCCACACGCCGCTGTTCCAGGTGATGTTCGAGTTCCACAACGAGCGGGCGGGCGCCGGGGCCGAGCAGGCGGAGCCCGTGCGCGCCGTGCAGCACGACGTCGGCGCGGCCAAGTACGACCTGAGCCTCGAGATCGCCCATCGCCACGACGGCCTCGCCTGCGCGATCGAATACGCGACGGCGTTGTTCGCGCGCAGCTCGATCGACGGCATGCTCGCGCAGTACGAGGCGCTGCTCGAGCAGATCGCGACGATGCCCGATGCGCCCGTCGCGTCGCTTTCGTGCATGCCCGACGACGAACTGGACAAGGTCACGCGCACCTGGAACGCGACCGCATTCGAGCGGACGGGGTCGCCGTTGATCCACGCGCGCTTCGACGCCCGCGTGCGCGAGTGCCCCGACGCGATCGCGCTGCGCGCCGGCGCTGCGTCGATGACGTTCGCCGCGCTCGGCGGGCGCGTCGATGCGCTCGCCGGCCGGCTGCTCGAGCGAACGGGCGGCGAGCCGAAGCGCATCGCGATCTGCTTCGAGCGCTCGTTCGACATGCTGATTGCAATCCTCGCAACGCTCAAGGCCGGCTGCGCGTATGTGCCGATCGACCCGCAACTGCCGGCCGACCGGGTGGATTTCATGCTGAGCGACAGCGCGGCGGCGATGCTGCTGACGATCCGCCCGATCCGTCGCGAGCGGTTCCCGTCGCTCGGCGTCGAGACGCTGTGCCTCGACGAGCCCGCGCCGCCGCGCGCCGCGCCGCCGCGTGAGGCGGCGCCCGCCGTCGACCCGCAGGCAGCGGCCTACGTGCTCTATACGTCGGGGTCGACCGGCACGCCGAAGGGCGTCGTCGTCACGCACGCGAACGTGACGAACCTGCTCGATGCCATGGAGGCGAGTTATCCGGTGGGCGCGCACGAGCGCTATCTGCTGAAGACGAACTATGCGTTCGACGTGTCGGTGCCGGAGCTGTTCGGCTGGTTCGTCGGCCGCGGCTCGCTCGCGATCCTGGCGCCGCAGGCCGAAGGCTCGCCCGATCTGATCGTCGATGCGGTGCTGCGGCACGGCGTCACGCACGTGAACTTCACGCCGTCGCTGTTGCGCCAGTTCGTGACGGAGGCGGCGTCGGACGCGCGCTTTGCCCGCGAGCACCGGCTCGAGCACGTGTTCGTCGTCGGCGAGGAACTGACGAGCGCGCTCGCGAACGACGCATTGAGCGCGCTGCGTCCCGCGTCGATCTACAACATGTACGGCCCGACCGAGGCGACCGTGTTCGCCACCGGCTACGCGCACGCCGTGCCGATCCCGAACGGCAGGGTGCCGATCGGGCGCGCGCTCGGCAACATGCGCGTCTACGTGCTGGACGAACGGCTGCGGCCGATGCCGGTCGGGATGCCGGGCGATCTCTATATCGCCGGCGAGGGCGTCGCGCGCGGCTACCTGAATCGCGAGGCGCTGACCGCGCAGCGGTTCCTGCCGGACCCGTTCGCGCCGGGCGGCAGCATCTACATGACCGGGGATCTCGCGCGCTGGACGCGCGACGGAATGCTCGAGTTTCTCGGGCGCACCGATCAGCAGATCAAGATCCGCGGCTATCGCGTCGAGCTCGACGAGATCGCGAGCGCGCTGAACGCGCACCCGCTCGTCGACGAGGCGGCCGTGATCCTGAAGCGGGAGCCCGACGGCGCCGCGCAGCTCGTCGCATACGTCGTTGCCGCGGACGGCATGGAGCGGAGCGCCGCGCGCGAGGAGCACGCGCGCTTTCGCGACGCCCTCGTCAGCGCGCTCAAGCAGCGTTTGCCGGACTACATGGTGCCGGCGGCCTACGTGCTGACGCCTTCGCTGCCGAAGGGCATCACCGGCAAGCTGAACCGCAAGGCGCTCGAGGCGCTTCCCGTCGACGCGCCGGCCCGGCATGCCGCGCCCGGCGCGGTGGCGCCCCGCAACGACGCGGAACGCACGTTGTGCGGGATCTGGCAATCCGTGCTGCGCATGCCGGATCTCGGGGTGACCGACAATTTCTTCGCCGTCGGCGGCGATTCGATCCTGTCGATCCAGGTGGCGGCGCGCGCACGCCAGCAGGGCTTCGTGTTTTCGGCGCGCGACATCTTCCGCCATCAGACCGTCGAGCTTCTCGCGGCGAACGTTCGATGCGAGGCGCTCGGCGCGCAGCGGCAGGCGAGCGCCGGCGACATGCCGCTGCTGCCGATTCACCACTGGTTTTTCTCGGTCGATTCGATGCACGTCGATCACTATCACCAGTCGCGGCTCCTCGACGTGCCCGCGGGCGTCGACGCGGACTTTCTCGCCGCGTGGCTTGCGGCGCTCGTCGCGCGCCACGACGCGCTGCGGCTGCGCTTCCGGCGTACGGAGGCGGGCTGGCGCGCGCACTTCGCCGCGGCGCAGGCATGCGACGCGGCGGTGCGCCTGACGGTGTGCGGCGCCGCGTCGGCCCGGCCGGCCGAAGCGGCGGTCGACGCGTTCTTCGCCGACGCGCGGCGCAGCGTGCGCCTCGCCGACGGCCCGCTCTTCGTCGCCGCCCTTGCGGCCGGCGCGCAGGGACGGGGGCGCCTGCTGCTGATCGGGCATCACGCGGTGGTGGACGGCGTGTCCTGGCGCGTGATCGTGGAGGACCTGCGGCAAGCGTTCACGCAATGGGCGGCGCGGGACTCGCTCACGCTCGGGCCGAAGCGCGACACCTACCAGGCATGGGCGCAAGCGGTCGTCGCGGCAGCCGACAGCCCGGCGCTGCGCGCTGAGCGCGCGCACTGGCTGCGCGTGCTGCGCGCGCCGGCGGCGCGCCTGCGGCTCGATCGCGGCGCGCGCGGCGACACGACCCGCCGCGCGACGCGCGTCCGGTCGTTCGGCCTGAATGCGGCCGATACCCGCGCGCTGCTGGCCGACACGCATCACGCGTACCGGACGCAGACCATCGAGCTGCTGCTCGCCGGACTGCTGCTCGCGGCCCACCGGTGGCAGGGGCACGACACGCTTCGCGTCGCGCTCGAGGGACACGGGCGCGAAGCTGAGGTGCTCGCCCGGTACGGCGCGGAGCTCGCGCTGCTCGACGTGGGCGAAACGCTCGGCTGGTTCACGAGCTATTACCCGCAGTTGCTGACGCTGGCGGAGCGCGCGCGGGCCTCCGACCCGGTGGCCGCGGCGATCATGGCGGTCAAGGCGCAGTATCGCGCGACGCCGCATCACGGCCTCGGCTACGGCATTTTGCGCCACATAACGGGCGATCCGGAACTGGCGGCCGAGGAGGCCGCCCACGCGCCGGAGATCGTCTTCAACTATCTGGGCCAGTTCGACGTCGCGGACGAAGAGGCGGCCGACATCGCCGTGCTCGGCATGTCGTCGCGCGACGACATCTCGGCGGCGAGGCCGCGCGAGCATGAGCTGGGCATCAACGGCGAGGTCAAGGACGGCTGCCTCGCGTTCGAGATCGACTACTCGGCGCACGCGTTCGACGACGAGTCGATCGCGGCGCTCGGCGGGCATTTCATGCATGCGCTGCGCGAGATCGCCGCGCACTGCAACGCGCGCGCCGCGTGGTGCCCGACGCCCGAGGATTTCCCGCTCGCCGCCGTGACGCAGGACGAGCTTGCCGCCTGGCACGCGCGCCATCCGAAGCTCGACACGCTGTACCCCGCGACCGCGATCCAGTGGGGGATGGTGTTCCACAGTCTGCTGCCGAACCAGGCGAGCGCCTATACGAATCAGGTCTATGCGACTGTCGGCGGCGACACGTTCGACGCCGCGCGCTTGCGGCGTGCATGGGAGGCGATCGTCGAGCGCCACGCGGCGCTGCGCACCGCATTCGTCGGATTCGAGCGCGAGCAGCCGTTGCAGATCGTGAGCGCGCACGTCGCGTGCCCGTGGCGCGACATCGATCACCGGCACCTCGCGCCCGACGCGCGCGATGCGGCCTTCCAGGCGTTGCTCGCGGCGGACAAGGCCACGCCGTTCGATTTCGGATGCGCGCCGCTGATGCGTTTCCATCTGGTGCGCCACGACGATGCGCAATACCGCTTCGTCTGGACCTATCACCACGCCGTGCTCGACGGATGGAGCGTGCAGCTCGTCTGGTCCGATCTGCTGCGCATCTACGAGGCGCTCGCGGACGGGCGTCCCGCCGCGCTGCCGGCGGCGGCGCAGTTCGACGCGGTGCTCGCGTGGCGGCAGCAGCGCGCGAGCGACGCGGACAGGCGGTACTGGCGCGAGCAGATCGGCGCGCGCACGCATCGCACCGTGCTCGGCATCGAGCAGACCGGGCTCGCGGGGCAGGCGCAGGCGACGCCCGTCGTCGAGCGTTCGCTCGACGAAGCGGCGACGCGGCGTCTGGTGGAAGCCGCGCGCGTATGCCGGGTGACGCTGGCGGCGATGCTGCAGGCGGCCTGGGCGCTGATGCTCGGGCGCGGGAGCGGCGAGACGGCGCCCGTGTTCGGCGTGACGACGTCGGGGCGCGCGATCGACCTACCCGGCATCGAGACGATCGTCGGCCCGCTGATCGCGACGGTGCCGGCGCGTGTCGACATCGACGCGTCGATGCCGCTGCGCGACTGGCTGCGCGCGGTGCACGACCGCCACGTCGAGAGGGAGGCGCACGCGCAGCTCGTCGAGCTCATCGACATCCAGCGCGAAAGCGGAATGCGCGGCGGGCAGTCGCTTTTCGACAGCCTGCTCGTCGTCGAGAACTATCCGCTCGCCGAACTCAGCGCGGAGCGCATTCTCGGCCTGCGCGATTACGGCTACGCCGAGGAAACGCATTACGGCCTGACCGTTTCCGCCACACCGGGGACGCGTTTGCGCCTCGAAATCAATTTTGATCGTTCGCGGTACCACATCGAGGATATCGAAACCATGGCAGACAACCTGAAAGCAGTGCTGAACCGCATTCCGGACGACCTCGAGCGGCCCGTCGGCGACGTGCCCGGCGGCGAAGGCGCCGCGCGCGCGCAGCCTCGGGCGGACGGCGCGGCGCCGCTCAGTTGCGTGTTGCGGCAGGGCGAGCTGCGGCTCGGCCGCCATCTGGTGCCGCACCTCGTCGAGGATCACGCGGCGGCCACGCCCGAGCGCCGCGCGCTCGTCTACAACGATCGCGCATACAGCTACGGCGAGCTGAACCGTGCCGCGAACCGGATCGCGAATCGGCTGATGCAGGCGTTTCCGGATCTCGGCACGGATTCGCTCGTCGGCGTGCGCATCGCGCGCAGCGACCGGCTGGTCCTGACGATCCTCGCGATCTGGAAGATCGGCGCGGCCTACATTCCGATCGATCCCGTCCTGCCCGAGCAGCGCATGCGCGAGATGCTCGACTTGGCGAACGCGAAGGCGCTCGTCGTCGATGCGGCAGTGGCCGCCGCCGAGCCGGCCGTCGCCGGCGTGCCGCGCGTCGTGTTCGACGATCTCGTGAAGGACGACCCGCTTTTCGAGGACAACCCCGATGTCCACCTCTCGGGCAACGATCTGAGCTACGTGCTGTTCACGTCGGGATCGACCGGCAAGCCGAAGGGCGCGATGATCGAGCA
This sequence comes from Burkholderia oklahomensis C6786, assembly GCF_000959365.1. Lineage (NCBI taxonomy): Bacteria > Pseudomonadati > Pseudomonadota > Betaproteobacteria > Burkholderiales > Burkholderiaceae > Burkholderia > Burkholderia oklahomensis. The sequence continues at coordinate 3,217,801 of NZ_CP009555.1, forward strand.
CATCGGCATGTTGAACAACATCGCGAACAAGGCGCTCGACCTCGAGATGGGCGCGGACAGCCGCGTCGCGCAGAACTCGTCGATGAGCTTCGACGTGTCCGTCTGGCAGATGTTCATCGCGCTGACCAAGGGCGGCACGACGTTCGTCTACGACGACCGCGTCGTCAACGACATCGCCGGGCTGGTCCGTCGGATGGCCGCCGACGGCGTGACGATCCTCGAGGTGGTGCCGACCTATCTGATCGCCGTCGTCGAATATCTGGAAGAGCACCCCGACTGCGTGCGTCCCGCATCGCTGACGTTCCTGATCGTCAACGGCGAGACCGTCGATGCGACGCTGATCCGGCGCTGGTTCGCGCTGTTTCCCGCGACGAAGCTCATCAACGCCTACGGCCCCACCGAGGCGTCCGACGACATCACGCATCACATCATGTCGCCCGACGACGAGATCGAGAATCCGGTCCCCGTCGGCCGTGCGCTCGCCAATTTCGACATCTACATCGTCGACGACGAGCTGCGCCCGGTGCCGATCGGCACGAAGGGGGAGATCGTGGCGACGGGCGTCGGCATCGGACGCGGCTACATCGGCATGGCGGGCGCCACCGCGCAGGCGTTCGTGAAGAGTCCGTTTCCCGACCGCTACAAGGGGCGCCTCTACCGGACGGGCGACGTCGGCGAGATGCGCGCGGACGGCGTGCTGATGTTTCACGGCCGCAAGGACCGGCAGGTGAAGATTCGCGGGATGCGCATCGAGCTCGAGGAGGTCGAGGCGAGCCTGCGTGCGATCGCCGCGGTCCGGCAGGCGGCGGTGCTCGCGATCCGGCCCGAGAACCGCGAGGCGTTCCTCTGCGCGTATGTCGTGCCGCTCGACGGCGCGCGCGACGAGATCGTCGATCTGCTGAAGGCGAAGCTGCCGCCGTACATGGTGCCGTCCGTCTTCCGCTTCGAGGCGGAGTTGCCGCAACTGCCGAGCGGCAAGGTGGACCGCAACCGGCTGCGCGAGCAGTTCCTGAACGAAACGCCGCGCGCGAGCGCGCGCGCGGTCGCGCCGCGCACGCCGGTCGAGCATCGCCTGACGGAGATCTTCCGTGACGTGCTCGGCCACGACGCGTTCGGCGTTCGCGACGATTTCTTCGAGCTCGGCGGCGATTCGTTCAAGGCGATTCGCATCGCGGCCAAATACGGCGCGCCGCTCGAAGTGACCGACATCTACGATCATCCGACCATCGAGGCGCTCGCCGCGCATCTCGAGCGCGCGCCCGGGCTCGAGCGCTCGATCGTGCCGATGGCGGGCGATCCGGCGACGGCGAAGGCGGTCGTCGTCTGCATCGCGAACGCGGCGGGCGGCCCGGTCAATTTCGTCGAGATGAGCCGGGCAATGGCCGGGCAGGCGCACGAGCTCGCGGTGTTCGCGGTGAAGCTGCCGCGCAACGCGGTCGACAGCGACGCGGCGATGCTCGCCGAAGTCACGCGCCTGTCGAACGCGGTTTGCGACGATCTCCTCGCGGCGAGTGGACTGCCGATCATCGTGTTCGCGCAATGCAACGGCTCGGCGCTCGCGATCGCCGTCGCGCGCGAGCTCGTCAGGCGGTCGGCCGATGTGCGCGCGCTGTGCGTGGGCGGCGCGCTGATGCGCACGGCGAGCGGCGAGCGCGACGCGCGCACCGACAACGACATCCTGAATTTCCTCGGCGGCATCGGCTCGACGCTGCCGAGCCGGCCCGACGAGCGCGCGTTTTTCCTGCACGACTTCCGCTACGACAGTTGGCTCGCCGATGTCTACTACAACCACCTCGTCGACGAGGCGAGCCGCGGCGCGCTCGCGCCGCTCGACATCCCGGCGTGGTGCCTCGTCGGCACCGAGGATCCGCTCGTCTCGCAGTACGAGACGCGCTACCGGGATTGGTCGCGCATCGGCAGCAGCGTGCAGCTCGTCGAGTACGCGGGCGTGGGCCACTACCTGCTGCGCGACTGTCCGCAAGCGGTCGCGCGCACGCTCGGCGACGCGTGGGAAGCGGTGTCCCGCCGGAGCGTCGAGGCATGACGACCCACGGCCATCGCATCGCATTCGTGCATATCCCGAGAACGGCCGGCACGACGTTCGGCGCGTATCTCGACGAGCTGTACGCGGGCCGAGACGCGGCGAAGTTCTATGCGGACGAGTCGCATCCCGTCGTCAACGAGAAGGTCGATGCGTTTCGCCGGCTCGACGCCGGCGAGAAGGCGTCGTTCGCGCTGCTGCGCGGCCATTTCGTGTACGGCTTCGACGGCGGCGAGAGCGGCTGCCGCTACGTCACGCTGCTGCGCGAGCCCGTCGCGCGTCTCGTGTCGTACTACTTTTACGCGCTGAAGGAGCCGATGAACTATCTGCACGCGTATCTGCTGCAACGACGCATCGGGCTCGAGCAGTTCCTGACGAGCGACGCGAGCATCGACCTCGACAACTACCAGGTGCGCGCGGTGTCCGGCGCGACGTTCGCGTCGCCACGCGAGCGCGTGACCCACGCGCATCTCGAGATGGCCAAGCACAACCTGGTCGAGCGGTTCGCGGCGTTCGGGCTCACGGAGCGGTTCGACGCGTCGATGCAACGCTTTTCGCGGCAATTCGGCTGGCCGCTCGCGCCGCAGGCGCGCCGCAACGAGGGCGCGTACGGGCGCGACCTGGCGCTTGGCGACGCGTGTCGCGCCTGCGTCGAGGAAAAAAACCGATTCGATATCGAGCTGTACCGCTTTGCGCAAGCGCACTTCGAGTCCGCCGCAGCGGGCGGCGGCGAGGGTGCAGATCGTTCGGCCGATCGCGCGGCCGATCATGCGATTCATACGACAAGGAGCTGACGAGATGGAAACACTGGAGATTCGGCCGCTGAGCGGAACCATCGGCGCTCAGGTGCGCAACTGCACGCTCGCCGGCGTCGTCGAGAGCGGGCGCGTCGACGAGATCCGGCAGGCGCTGCTGCGCTACAAGGTGCTGTTCTTCACGAACCAGCCCGATCTGAGCGTCGAGACCCAGATCGCGTTCGGCAAGCTGTTCGGCGAACTGGAGACCGATTTCCCGTCGTTTACCGCGAAGCCCGACGGGCAGCCCGAGGTCACCGTGTTCGACGGCGCGGTGTCGACCGGCCGCGCGTCGATCTGGCATACGGACCTCAGCATCGCGAAGCGGCCGAGCGCGATGGGGATCCTGTGCGTGAAGGAGACGCCGGACAGCGGCGGCGACACGATGTGGGCCGACCTCGAAGCCGCGTACGCCGCGCTGTCGCCGGGCATGCAGGCGTTTCTCGAAGGGCAGCGCGCGGTGCACGACATGATGACCCCGCAGTATGCCGAGCGGCCGGGCGCGTTCCAGACGCAGGGCCGCTCGGACATGGACCTGTCCAACGTGTTCGGCGCGGAGCATCCGGTCGTGCGCGTGCACCCGGAGACGGGGCGCAAGTGCCTGTTCGTCAATCCGTTTCTCACGTCCCACATCACGGGCTTTCACTCGGCCGAAAGCGCGATGATCCTCAACCACCTGTATGCGCTGATGGAGCGGCCGCAGTACGTGGTGCGCTGGCACTGGTCGAACGGCGACGTCGCGCTCTGGGACAACCGGTGCACGATGCACACGGCCGTCGACGACTACGGCGCGGGGCGCCGCTTCGCGCAGCGCGTCTGCGTGCGCGGGGATGTGCCTTTCGGCGTCGGCGAACGCACGCCGGCCACGACCGTCGCCGCGTGACGGGCGGCGGCAGACACGATCGCCGCGGGCGGTCCGCGGCAGATTCTTCAATTTAGCGCGAGTCCGATATGTCAAATCAGTTGATTCAATCCGGCGTCGATTTCTCCGGTTCGGTGTTTCTTGCATCGAGCAACGTCCGCGCGAACGCGCACCGCCTGAACTGGCGCTCGAAAGTGCTCATCAGCGCTCACGCGGCGGATTTCAAGGGCAAGCGGGTGCTCGATCTCGCGAGCCACGACGGCCGCTTCATGCACGCGGCGCTCGCGCACGGCGCGACGAAGGTGGTCGGCGTCGAGGCGCGCGCCGACCACGTCGACAGCGCGCGGGCGAACCTCGCGCGAGGCGGCCATGATCGCGACCGCTACGACGTGGTCTGCGCGGACCTGGTCGAATACCTGAAGTCGGTCGACACGGGCGGGTTCGACACGATCCTCTGCTTCGGCGTGCTGAGCCACCTGATCGAGCACGTCGACATCGTGCGCGAGGTCGGCCGCATCGCGCCGGGCGCGTTCATCCTCGACACGTGGGTCGCGCGCGAGCGCTGGAATCTGCGGGAACGGCTGCGCAACCGTCGCGTCAACGCATTTGTCCGGCGCACGCAGCAGGGCGGCTTCGGCGGCGTGTCGGGACTCGCGCGCATGCGCAGCTGGCTGAACGACGTGATCCCGAGCGAGCACAGCCGCACCGGCAATCTCGTGTTCCTTTACGAGGACGCGGCGGCGCCGGGTGCGACCGTGCGCCAGAGCGGCCTGATGGGCTGGGCGAACCGCTCGCTCGTCGAGATGCTGTTCGATCACTACGGGCTCGCGCACGAGCGCGTCGACTGGCGCGCGCAAGGCGTCGCCGACTGGAGCGAGCTCGAAGACTATCGGCTCGGCAGGCGCGAGAGCTGGATCGCGCGCGCCCGCCGCGCGTGACGTTCGAGCGGAGAGAGTCGTGAAGACATTCAGAGAGAAAGTCCGGGCGAGATGGCCGCACTACGACGACCGGCGCGGCGTCTTCCTGCCCGGCGCGACGCCGGACGAGATGCGGCGCGTGGCGTGCGAGACGCAGCTCGACTGCAAGCTGACGTGCCGCTCCCACCTCCACGCATACGGCGAGTATCTGCCGAGGCTGTACTTCGAGGGCAACGTCGCCGATTGCGATTTCGCCGCGCTGCCGTCGCGCTACGTGATCAAGCCGCGCTGCCAGACCGGCGTGCTGATGCTGATCGACGACGGCGTCGACCTGAAGACCGGCAAGGCGGTCGGCCATGACGGCATCCGCGCGTTCTTCGAGCGGCAGTGGTGCTATCGCGGCCTGAACAACGACGTGCTGGTCGAAGAGATGATCGAGAACCGCGACGGCTCGCCGTGCGTGTCCCAGTTCAAGTGTCTGACGTTTCACGGCCGCGTCGAATACGTCCACTACGTGACCGCGGGCTATGACCTCGGCTGCGTCGCCTACGACTACGACCGCGACTGGAACCGCGTCAGGCTGTATCACAGCGCGCAGCCCGTCGAGCGCGGCATTGCGCGCCCGGACACCTTCCCGATGGTGATCGGGCTTGCCGAGCGCCTCGCGGATTACTACCGGCACTGGACGGGCATCGAGCACGTGCGGGTCGATCTGTTCGATTCGGACAAGGGGCCCGTGTTCGGCGAGTACGCGGGCGGCACGAACGGCGGGGAAGGGTTCACCGAGGAAGCGCAGGTTTTGCTGGGTGCGCTGTGGTGAGCGGCGGACGCGGTGCATCGCCGCCGGATGATCGGAGACACGACACGATGAACGAGTGGTCATCACGCGCGCGCCGGCCGGTGCGCGTGCTGCGCGTACTGGCGTCCCGTCACGCGGACTCGACGCGAATGGTCCGGCCGCGGGATTTCGAGACGGAGGTGGTCGCGCAGGCGGCGAGCGTCGCCGACGTCGCCGACTGGCGGCGCTACGTGCCGCTGTGCGTCGACTGGCGGGACGCGCGGCTCTTCATGAGCCGCTGGGACGACGATTGCGCGATGACCGACGTGCCGTTTCTCTACCAGCGTCAGCGGCGCACCGCGCGGCGGCTGCTCGACGTGCCGTTCGAGCATCTGGACATGCCCGGTCGCGCGGCCCGCATGACGCCGACCTTCATCTTCTCGGTCGGGCGCTGCGGCTCGACGTTGCTGTCGCGCCTGCTGGCCGCGGCCGGCGAGCAGGCGGTGTCGGAGCCGGACGTGCTGACGAGCGTCGCGCATTTCGACGACGACGCCGAGCGCGCGGCGGCGGACGGTGCGCGCGAGCGGGTCGTGCAGGGCTGCGTCGCGGCGTTCGAGCCCGCGTGCGGGAGCGCGCCGATCATCAAGCTGCGGGCGCGCTGCAATCGCGCGATCGACGTGTTCCTGAACGCGATGCCGCACGCGCGCTACGTGTTCATGTGCCGCAACCGCGACGACTGGGTGCGGTCGAGCTCGCGCGCGTTCGGCGATAGCGGGGAGGCGCTCGCCGACCTGCTGAAGGCGTCGGTCGAAGCGTTCGACCGGATGCATGCGGCGGGCGTCGATCCGGTGCTCGTCTGGTACGAGGACTTGCTCGCGGATCCGGTGGGATCGCTGCGGCGCATCCTGCGCGCGCGCGACGATCTCGATGCGCACCGCGCCGCCATCGAGCAGGCGCTCGGGACCGACGCGCAGGAGGGCTCGGGCCTGTCGCGCGCGTCGCTCGCGGCGCGAACGGGCGACGCCGGCGCGCTCGCCGCGTTCGACGCGCGCTGGCGCGAGATCCGGCCGGAGCGGCTGTTGAGCGAACGCGGTTTGTCGCGGCTGCGCTGAACCCTTCTTTCGAACAGGAATCACGATGAATCTCGACAAGCAGGTGCTGGAAAATCGAAAGCGGGTGCTGAAGATGCTGCACGGCGTCGACGGCGGACATTTCGGCGGCGCGATGAGCGTGCTGGATACGCTCGTCGTGCTGTATCACCGCGTGCTTCGGCGCGACGCGGGACGCCGGGCCGCCGGGCTCGGCGACCGGCTGATCCTGTCGAAAGGGCACGCGTCGGTCGCGTTGTACGCGGTGCTCGCTTCGACTGGCGAGTTGCCGGAGGCGGAGCTCGCCACGTACGGCAAGGGCGGCGGCCGTCTGCCGTGCCATCCGGACATGACGTTGCTCGACGCGGTGGATTTCTCCACGGGCTCGCTCGGGCAGGGGCTGTCCGTCGGCCTCGGGATGGCGTTCGCGCTGCGCGGCACCGGCGCGCGCGTCTGGGTCGTGCTTGGCGACGGCGAATGCCAGGAAGGCCAGGTGTGGGAAGCGGCGCAGCTCGCGTCGCGCTACGGCGTCGACAACCTGCATGCGGTCGTCGATCTGAACGGCTTTCAGGAGATGGGCTGGCGCGGCATCGACGGCGTGGTTCCCGATCCGCTGCCCGATGCGGCGCGCAAGTGGGCGGCGTTCGGCTGGCACGTGAGCGAAGCGGCGGGGCACGACCTCGTGCAGCTCGAGACCGCGATGCGCGGGATGACCGCGCAGCGGGGGCGGCCGAGCGTGCTGCTTGCGACCACGGTGAAAGGGCGCGGCATTCCCGCGTTCGAATTCGATCCCGGGCTGTCGCACTGCACGTCGCTCACCGACGATCAGTTCCGGCACGCGGTGGCCGTGGCGGAGGGCGTCGCATGAGGCCCGCCGCACATTGCGTGCAGACGCTCGTCGAGCGCGCCGCGCACGATCGCCGGATCTGGGTGCTCGACGGCGATCTCGCCGATTCGTACGGCGCGGACCGTTTCGCGGCGACCCATCCGGACCGGTTCCTGATGGCGGGGATCGCCGAGCAGTCGATGGTGTCGACGGCGGCGGGCATGGCCGCATGCGGCCTGCGGCCGTGGGTGTTCTCGTTCGCGGCGTTCCTGTGCTACCGCGCCTATGATCAGATCCGTGTCGGTCTCGCGCAGACCGGGATGCCCGTCACGCTCGTCGGCTCGCACGGCGGCGGATGCGGCGGCCCGAACGGCAAGAGCCATCTGGCGCTGAACGACATCGCGGTGATGGCGTCGCTGCCGAACGTCGACGTCTGGACGCCCGCCAGCGATCGCGACACGCGTTTCGTCGTCGATGCGGTGATGGACGCGGATCGGCCCGCGTACATCCGCTACCCGCGCGAGCCGTGGGGCGAGCTGCCCGGCGAGCCTGCCGTGTGTCGCTGGATCGGCGAGCGGCGTCGGTTCGCGCTCGTGAGCTGCGGACTGTTCACGCACGTCGCGGACGGCGCGGCCCGACAACTGCGCGCGCTCGGCGTCGACGCGGGCGCGCTTCACATGGCGCGGCTCGCGCCGTTTCCCGCCGACGCTTTCGCCGCGCTCGTCGACGGCGTCGACGGAATCTGGGTCGTCGACGACCATACTCGCTTCGGCGGTCTTGCCGATCTGCTCCGCGCGAATGGTTACGCGGTCCGCGAGCCGGTGTTCAGCTGGCCGGCGAACTGGAGCGGCGACGTGGGGCCGACCGCCGAGCTGCTGCAGCGTCATGGCCTGTGCGCGGCCGATATCGCCGGGCGGATCGCGGCCGAACTGGGGCGGGGGGGCTGACGATGCCCGCCGATCTGCTCGTGACGGGTTCCGGCTCGCTCGTCGAGGCCGTGCTGTTCGATCTGGCGACGATGCCGGCGCCCGCGGAGCCGATGACGATCATGCTGGCCGCGCGCAATGCGGGCCGGCTCGCGTGGCTCGCGCAGGCCGCGAATGCGCGCGCGTGCGCGCTCGACACGCGTCACCGGGTTGCGTGCCGCGCGATCGACTGGGACGCCCCGGACGATCTCGCGAGGCTCGTCGGCGATTGCGCGCCGAAGGTCGTGTTCCATGCGGCGTCGCTGCAATCGATGTGGGAGATCGCGAGCGGCAACGACGCGTGGGCGGCCGAGATCCGCGCGAGCGGCTACGGCGCGACGCTGCCGCTGCAGCTCGCGCTGGCGCTGCGCGTCGCGCGTGCGATCGGCGAGCGCGCGCCGTCGAGCCGCCTCGTCAACGCGTGCTATCCGGACGCATCGAACGAGATCCTCGTGCGGCTCGGTCACGACGTGACATGCGGCATCGGCAACGTCGCGACGCTGGCCGCGACGTATGCTGCGCAACTGGGCCTCGATGCGCCGTCGCGGCTCCGGATGCTCGCGCATCACCGGCAGGTCGCCGCGGCCATCGCCGGGCAGAGCCGCCTGCATCCGCCGCGGGTGTGGATCGACGGCGCGGCGGCGAGCACGCCGGCTGCGCTGCCCGACGTGCGGCTGCCGGCCGGCCCGGCGCTGAACCTCATCACCGGGGCGACGGGCGCGCGGCTGCTCGCCGCGCTGCTCGGCCGCATCGAGCGCTACGCGGGGCACGCGCCCGGGCCGCTCGGTCTTTGCGGCGGCTATCCGGTGACGCTGTCCGGCGGCCGGCTCGAGGTGGACCTGCCGCCCGGCCTGACGCTCGACGACGCGGTCGCGAGCAATCGCGAATGGGCGCGCGACGAGGGCGTCACGCTCGACGCGCGCGGGGGCGTCCGGATCGCGCGGGCGCGCGCGGCCGTTGAAGGCGATGAGGGGAATGAGGGGGATGAGGACGATGAGGGCGGAACCGCGCTGCCGCTGTCGTATCGCATCGGCGAGATCGAGGACGTCGCTCGACACATTTTGCGCGTGAAGGCGGATTTACAACGCCGCGCCGCTTGAGCGGCCCGCCGCCGGCCGCCGCGGAACGGGAATCTGGAACAGGAATGGAAGATGGAATTGAAAAAACGTAGCGATGGTGTGGACCTGTTGCGCGGGATCGCGATCCTGCTCGTGCTGATCCTGCATTTTCACCTGACATACCGGCTGCACGTCACGCCCCTCGATGCCCCGTGGCTGTCCGACGCGATCAAGGCGATCTCGCGCAACGGCAACTACGGCGTCACGATGTTCTTCGCGGTATCGGGCTTCCTGATCACGTCGACGTCGATCAAGCGCTTCGGCTCGCTCGGCGCGATCCGGCCGGCCACCTTCTACCGGTTCCGGGCGTCGCGCATCCTGCCGTGCCTCGTGCTCGTGCTGGCGGTGATCGTCGCGCTCGGCTCGCTCGGCATGCGCTCGTTCGTCAACAAGCCGGATACGGCGAGCGTGCTCGTCTCGGTGCTGTCCGTGCTGACCTTCTGGCACAACGTGCTGATGTCCAAGGCCGGCTACTTCAACTACAGCATGAACATCCTCTGGTCGCTGTCGGTCGAGGAGGTGTTTTATCTGTCGTTTCCGATTCTGTGCCTGCTGCTGAAGCGCCGCCGCTACATCCTGCTGTTTCTGTGCGTGCCGATCATCGTCGCGCCGGTCTACCGGAGCCTGCACGCGGACGACGAGATCGTCGCGCTGTACGGCTATCTGTCGTGCTTCGACGCGATCGCGATGGGATGCTGCGCGGCGCTGCTGCCCGCGCGCGCCATCTCGCGCGGCTGGAGCCGGGCGATCGGATGGATCGCCGGGGTTGCGATCGCCGCGACGTATCTGTCCGGCCCGATCATGCAGCACGTCGTCTGGGGCGTGTCGGTCGTCGCGTTCTGCACCGCGGTGCTGCTGTACAGCTTCAGAAACGGCGCGCCGCGCGAGGCGGCGGCGCCTTCGCTCGTCTCCCGCTTCGTCGGCTGGTTCGGGCAGCGCAGCTACGAGCTGTACCTGTTTCACATCGTCGTGCTCGGCGTCCTGCGCGAGTACGTCACGCGGGAAAACGTCGACATCTACGCGAAACCGCTGTGGCTCGTCTTCTATCTGTGCGTGTCGGCGCTCGTGGCGCAACTCGTCTTCAAGTACTACTCGGAGCCGCTCAACGGCGCGCTCAGACGGGGGGCGATGCGCCCGTCGGCAGGCTATCTGCAGAAATGATCCGATTCCGGTCCTCACCTTGTCGCGGGAGTGTCGTCAGATGCATCGCAATCAACTGAATTTTTCGGGCGGCCCCGGCGCGCTGCCGGATTCCGTGCTTGAGCAGGTCCGGCAGGCGGTCGTCGAGCTGCCGGAAACCGGCTTGTCGGTGCTGGGCATGAGCCACCGCTCCGGCTGGTTCTCGAATCTGCTCGCGCAGGCGGAAGCGGATCTGCGCGAACTGCTGGGCATTTCGAACGATTACGGCGTCGTGTTCCTGCAAGGCGGCAGCAGCCTGCAGTTCTCGATGATCCCGATGAACTTCTCGCTGCCGGGCGCCGCCGCGCCGGAGTACGTGACGACGGGCTACTGGAGCCGCAAGGCGATCGGCGAGGCGTCGCGCGTCGCCGCGATGCGCGTGGTCTGGGACGGCGCGGCGGGCGGCTACCGCACGCTGCCGCCGCTCGCCGCGCTCGACTGGGATGCGCGCGCGTCGTTTCGTCACTACGTGTCCAACGAGACCGTCGAGGGACTTCAGTTTCCGGAGGTGGAGGATCTGCCCGGCAGCCCGCTGATCGCGGACATGTCGTCGGACTTCATGTCGAGGCCGTTCAGCGTGGACGCGTACGGAATGGTCTACGCGCACGCGCAGAAGAATCTGGGGCCCGCCGGCGTGACGGTGGCGATCATCCGGCGCGCGCTCCTCAAGCGCATTCCCGACACGCTGCCGCCGATGCTCGATTTCCGCACGCACGTCGAGCATCGGTCCAACTACAACACGCCGCCCGTATTCGCGATCTACGTGATGGCGCTCGTGCTGCGCTGGATCAGGGACGCCATCGGCGGCGTGGGCGCGATGCGCGACATCAATGCGCGCAAGGCCGCCGCGCTCTACGCGACGCTCGACGCGCTGGACGAGGTGATCGACTGCCATGCGCAGAAGGCGGCGCGCTCGACGATGAACGTCGCGTTCCGCTTCAGGGACGCGCGGCTCGACACGCTCTTCAAGGAGAAGTCCGCCGAGGCCGGCCTGTCCGGCCTGAGCGGGCACCGCTCGATCGGAGGCATCCGGGCGTCGCTGTACAACGCGGTATCGGAACAAGCGGTGGGCCGGCTGACCGCGTTCCTGAAGGACTTCGCGATCCGCCATGCGTGACGGATCGGCGATCGTCGGCGCGACGCGCGCGAGAACATGCGTCGCTTCATCGACATCTGCTCAACCAGAAGGAGATTGACCATGCTTTCCATCATCGTGACATGGCGAAACCGGAACGAGCTGGCTGGCGCGTTGCCGGGGCTCGTCGAGACCGCGGGCCGATTGAACGGCGAGATCGTGATCGTGAATTTCGGCGGCGACGCGGATAGCCTCGCCCGCCAGCTCGAAGGTCACGAGCATGCGGTCCACGTCGCCGAGCTGCGCGAGCAGCGCTATTTCCACAAGACGAAGGCGCAGAATCTCGGCGCGCACGCGGCCCGTCACGACATTCTGTTCTTTTGCGACTGCGACATCATCGTCGATCCGGACGTGATCGTGTCGCTCGTGCGCAAGCTCGATGCGACGCCCGGCACGTTCGCGACCCTGAAGGGAGTGCGCGAGACCGAACAGAATTCGCGGCAGGCGAAGAACGTCGTTTGCTTCGGCTACCGCCTGGAAGTCAAGATCCGGAACGGCCGCGCGCTCACGATCGTCGACAACGAGGAAGATGCGCAGGACGGCACGCGCCAGGCGCCCGGGCTGCTGCTCGTCAGGAAGCGGGACTTCCTGTCGGTGAACGGCTACAACGGGCGTCTGCACGGATGGGGCTGGGAGGATCAGGACATGATCTCGCGGCTGACCCTCGGGGCCGGCCTCGTGCGGCACGTCGACGGTCACGCGCTGCACATCTCGCACGACGATCACGCGCGCGTGTCGCAGTACCCGATGGCGAACCGCTGGGAGAGCCGCGACAAGATGTTCAGGCAGGCGCTCGCGTACTACGACGACGACGATTTTCTCGGGACGTACGCCGAGGACGTCGAGCATTTCGCGGCGGACATGGGCGTGGCCTGCTCATGAGCGACGCGCGCCGGGCCGCGGCGAAGCGGCCCGGCGACAGCCGCGCGGCCGGCATCGCCTTTCACAGGCTTGGCCGGCGCGCGGGACCGACGCCGTCGCACGGCGATCGCGCCGCATGTGCGCAGAACCGGGGACCGGAACAATGAATGCCTCGCTCGAACCGTCCGCTTTTGCCCCGCCCGCCGGCGCGTCGTCCGGCCGGATGGGCCATCTCGACTGGCTCGAAGCCGAGTCGATCCACATCCTGCGCGAGCTCGTCGCCGAGTGCAGCAAGCCCGCGCTGCTGTTCTCGGGCGGCAAGGATTCGGTCGTCGTGCTGCATCTCGCGCTGAAGGCGTTCGGGCTCGGCGCGAACCGCAGGACGTCGCTGCCGTTCCCGCTCGTGCACATCGACACGGGCCACAACTACGACGAGGTGATCGACTTCCGCGACCGCCGCGCGAAGGAAATCGGCGCGGAACTCGTCGTCGGCCACGTCGAGGATTCGATCAAGCGCGGCACCGTCGTGCTGCGCCGCGAGACCGATTCGCGCAACGCCGCGCAGGCGGTCACGCTGCTCGAGACGATCGAGGCGCACGGCTACACCGCGATGATCGGCGGCGCGCGGCGCGACGAGGAGAAGGCGCGCGCGAAGGAGCGGATCTTCTCTTTCCGCGACGAATTCGGCCAGTGGGACCCGAAGGCGCAGCGCCCGGAATTGTGGAGCCTGTTCAACGCGCGCCTGCACCGCGGCGAGCACCTGCGCGTGTTCCCGATCTCGAACTGGACCGAGCTCGACGTATGGCAGTACATCGCGCGCGAGAAGCTCGAGCTGCCGTCGATCTACTACGCGCACCGCCGCGAGATCGTGCGGCGCAACGGCCTGCTCGTGCCCGTCACGCCGCTTACGCCGATGCGCGAGGGCGAGACGGGCGAGACGGCGCTCGTACGTTTCCGCACGGTCGGCGACATCTCGTGCACGTGCCCGGTCGAGAGCGACGCGGACGACGTCGAGAAGATCATCGCGGAGACGGCGGTGACCGGGATCACGGAGCGCGGCGCGACGCGGATGGACGACCAGACGTCCGAGGCCGCGATGGAGCAGCGCAAGAAGCAGGGCTATTTCTGACGCACGCGAGGACATTCCCATCATGAGCATCATCGACAACAACGAAGACCTCGGCGTGCTGCGCTTCATCACGGCGGGCAGCGTCGACGACGGCAAGAGCACGCTGATCGGGCGGCTGCTGTACGACAGCAAGGCGGTGCTGTCCGACCAGCTGTCCGCGCTGTCGCGCGCAAAGAACAAGCGCACGGTCGGCGACGAGCTCGACCTCGCGCCGGGCCGCCACGAGGATGCGGCGCCGGACCTCGATGCGATTGCTCGCGCACGCGCGGCGGACCGGCTTTCGGCGGACGCCGACGGCAATGCCGGGCGCAACGCCGAGCGGCCGTTCGCCAAGCCTGGAAGGCCGCCGCCGGGACGCGCGCATTCGCCGGCCAGGCGCCTCTTCTCGGTCGGCAACGCCCCGGCCACGTTCGGCGAACTGGTGCAGGGGCGCGAACCGGTGTCCGGAGACGATTTTCTGATCACGCTTCCGATTACGTTGACGTCGACCGCCCGATTCTGCCGCTTCCGGCATTCCGATCGCCTGTATGTTTTCCCTGCGAGCAAGAGGAAATCGCTGAAGGCGGCCACGCTTTTTTTCGATCGATTCGGCATCCGAACGGGCGGCGTCCTGCAGATCTGCAGCGACGTGTCCGAGGGCAAGGGGCTCGCGAGCTCGTCCTCCGACATCGTCGCGACGCTGCGCGCGCTCGCCGTGTGCTTCGAGATTCCGCTTTCGCCCGACGACATGTGCGCGATCATCCGCGAGATCGAGCCGACCGACGGCGTGATGTTCGACGAATCGGTCGCGTTCTTCCATCGCAGGGTCGAGCTCGGCAAGGTGATGGGCAAGCTGCCGAAAATCTGCATCCTCGCGATCGACGAAGGCGGCACGATCGATACCGTCGAGTACAACGGCCATCGCTTCGAATTCTCCCGCGACGAAGCGGACCAGTATGCGGCGCTCCTCGCCGACGTCGACGCGGCGATCTCGCGCAGCGACGTCCGGCAAATCGGGCGCGCCGCGACGCTCAGCGCGCAAATGCACCAGAAGCGCAACCCGAAGCGGACGCTGCGGCAGCTCGAAGCGCTGATGCGCGAAGTCGGCGCGGACGGCATCGTCAACTGCCACAGCGGCACCTTCATCGGCCTGTGCTTCGATGCGTCGCATCCCGACGCGCTCGACACGATCGCGCACGCCGAGCGCACGCTGCGCGACGCGCTTCGCCAACCCATCTCGCGATTCTTCACCAGGTGAGCTCATGACATACGGCACTGCAGCGAACAGGAAAACCCGAGAGAAAGTCTCCGATGCGATGGCCGAGCCGCGCATCGTCCAGCTCTCGCCGAATCTTTACGCGGTCGCGCTCGAAGTGATGAAGATCATTCCGGCCAAGCACATCATCGAGCAGGCGATGCGCGACGGCAGGATCGATCGGAACACGCTCGTCGTCGAGTCGTCGAGCGGCAACTTCGCGCTCGGCCTCGCGGTGGTGTGCCGCGAGCAGGGACTCAAGCTGAGGATCGTCGGCGATCCGGCGATCGATCCGAAGCTGCGCGGCATGCTGCACAACCTCGGAGCCGAAGTCGACATCATCGAGCAACCGGATGCGTTCGGCGCGTACCAGCGCCTGCGGCTCGCGCGCGTCGCGCAATTGCTCGACGCGCATCCGAACGCGTTCTGGGTGCAGCAATACGACAACCCGCAGAATCCCGATGCGTATCGCTCGCTCGCCGAGCGGCTGCTCGACGAAGTCGGCCCGGCGTTCGATCTCGTCGCGTGCGTCGGCTCGGGCGGCTCGTCGGTCGGCCTCGCGACGCACCTGCGGCGGCACAGCGGGCAGGTCCGCGTGACGGGCGTCGACACGTTCAGCAGCGTGCTGTTCGGCTTGCCGGACGGCAAGCGCACGCTTCGCGGGCTCGGCAACAGCATCATGCCGAAGATCCTCGATCACACGCAGTTCGACGAAATCCACTGGCTCACGAGCCCGCAGGCGAATCTCGCCGCGATCGAGCTGCATGCGAGGCACGGCCTGTTCTGCGGCCCGACGAGCGGCGCCGCCTACCGGATCGCGCGCCACGCGGCGGCGCGGCAGCCCGAGCGCAAGACGCTGTTCGTCGCGCCCGATACGGGCTACCGCTATCAGGACACGATCTTCGACGAACGCTGGCTGAAGATGAACGGCGAGATCGCCGGCGCGCCGTGCGCCGCCCCTCATCGCGTCGAGCGGCTCGATCAAGTCGATCCCGCGCGCGAGTGGGCCTGCATCGCATGGGGGCGCAAGTCGCTCGCCGAGCAGCAGGGGCGCGTGGCGCTCGGCGCATGACGCATTGCGCACGCGCGGCCCGGCCCGCATCCGCCCGGCGCCCGGAAGGCGCGTCCGGCCCCTCATTCATCGACGTTTCGCGGAAAACATGACGGGCATCTTCGTCTTCATCGAAAGCAACACGACCGGCACCGGCGAACTCCTCGTGCGCAAGGCGCTGCAACGCGGCCTCACGCCGTACTTCCTCACGGCCGATCGCGGCAAGTATCCGTTTCTCGACGCAGTCCGGGTCGTGACGGTATCGATCGACACGAGCGACGCCGACGGAATTCACGACTTCGTGTCGTCGCTCGGCGGCGTCGTGGGCGTTCTGTCGTCGTCCGAATATTTCATCGAAGTCGCGAGCGAAGTCGCGCGGCGGCTCGGATTGCCGACCGCGAACACCGAAGCGACGCGCATTTGCCGCGACAAGAAGCGTCTCGCGGACGCGCTCGCCGAGCACGGGCTCGACGCGCCGCGCACGCGTGCGCTTTCGCTCGACACCGACGCGCCGCCCGCGCTCGACGGGTTGGCCTATCCGGTTGTCGTCAAGCCGAGAACGGGCTCCGGAAGCGTCGGCGTGCGACTGTGCGCGAATGCGGAAGAGGCGGGCGAGCACTGCGCCGCGCTGTACCGCGCGGGCACGCACGCGGCGCTCGTGCAGACCTATGTCGAAGGCGACGAGTATTCGGTCGAGACGCTGACGGTCGAGCACGAGACGCAAATCGTCGGCATCGTCAGAAAACGCCTCGGGCGCGAGCCGCACTTCGTCGAGATCGGCCACGACTATCCGGCGCCGTTGTCGAGCGGGCAGCGCGAGCGAATCGAGCGCACGGTGCTGCGCGCGCTCGAGGCGGTCGGCTATGCGTTCGGGCCCGCGCACACCGAGCTGCGCGTGCGCGGCGACACGGTCACGATCATCGAGATCAACCCGCGCCTGGCGGGCGGCCTGATTCCGGTGCTGCTCGGCGAGGTGTTCGGCGTGGACCTGCTCGACCACGTGCTCGACATGTGGCTCGGCGTGGCCGCGTTTCCCGATCTCACCGCGAAGCGCTACGGCGCGATCCGCTTCGCGCTGCCGGCGCGCGAGGGCGTGCTCAAAAGCCCGCTCGCGATACCGGCGGACATCGCCGCGACGCCCGAGCTTCGGTATTTTCATCCGATCGCGCGGCCGGGCGACGCGCTGCGGCTCGAAGGCAGCTTCCGCGACCGCATCGCCGCCGTCGTCTGCGCGGGCGATCATCGCGAATCGGTCGAGGCGGTCGCCGAGCGCGCCGTCGCCGAGCTGCAAGCCGACATCGACGCCGACGCGCCCGTGCCCGTGCCCGCGGCGGCGCCGAACGCGACGCCGCCGGGCCTGCCGGCGCGCCTGCAGGCGATCGTCTACGGCGACGGGGCGAGCGAAGCGCCGCTCGCGGATCTCGACTATCTGTTCGATCTGAACGAGGCGCACCTCGTCATGCTGGGGGCGACGCGCATCGTCGCGCTCGACCGGATCAGGCCGCTTCTCGACGCCCACCGTCGACTGCGGCGCGCGGGCTACGAGCCGCTGCTCGCGCGGCCGAAGCCGCGAGGCTTGTACATGCTCGTCGAAAACTACCTGATCGAGACGCTCGGTGAGGACGTCGGCGGCGTGCTGCAAACGGGCCGCTCGCGCAACGACATCAACGCGGCCACGACCAAGCTGCATCTGCGCGACGCGACGTCGCGCGCGTTCGACGCGCTATGGCGCCTGCGGCGCGCCATCGTCTTCAAGGCGTCGGCGAACGTGGAGCGTGCGTTCCCGATCTACAGCCAGTATCAGCCGGCGCTGCCGGGCACGCTCGCGCATCAGTTGCTCGCGTACGACGACGCGCTCGCGAACGAAATCCACGCGCTGTTCGCGCTGTTTCAGCACATCGACGTCTGCCCCCTCGGCGCCGGCGCGGGCGGCGGCACGACGTTGCCGATCGATCCGGAGCTCGTCTGCCGGCTGCTCGGCTTCGAGCAGCCGGCGTCGAACAGCCTCGATGCGGTGGCGAACCGCAGCGGCGTCGTCCATTTCCTGTCTGCGATGAACGCGATCGGCCTCGTGCTGTCGCGTCTCGCGCAGGATCTGCAAATGTGGACGACGGCGGAGTTCGCGCTCGTCTCGCTGCCCGCCGCGTTGACGGGCGGCTCGTCGATGCTGCCGCAAAAGAAGAACCCGTTTCTCGTCGAATTCGTGAAGAGCCGCGCGGGCGTGCCGCTCGGCGCGCTCGCGAGCTGCTCGGCGACGCTCGGCAAGACGCCGTACACGAACTCGTTCGAAGCGGGCTCGCCGATGAACGGGCTGATTACGCAGGCGTGCGCCGCGATCGAAGAGGCCGCGGCGGTCGGCGCGCTGCTGATCGACGGGCTCGAA
The DNA here is from genome assembly GCF_000959365.1 of Burkholderia oklahomensis C6786. Lineage (NCBI taxonomy): Bacteria > Pseudomonadati > Pseudomonadota > Betaproteobacteria > Burkholderiales > Burkholderiaceae > Burkholderia > Burkholderia oklahomensis. Next base: position 3,236,162 of record NZ_CP009555.1, read on the forward strand.
GCGGCGGATGCGCGCATCGACGCGCATCTGAAGGACGCGGGGGTGGTCGCGATGGCGGTGGCCGAATCGCTCGTCGTCCGCCGGTCGCTCGATTTTCGCTCGGCGCATACGCAGGTCGCGCAAGCGGTGCGGGACAGCCTCGCACACGGGCGCTCGAGTTACGACGCGCTCGTCGCGCTGGATCCCGACTTCGTGTCGCGCAGTCCGCTCCATTGGGCGCGCAGCCATCGTTTCGGCGGCGGTCCGGGCGCGGCGGACCTGAACCATGGCGTCGCGCGCGCGTGCCGCGCGCTGGCCGATGACGAAGCCGCGTTTCGCCGCAGGCAGGACGTGTGGCGGGAGGCGGAGCAGATGCGGCGGCTCGCGGTGGAACAACTGGCGGGCGACTGATTCCGGCCCGTGCGCGAAAAACCGTCGTCGTGAGCGCGGCGCGTACGGCGTGGCCGATGCATGCGGTTCGTCCCGTTCGTTCCGTTCGTCCATTCGGACGCCGGCGTGCGAGTCCGAGTTGTGTTCCGAGGACGCGCGGATGCCGGCGCGCCTGACGACGTCGGCGACATCGGCGAGACGGCGCGCAGCCGCTGTTCGATCAAGCCGGCCGCCCGGCGCGCGACGTCTGCGGTCGCCGCCGGTTCGGCGGCTTGATCGATTCCCGGTTTGTGGATAATATACGTTTCGTATATAAACCGTATAAATCCGTGCAATGGGAATAGTCAAGATATCCGACGCGATGCATGAATCGCTGCGCCACGCGAGCGCCGCGCTGAGCCGGTCGATCAACGCGCAGGCGGAGCACTGGCTGCGAATCGGGATGCTCGTGGAATTGCATCCGACGCTCAGCTATGCGGAGATCTGCCGTCTGTTGATCGAGACGGAAATTCAGGGCGACGAAGCGACGTCGCCGGCCGACGGCGCGGCGAGGAGCGCATGATGGCGCGTTCACGACAAGTGCCGATCCGCTCGAAAGCCGAGATCGAGATGGCGCGCCGCGCGGGCATGATGGCCGCGGAGGTGCTGAGCATGATCGCGCCGCATGTGAAGGCCGGCGTGACGACGAACGCGCTCGACCGGCTATGCCGCGAGTACATCGTCGACGTCCTGCGCGCGCGGCCCGCGAACATCGGCTACCACGGGTACCCGAAGACGATCTGCGCGTCGGTGAACCACGTGGTCTGCCACGGCATTCCTTCCGATCACGCGTTGCAGGACGGCGATATCGTCAATATCGACGTCGCGCTCGACAACGACGGCTGGTATGGCGACACGAGCCGCATGTACTTCGCCGGGGAGCCGGCAGCGCCGGCGCGGCGTCTCGTCGATGCGACCTACGAAGCGATGATGGCGGGAATCGCGGCGGTGCGCCCGGGCGCGACGCTCGGCGACGTCGGCCATGCGATCCAGCGCGTCGCGCATCGCGAGGGCTTCAGCATCGTGCGCGAGTATTGCGGTCACGGCATCGGCCGCATCTATCACGACGAGCCGCAAGTGCTCCATTACGGACGGCCGGGCGCGGGGCTGCGTCTCGCGCCCGGGATGATCTTCACCATCGAGCCGATGCTCAATGCGGGGCGCGCCGAAACGCGGCAACTCGCCGACGGCTGGACGGTCGTGACGCAGGATCGCTCGTGGTCCGCGCAGTGGGAGCATATGGTCGTCGTGACGGAAGACGGCTTCGACATTCTGACGCCGTGGCCGGATCGCGATCTCGCGCGGCGGCCGGTCGCCGCAAGCGCGACGGGCACGGCCGTGCAGGGCTGAATCGTCCGGGATCCGGACGGTCGAGCGCGGCCGCGCGTCGGGCAGGGCGGCACGTGGCCGGTTTGTGCCGGCCGCGATATTGTCGCTCGGGCGTTGCGTGCGCCTCGTGCGCAGGCCGGCATCCGGCTCGCGCGCGGCTTACGCCGGCGTGACGCGCGCGCGCGTCACTTCTTCGGCGCGTTGCCGTCGAACGATCGCATCGTATAGGCGAGCACCGAGCGCAGCACTTCGCTGCGGCGCTCGGGCGTCGCCATCGCGCGCGCGACGAGCACTGCGCCGATCGCCGCGCATCCGAGCGTCCATGCCGCTTCGTCGTCGTGCAGCGCGTTCGCGAGCGACGTCTGAAAGCGCTTGATCAGGTCTTCGAACATCTTGCGGGTCTCGACGTCGGCGCGCGCGATCTCCGCGCCGAGCGCGGGCACCGGGCAGCCGAGCTCCGGGTGATCGGCGTGCGCGGTGCTCAGATAGCTTCGCAGCGCGGCGACGAGGTCGTCCGTCGAGCGGTGCTCGACCGTCGCGAGCACCTTCGACATCTCGTGCTCGACGATCGCGCGCAGGAATTCCGGCTTCGAGCGGAATTGCGAATAGAACGCGCCCGTCGTCACGCCGGCCGCCGCGGTGAGCGCGTCCATGCCGGTGTTCGCGAAGCCGTTCTGCTTTGCAAGCGCGGCGCCGGCCTCGACGAGGCGCGCCCGGCTCGCCTCCTTGTGTTTCGGTGAGTAACGCATGTCCGTTCCGTATTCGAGGCTTTGTTCGATTGACGTCGATGGAAGTATAGAATAACGTCCGTTACCATAACGATCGTTATTCGAAGATTCGCCGGTCGCGTGCAGTCCGCTCCCGGCGGGCCGCGCATCCGTCATCGACCGGGAAAAACCGCATGCGTTCTCCGCACGCTCGATTGCGGTTTCGAGGCTTGCGGTTTCGAGGTCGACGTGGACCTGGACAAGTGCGCGAGGGGTTGTGGCGATGGAGCGCATCTTGTTTCGGATATCTATCCGTTCGAGCGAGCGTGCGGTGTGCGTTGCATTGCCATCGGCATCGCGAAGGCGGCCGCTTGACGCCCCGCTCGAGCGCGCACCCGAGGCGGCCTCATGTGTGCGACGCAAGACGACATCGCGCGGCGCGCGCTCGCGTTGCATGCGTCGCGCGGTGATGACGCGCCCGCGTCCGTCGGGGGCGGGCAGGGCGGGCGATCCCGGCGGCATTGCGTGGCTGGCCCGCTGGCGACCGCGCCTGGACGCGACGCGAGTCGATGTCCGTCTGGCGGCCGATCGACGGCGGTGCTCCCTCGCGCGTCGACCGTCGCCGTCCGCGCGATGCGCGCGTCATATCGCTGCGTTGCGCATTTCGTCGCCGAACTGAGCGTGTACGCCACGTCGCCGGACGATTCCGCTTCCCGGTCGATTCGCATCGATTCGCATCGATTCGCGAGCGGGAAGACACGCTTGGTCGTCGGACTTTCGATTCGGACTCCGTATCGTCATGCGGGGTGTGTGATCGATATCAGGTAGTCGAGCCATTCTAGAATCGCTGCTTGATAGGTTCTAAAGTAGAACTTACTATGTGCGCGAAACGATCCGGGCATACGGGCGCTCGGCGGAAGGCCGCGTAGTCCGGCGCGCGTCGTTCGATCCAAAATGCGCGGACCCGAGTCCGCCTTCAGGGAGATACGGCATGACCTTTGTCGTGATGGAAGGGTGCATTCGCTGCAAGCACACCGATTGCGTGGCAGTGTGTCCCGTCGACTGCTTTCACGAGGGACCCAATTTTCTCGTCATCGATCCCGACGAATGCATCGACTGCGCGCTGTGCGAGCCGGAGTGTCCGATCGACGCGATACGCGCCGCCGACGATCTGCCGGACGATCAGACGCATTTCGTCGCGCTCAACGCCGAGCTCGCCCGGCATCCGAGCTGGCCGCGAATCACCGGCAAGAAATCGGCGCTTCCCGATCACGCGACGTGGACCGACGTGAAGGGCAAGCTCGACCAGTTGGATCGCAACGGCGCGTGAAGCCCGTGATGTCGCGTGACGTGGAGCCGGGCTTGCGCCGCCTAGAACCGCCGGCCGGTTGCGTCCGGCTGCGCGCCGCCATCGTCGCCGCGATGCCGCTGAAGCCCGAGCGGCATCACTTCGATCTGAGCGCGCCGCCGCAAATCGTGCGCTTCATGAACATGACAGGGGATTGAGGAAAAGATGTCCGCGAACGCCCACGAAACCGTGCTGTCCGTTCACCACTGGAACGACACGCTGTTCAGCTTCAAGACGACGCGCGATCCGGGCCTGCGTTTCAAGACCGGCCAGTTCGTGATGATCGGGCTCGAGATCGACGGCAGGCCGCTGATGCGCGCGTACAGCGTCGTCAGCGCGCACTACGACGATCATCTGGAGTTCTACAGCATCAAGGTGCCCGATGGCCCGCTGACGTCGCGCCTGCAACATCTTCGAATCGGCGACAAGCTGCTCGTCGGGCGCAAGCCCACCGGCTCGCTGATCATCGACAATCTGCGGCCGGGCAAGCATCTCTATCTGCTGTCGACGGGCACGGGCCTCGCGCCTTTCATCAGCGTGATCCGCGACCCCGACTACTACGACGCGTTCGACAAGATCGTCCTGGTGCACGGCGTGCGCTGGAAGAGCGAGTTGGGCTATTTCGACCACATCACCGCGGAGTTGCCCGAAAACGAGTACTTCGGCGATCTCGTGCGAGGCAAGCTGATCTATTACCCGACCGTGACCCGCGAAGCGTTCGAGCGCCGGGGGCGTCTGACCGAGCTGATCGACTCGGGCAGTCTGTTCGACGACACCGGTCTGCCGCCGCTCGATCCCGAGGTCGATCGCGTGATGATCTGCGGCAGCCCGAGCATGCTCGCCGATCTGGTCGAGATGCTGGAGCGGCGCGGCTTCGTCGAAGGCACGAGCCAGGCGCCGGGCGATTACGTGATCGAGCGCGCGTTCGTCGAGAAATGACGGCATGCCCCGGCGCATTGCTTGGGGCGCGACGTTGGCGCACGAGATTTCGCACGCGCATCGGGCAGTGCGGCTCGGGTCGAGCGGCGCGCGCGGTGCCCGGGGCGTCGTGCGGCACGGCGAAACGGGCGGCTCTCGGGCGGCTCTCGATTCGAGCCGCTTGCGAAGGTCGGCAGCCGCTTCGGCGGTTCGCGTTCGACGCTTCGCGCGAAGCGATTCGGCGTTCGAACGGCGTGTCGGCCGGAGCGCCAATCGTCATGCCGGCAGCGACCGTGAGCGCATCCGCGTCCGTATTTGCGTCCGTATTCGCGGAATCGCTCTCCCGCGCCACCGCATCTGCGTCGGTGCCGCGCTCGCGGCGCGCGTCGTTGTGTTTCGCGGCCGACGCACAAGCGGTGCATTCGCCGTGTTTGGAGCCTCTGTTCGATTGACTTCGATCAATGCATGAAATAACGTTCGTTACAGTAACGATCGTTATTTCATATTCACTTTTCCCCGATCCCGGCTCATGCGCCGGCAGATGGAGCGTGCGATGGCAGTCGAAAAAACCGCCTGTATTTTGTGTTCGCGCAATTGCGGCCTTGTCGTCGACGTCGTGGACGGCAAGTTCGCGAAAATCCGCGGCGACGACGATCATCCGGTTTCGAAAGGCTATCTGTGCCAGAAGGCCGCGCGCCTCGCGTACTACCAGCATCACGACGATCGCCTGACGCATCCGCTGCGCCGCGAGCCCGACGGCAGCTTCGTGCGCGTCACGTGGGACGAGGCGCTCGACGATATCGCGCAGCGTCTCGTCGCGCTGCGCGAGCGGCACGGCGGCGATGCATTCGCGTTCGTCGGCGGCGGCGGGCAGGGCAATCACGTCGGCGGCGCATACAGCCGGCAGTTGCTCGCGGCGATGCGAAGCCGCTATGCATACAACGCGCTCGGCCAGGAGAAGACGGGCGATTTCTGGCTCAACGGCCGGTTGTTCGGTCGTCAGGATTGCCACACGACCGAGGACATCGAGCACGCGGACTACGTGCTCATCATCGGCGCGAATCCGTATCAGGCGCACGGCATCCCGAACGCGCGCGACACGCTGCGCGATCTGAAGAAGGATCCGATGCGCACGCTCGTCGTCGTCGATCCGCGCCGCTCGGAGACGGCGAAGATCGCTGATCTGCATCTGCAGGTGCGGCCCGGCGCGGATGCGTATCTGATGAGCGCGATGCTCGCGATCATCCTGCGCGACGGGCTGATCGACCGCGAGTTCATCGCGCGGCGCTGCGCGGGTTTCGAGTTCGTCGAGCGCGCGCTGCGCGCTGTGCCGATCGCCGAATACGCACGCCGCGCGGACGTGCCGCTCGACGACATCGAGCGTGTCGCGCGCGGATTTGCGACTGCGCGCGCCGCATGCCTGCGCATCGATCTCGGCATCCAGCACACGCTGCACACGACGCTCAACGGCTATCTCGAGAAACTGCTGTTTCTGCTGACCGGCAACTTCGGCAAGCGCGGCGGCAACAACCTGCATTCGTTCCTGCTGCCCGTCATCGGTCATACGGACGAGCGCGCGACCAGGAACGGCAAGCCGCTCAAGCGGACCGCGCATCACCGGATGTTTCCGATCGCGGGCATTTATCCGCCGAACATCCTGCCCGACGAGATCGAGCTCGCGGGCGAGAAGCGCGTGCGCGCGGCGTTCGTCGACAGCGCGAACCCGGTCGTCACGTATGCCGATTCGAACGCGTACGAGCGCGCGTTCGGCAAGCTGGATCTGCTCGTCGTGATCGACGTCGCGATGACCGAGACCGCGCGTCTCGCGCATTACGTGCTGCCCGCCGCGTCGCAGTTCGAGAAATGGGAGGCGACGGGCTTCAACCTCGAGTTTCCCGCGAACGCGTTCCATCTGCGCCATCCGCTGCTGCCGCCGCTCGGCGAATCGCTGCCCGAGCCGGAGATCTACACGCGGCTGCTCGAGAAGATGGGCGAGCTGCCGCGCCGCTTTCCCATCCTCGAGCGCGTCGCGCGGCTCGAGCCGCGCGCGTCGAAGCATCTGGCCTACATGGGCGCGCTCGGGATCGTGCTTGCGGCGAACAAGAAGTGGCAGCGTCACGCGGCGTCGATCGTCTATCGAACACTCGGCCGCGCGCTGCCGAACGACGCGGCGGCGACCGCGCCGCTGCTGCCGCTCGCGATGCTGTATGCGCAACAGCACCATGCGGCCATGCGCCGCGCGGGATTTCGCGGCAATCGCGCGACACTCGGCACCGCGCTCTTTCGCGCGATTCTCGAGCGGCGCTCGGGGACGTTGATCAGCGTTCACGAATTCGACGAAATGTGGCGCTTCATCCGCCATCCGGACGGCCGTGTGCATCTGCACATTCCCGAGATGATCGACGAGTTGCGCGCGCTCGAGACGGAGACGCCGCCCGGCGCCGACTATCCGTTCGTGCTGATGGCGGGCGAGCGGCGCTCGTACAACGCGAACCAGATCTATCGCGATCCGACGTGGCGCAAGGTCGATCCGCACGGCTCGCTGCGGATTCATCCCGACGATGCGGCGGCGCTCGGCGTCGCGGACGGCGGCAAGCTCGTATGCGCGTCCGCGACGGGCAGCATCGAAGTCGTCGTCGAGGTCGACGACAGCGTGCGGCGCGGGATGGTCACGCTGCCGCACGGCTACGGCATGCGCTACAAGGGCGGGCCGCCGATCGGGCCCGAGCTCAATCGTCTGACGTCGGGCGCGCATTGCGATCCGCTGTCGCGCACGCCTTATCACAAGTACGTGCCCGTGCATTTGCGCGTCGTCGATACGCCGGTTGCCGCGCCGGCGACCGCCGAGGCCGAGCCGGCCTGATTGCGTGCGCCGCGCCGCGCGCGGCGGTCTGCTTGCGGCGGATGTCGGGGTGGGGCGCGGCTGTCCGCGCGTCGAAGCGCGCGGCGCGACCCGCGCGGTGACGGCAAGCGCGGCGGTGGCGCACGCGTCACGCATTCACCACGCCGCCCGGCGTTCGGCGCGCCGCCGCGTTCGCTTCCAATTTCCCCGCTCGGCCCGCCGGTTCGTTCGCGCATGCCGGCCGGGCGGGCTGGCAAGACGTTCGTCGATTCGCCGCGGCCGTTGCGCCGGCGGGCGGGCCACGCTGCCGCCCCGTTGCCGTTTGGTTCTCGATCTTTCCCTTCCGTCTCGTCAGTCCTTTCGCCGCGCCGCCTTTGCCGCCGCCGCGTCGCAGCGTTTCAGCAGCGTGGCCGACGGGCCGGCCGCCTGGCCGTTGCGGGCCCGAATGTAACCAAAAGTTAGCCCGCCGATGCGGCTGCGATGCAGCGCATCAGTTCTTACAAACTTGAAATATGCGGCGCCGACGGTTCCCGCTATAGTCGAACCCAACGAATCAACCAGTAGGGGAGTCCATGAAAACCTTGCGTACTGCCTCGCTCGCGGCCGGCCTCGCCGCGTTGCTCGCATCCGGCGCTGCGTTGGCAGGCGTCAGCGTCGGCATCAACGTGGGCGTGCCCGCGCCCGTCTATGTCGCTCCGGCGCCCGTCTACGCGCCGCCGCCGCCCGTCGTGTACCAGCCGGCGCCCGTCTATATGCCGGGGCCCGTCTATGCGCCCGCGCCGTCGATCGTGATCGGCTGGCATGGCGACCGTTACTGGGACGGCCGCCGCTATTGGGGACGTGACGAATGGTATCGCCATCGCGGCCGGGATTGGGACCGCGGCCACTGGGACAACGGCCGCCACAACGGCTGGCGTCACTGATTCCATCCGGCTGCGCGGCCGTCCGTGCGCCGGCGGGCGGCGCGCCGCGCGTTGCATGGCCGCGCCGCCGATCGGCTCCACGGCCCCATGAAAAAACCGCCCGGGGAACGGGCGGTTCGAGCATCCGGCGAACCCCGCGCTTTCGCGAGCGCGGGGTTCGTTTTTTTCGGCGCCGGGCGAGGCCGCGTCAAAGTGCGAGGGCCAAGCCCCGCCGCGGCGTCGCGCTTACTCTTCGAGGCCGGCCATCCCGCCGACGACCGCGTTGAAGCCCGAGTCGACGTGCATCACCTCGGCCGTGACCCCGCTCGCGAGATCCGACAGCAGGAAGGCGCCCGCGTTGCCGACCTGCTCGATCGTCACGTTGCGCTTGAGCGGCGAGTTGCTTTCGACGAAATCGAGAATCTTGCCGAAGCTCTTGATGCCGCTTGCCGCGAGCGTCTTGATCGGGCCGGCCGAGATCGCGTTCACGCGCACGCCCTTCGCGCCGAGCGACACCGCGAGATAACGGACGCTCGCTTCGAGCGCCGCCTTCGCGAGACCCATCGTGTTGTAGTTCGGAATCGCCCGTTCCGCGCCGAGATAGGACAGCGTGAGGAGCGACGCGTCGCTCGACAGCATCGGCAGCGCGGCCTTCGCGAGCGCCGGGAAGCTGTATGCGGAGATGTCGTGAGCGATGCGGAAGTTCTCGCGCGTGAGGCCGTCGAGGAAGTCGCCCGCGATCGCCTCGCGCGGCGCGAAGCCGATCGAGTGGACGAGGCCGTCGAGCGTGTCCCAGCGCTCTTTGAGCGACGTGAAGAGGGCATCGATCTGCGCATCGTCGGCGACGTCGCACGGGAACACGAGATCGCTGCCGAACTCGGCCGCGAACTCGGTGATGCGATCCTTGAAGCGATCGCCGACGTAGGTGAACGCCAGCTCGGCGCCTTCGCGCTTGCACGCCTTGGCGATGCCGTAAGCGATCGAGCGGTTCGACAAGAGGCCCGTCAGCAGAATACGTTTACCGTCGAGAAAGCCCATGAATTCTCCTATGTGAGGCGCGCGCGCCCGCGCGTCGGCGGGCGGCGGCTGGCTGTAATCGGTTGCGAGTGGGTAGAATTCTCTCACATCGCCATCCTCGAACGACTGCCAAGGCCTCTATGACGATCGGTTCGCCCCGGGCCCGCCGGCCGCGACCGCCGCGACGCGCGGCGACACCAGAACAGACCGCGCGATCCGCCGCGCCGCAACGGGCGGCCGCCGCGCGCGCCGCGCTCGTGCGCCTCGCGTGGCGGACGGCGGCGGGCCTCGCGCTCGCGCTCGCCGCGACGCAGGCGGCCCACGCGGTCTACGCGATCGCCCAATACGGCGAACCGAAGTATCCGCCCGGCTTCAGGCATTTCGACTACGTGAACCCGGACGCGCCGAAAGGCGGCACGCTCGTGCTCGCGAATCCGAACCGGCTCACGACGTTCGACAAGTTCAATCCGTTCACGATGCGCGGCAACGCGGCGCCCGGGCTCGACTCGCTGTTCGAGAGCCTGACGACGGGCAGCGCCGACGAGCCCGCATCGGCCTACGGCCTCCTCGCGGACGACATCGCCATCGCGCCGGACGGGTTGTCGGTCACGTTCCATCTGAATCCGCGCGCGCGCTTCTCGAACGGCGATCCCGTCACCGCAGCGGACGTCAAGCACTCGTTCGACACGCTGAAGAGCCCGCAGGCGGCGCCGCAATACCCGGCGTACTACGCGGACATCACGCGTGCGGTGATCGTCGATCCGGCGACCGTGCGCTTCGAATTCCGCCGCAAGAACCGCGAGCTGCCGCTGATCGCGGGCGGCATTCCGGTGTTCTCGCGCAAATGGGGCGTGCGGCCGGACGGCTCGCGCATTCCGTTCGACCAGCTCGCGTTCGAGCCGCCGATCGGCAGCGGCCCGTACCTGATCGAGCATTACGACGCCGGCCGCACGATCACGTACCGGCGCGATCCCGCATACTGGGGCGCCGCGCTGCCGGTGCGGATCGGCACGAACAACTTCGAGCGCATCGTCTACAAGCTGTACGGCGACGGCGTCGCGCGGCTCGAGGCGTTCAAGGCGGGCGAGTACGACGTGCTCGTCGAGTACATCGCGCGCAACTGGGTGCGGCGCGACGTCGGCAAGCGCTTCGACAGCGGCGAGCTCGTCAAGCGCGAGTTCCGCCAGCACAACGGCGCGGGGATGCAGGGCTTCTTCATGAACCTGCGGCGGCCGCTGTTCCAGGACGTGCGCGTGCGACGCGCGCTCGATCTCGCGTTCGACTTCGAATGGCTGAACCGGCAGCTCTTCTACGGCGGCTACACGCGCCTGAACAGCTATTTCGCCGACACCGATCTGCAGGCGACCGGTGTGCCGGGCGCGGGCGAGCTCGCGCTCTTGAACCCGCTGCGCTCGGAGCTGGACCCGGCGGTGTTCGGGCCGATGACCGTGCAGCCGGACACCGATCCGCCCGGGTCGCTGCGCGCGAACCTGCTGAAGGCGCGCGCGCTGCTGGCGGACGCCGGCTGGATCTACCGCGACGGCGCGCTGCGCAACGCGAAGGGCGACCCGTTCACGTTCGAGATCCTCGACGATTCGGGCTCGGCGTTCGACGCGGTCGTGACCGCGTACATCCGCAATCTCGCGAAGCTCGGGATCGTCGCGAAGTACCGGACGGCCGATTACGCGCTGCTGCAAAAGCGCCTCGACGCGTTCGACTACGACATGACGACGGTTCGCTACCCGGGCGTCCAGGTGCCGGGCGCCGAGCAGGTGACGCGCTTTTCGAGCCGCTACGCGGACCAGCAGGGCTCGGACAACCTGACGGGGCTCAAGTCGCCCGCGGTCGACGCGATCCTGAAGGCGCTCACGCAGGCCGAGACGCGCGAGGAACTGCTCGATGCGACGCACGCGCTCGACCGCGTGCTGATGCACGGCTACTATGCGGTGCCGCAGTGGTACAGCACGACGCACCGGATCGCGTTCAAGCGCACGCTCGCCTATCCGTCGACGCTGCCGCTGTACTATTCGGCGGAAGGCTGGGTCGCGTCGACATGGTGGGCGAAGCCCGGCCACGGCGCGGCCGCCGAGCCGTGACGGCCGCCGCGCGCGCTGCTTGCCGCGCCGGCCAGGCGGCCGCCGCGCCCGACGCCCGCCGATTGACGAAACCGTTCGAACACGCCCGGATGCGCCTATGTGGAGCTACATCCTCAAACGTCTGCTGCTGATGATCCCGACGCTCGTCGGCGTGCTGACCATCACGTTCGCCGTGATCCAGTTCGTGCCGGGCGGCCCGGTCGAGCAGGCGGTGCAGGAGCTGCGCAAGGGCGCCGAGCGGGGCAGCACGCCGTTCGGGATGCGCTCGTACACGGGCGTCGACGCGCAGCAGCTCGCGCAGCTGAAGGCGCTGTACGGCTTCGACAAGCCGCCCGTCGAACGCTATTGGCTGATGCTCAAGCGCTTCGCGCGCTTCGATCTCGGCGACAGCTACTTCCATCACCAGAGCGTGTGGTCGCTCGTCGTGTCGAAGCTGCCCGTGTCGATCAGCATCGGCGTGTGGACCTTCCTGCTCACGTATCTGATCTCGGTGCCGCTCGGTATCGCGAAGGCGGTGCGCAACGGCTCGCCGTTCGATTTCGCGACGAGCCTCGTCGTCCTCGTCGGCTACGCGATTCCGGGCTTCGTGCTCGGCGTGCTGCTGCTCGTGCTGTTCGGCGGCGGCTCGTTCTGGCAGATCTTCCCGCTGCGCGGCCTCACGTCCGACAATTTCGCGCAGCTCTCCGTCGCCGGCAAGATCGCCGATTACCTGTGGCACATCGCGCTGCCGATCATCGCGTCGGTCGTCGGCAGCTTCGCGGTGATCACGATGCTGACGAAGAACGCGTTCCTCGACGAGATCCGCAAGCAATACGTGCTGACCGCGCGCGCGAAGGGGCTGTCCGAGCGCAGCGTGCTGTGGAAGCACGTGTTCCGCAATGCGCTCCTGCCGCTCGTCGTCGGCTTTCCGGCCGCGTTCATCGGCGCGTTCTTCACGGGCAGCCTGCTGATCGAGACGCTGTTCTCGCTCGACGGGCTCGGCCTGCTGTCGTACGAATCGGTGATCCGGCGCGACTACCCGGTCGTGCTCGGCACGCTGTACATCTTCACGCTGATCGGGCTCGCGACGAAGCTCGTGTCCGATCTGTGCTACGTGTGGGTCGACCCGCGCGTTCAATTCGAGCAACTGGAGCGCTGACTTGAGCCGACTCGCCGTCTCTTCCCGGATCGACGCCGCGCGCGCGCGCGTGTCGCCGTCGCCCGCTCGGCGCGTGTGGCTGCGCTTCAAGGAGCAGCGCCTCGGCTACTGGAGCCTCGTGGTCTTCGTGATCGCGTTCGCGGCAAGCCTCGCCGCGCCGCTGTGGTCGAACGACAAGCCGCTCGTCGTGCGCTACGACGGCCACTATTACTTTCCGCTCTTCAACAGCTATCCGGAAACGACGTTCGGCGGCGATTTCCCGACGCCCGCCGACTACCTCGATCCGTACGTGCGCAAGAAGCTCGATACGCCCGGCAACTTCGCGCTGTATCCGCCGAACCGCTATTACTACGACACGCTCAATTACTTCTCGAAGCGGCCGAATCCGGTGCCGCCGTCGCGCGAGAACTGGCTCGGCACCGACGCGCAGGGGCGCGACCTGCTCGCGCGGCTCGTCTACGGGTTCCGCGTGTCGGTCGAGTTCGCACTCGTCCTGACGTTCATCGGCACGCTGCTCGGCATCGCCGCGGGCGCGGTGCAGGGCTTCTTCGGCGGGCGCATCGACATCGTCGGGCAGCGCCTGATCGAGATCTGGAGCTCGATGCCGGAGCTGTATCTGCTGATCATCTTCGCGTCGGTGTTCGAGCCGAGCTTCGTGCTGCTGATCGTGCTGCTGTCGCTGTTCGGCTGGATCGGGCTGTCCGACTACGTGCGCGCCGAATTCCTGCGCAACCGCACGCAGGACTACGTGCGCGCGGCGCGCGCGATGGGGCTGTCGAACTGGCAGATCATCTGGCGCCACGTGCTGCCGAACAGCCTGACGCCCGTCATCACGTTCCTGCCGTTCCGGATGAGCGGCGCGATCCTCGCGCTCACGAGCCTCGACTTCCTCGGGCTCGGCGTGCCGCCACCGACGCCGAGCCTCGGCGAACTGCTCGCGCAGGGCAAGGCGAACCTCGACGCATGGTGGATCTCGCTCGCGACGTTCTGGGTGCTCGTCGCGACGCTGCTGCTCCTGACCTTCATGGGCGACGCGCTGCGCAACGCGCTCGATACGCGGATCGCGGATACGACGCGCGCGGCGGGAGGCATCCGATGAGCGCGGCGCAGACGGCGGGCGGCGGCGCCGCGCCGACGCCCCGCGAGCCGCTCCTGTCGATCGATCGGCTGCGCGTGCGCTTCGGCGACACGCTCGCCGTCGACGACGTGTCGCTCGCGATCAGCCGCGGCGAGCGCGTCGCGCTCGTCGGCGAGTCCGGCTCCGGCAAGAGCGTGACCGCGCTGTCGATCCTGCGGCTCTTGCGCGACGCCGACGTGAGCGGAACGATCCGCTTCGCGGGCGAGAACCTCGCCGACCGGAGCGAGCGTCAGATGCGCGGGCTGCGCGGCGCGGACATCGCGATGATCTTCCAGGAGCCGATGACGGCGCTCAATCCGCTGTACACGGTCGGCGAGCAGATCGGCGAGACGATCGAGCTGCACGACGGCGTGTCGAAGCGCAATGCGCGCAAGCGGGCGATCGCGCTCCTCGCGCGCACCGGAATCGACCAGCCGGAGGCGCGCGTCGACAGCTATCCGCACCAGTTGTCGGGCGGCCAGCGGCAGCGCGCGATGATCGCGATGGCGCTCGCGTGCCGGCCGCGCCTGTTGCTCGCCGACGAGCCGACGACCGCGCTCGACGTGACGATCCGCGCGCAGATCGTCGAGCTGCTGCTCGAGCTGCAGCGCGACGCGGCGGCCGAGCGGGGGATGGCGGTGCTCCTCATCACGCACGATCTCAACCTCGTGCGGCGCTTCGCCGAGCGGGTCGCGGTGATGGAGAAGGGCAAGCTCGTCGAATGCGGGCCGGTCGAACGGATCTTCGACGCGCCCGAGCATCCGTACACGCAGCGTCTTTTGCACAGCCGGCCGCAGCGCACGGTGTCGCCCGTGCTGCCGATCGCGCCCGTCGTGCTCGACGCGCGCGGCGTCACGGTGCAGTTCAAGCAGAAGCTGCCGGGCTTCGACGGCTGGTTCCGGTCCGGGCGCTTCACCGCGGTGTCGGATGCGAGCGTGTCGGTGCGGCAGGGCGAGACGCTCGGGATCGTCGGCGAGTCGGGCTCCGGCAAGTCGACGCTCGCGATGGCGCTTCTCGGGCTGCAGAAGGTCGCGCACGGCGACATCGAGTTCGAAGGCCGCTCGCTCGCGAGCTACCGCGGTCGCGAGCGGACCGCGCTGCACGCGAACATGCAGGTGGTATTTCAGGATCCCTTCAGTTCGCTTTCGCCGCGGCAGACGATCGAGCGCATCGTGTCCGAGGGGCTCGAGCTGCATCGCCCGCAACTATCCGCCGACGCGCGCCGCGACAAGGTGATCGCGGTGCTGCGCGAAGTCGGCCTCGACCGCGCGGTGCTGCATCGCTATCCGCACGAATTCTCGGGCGGCCAGCGTCAGCGGATCGCGATCGCGCGCGCGCTCGTGCTGGAGCCGCGCGTGCTCGTGCTCGACGAGCCGACGAGCGCGCTCGACGTGTCGATCCAGCAACAAGTGTTGAAGCTGCTGTCGAATCTGCAATGCAAATACAACCTCGGCTACGTGTTCATCAGCCACGATCTGGAAGTGATCGGCGCGATGGCGCATCGGGTCGCGGTGATGCAGGGCGGAGAGATCGTCGAGACGGGCGACGTCGAGCGGATCTTCACCGATCCGGTGCATCCTTACACGCAAAAACTGCTGAAAGCCGTTCGTTAAGTCTGATGAATCCGAATGGTGCAGGAAGTTTGATT
This sequence comes from Burkholderia oklahomensis C6786, assembly GCF_000959365.1. NCBI lineage: Bacteria > Pseudomonadati > Pseudomonadota > Betaproteobacteria > Burkholderiales > Burkholderiaceae > Burkholderia > Burkholderia oklahomensis. The sequence goes on from NZ_CP009555.1 coordinate 3,251,632, forward strand.
GAAATTATCAATTCCTTTTGACAAACAAATACTTCGTGGCTAGTATCGACCGAAATTTTTCCGCTAATCAGCTGATTTTCCAGCGCAAATCCATCGACCAATGCAGCACCGATATCTGACCCAGGCTTGCACGCGCGTCGTCGCCGGGATGTTCGTCGGCGTCCTGATCGCTGCAGCTCCCGGCGTGTTCGCCGATGAAGTCAGCAGTTCCAGTCAGAATGCCGTCAGTTCGACTCAAGCCGAGTCGGCTTCCTCCTCTCAGAATCTCCAGCAGGTCAGCGCAGCCACGCCCGCGAAGAGCCAGGGCGGTGCAAAGGCGTTCCTGTCCGGCATGGCCGGCAAGGCGGGCGACGTCGTCGTCGGCGCGCTGAACATGATCGGCGTGCGCTATCGCTGGGGCGGCAACACGCCGGATTCGGGGCTCGATTGCAGCGGCTTCGTCCGCTATGTGTTCCAGGACACGCTCGGCATGTCGCTGCCGCGTCGCGCGGAAGAAATGAGCCGCGTCGGCGAGAAGGTCCGGATGAGCGAGCTGAAGCCGGGCGACCTCGTGTTCTTCAACACGATGCGCCGCACGTTCTCGCACGTCGGCATCTACATCGGCGACAACAAGTTCGTGCATTCGCCGTCGACGGGCAGCACGATCCGCGTCGACGATCTCGACAGCGGCTATTGGGAAAAGCGCTTCACCGGCGCCCGCCGGATCGAGACGCAGTTCTCGATGAAGCCCGACGATCTGCGCCAGCGCGTGAAGGCGACGATCGGCGACGGCAGCGTCAACCCGAGCGCGAACGGCGGCAACTGAGTCGCGCATCGCTTAGCGCCGGCGGATGCCGGCTGCGTCGAAGCCCCGCTATCCGATGGAAGCGGGGCTTTTGCTTTGGTGCGACGTTTTCGGCGCTGCCAAGGAATGCGGGCGCCGGCGTGCGGCGCGCTCATGCCGGTGCGCGCTGCGGCGCGTGCGGGCTTAGGCGGTCGCCGCCGTCGCGCGCGCGGCCGCGAGCTTGCGCTGCAGCTCCGGCATGATCCGCGCGACCGCTTCCTCGCCCGCAAGGATCGCGGCGTTGCGTTGATTGAAGTCGCTGCCGCCCATCGCGGCGAGGTTCGGGCGGATCACGACGTCGGCGTACTTGTCGAGCTCGTAGGTCTTGATCGTCTGCCCCATGATCGTGAACGTCTGCAGCAGCATCTCGATCGGGTTCTGCGTCGTGCTGCCCTCGGGGCGCGCGGAGATGTCGACCGCGATCACGAAGTCGGCGCCCATCTTGCGCGCGAAAGATGCGGGCACGGGGCTCACGAGCCCGCCGTCGACGTACTCGCGATCGCCGATCCGCACCGGCTCGAACACCGACGGCACGCTGCACGATGCGCGCACCGCGAGCCCCGTGTTGCCGCGCTGGAACAGGATCGGCTGACCGCTCTTCAGGTCGGTCGCGACGATGCCGAGCGGCTTCGTCATCTTCTCGATCGGCCGGTTGTTGAGCGTCTTGTTGATGAAGTTCTGCAGTGCGATGCCCTGCAGCAGGCCGCGCGAGCGGAACGGCGTCGCCCAGTCGCTGATCGACGCTTCGTCCATCGCGAGCGCGAGCTTGTTGATCTGCAGCGCGTTCATTCCCGACGCGTACAGCGCGCCGACGACCGAGCCCGCGCTCGTGCCGGCGACGAGCTCGACCGGAATCCCGCGCGCCTCGAGCGCCTTCAGCACGCCGACGTGCGCAAAGCCGCGCGCCGCGCCGCCGCCGAGCGCTATGCCGATCCTGATCGGCTTTTCACGCGGCTGCGGCGGGTTCGCGGGGGGCGTGGCGGCGCCCGACGTCGTCGGCTTCGTGCCGGTCGACGTGCAGGCGGCGAGGACGGCCGACGCGCAGGCGAGCGTGAACGTGCGGCGGGACAGACGGGGGGACGACATCGACTCGATCTCCAGCGACGAACCGCGCGCGGCCTCGACAGGCGCGCCGCGCGGCGAAATTCCGGCGGCCGCGCCGATGGTCGTGGGCGGGCCGTGCGCGGCGCCGGCATGGCGACCGCGGCGCGCACATCATAAAGCAACTGGCGACGCGCGCGCGAAAGCTCCCGCCGCGTGATTGCGCGATCGTTGGCCGAAAGGGCAATGGGCGATTCGGGCGAGCGTGCGGGAAGATATCGGAGTGCCGAGCCCGGGTGCGGCGGCGAGGCCATCTGGACGCGGAGGCGGTCGGGTGTGGACCGGCGTGCGCATATGCCGCAACGCGGAGCGAAGACGCGAAGACGCGAAGACGCGAAGACGCGAAGACGCGAAGACGCGAAGACGCGAAGACGCGAAGACGCGAAGACGCGAAGACGCGAAGATCGGGGTCGGAAGGCGGAACGCCGCGGCAGGCCGCGCAAGCCGTGCGCCGCGCGACGAGGAACCGCCGCGCGGCGAGTATAATTCGTGCTCTTTCCGTTCCGGTCGCGTGCGCACCCGGCTCCGCCGTGCGGCGTGCGCCGCCGCGTCGTTTCAATTGATGCGCCGCTTGAGGCGTTCGAGCTATCGTTTATGACCCGTCCTGTACGCACCCGTTTCGCGCCGAGCCCCACGGGCTTCATCCATCTGGGCAACATCCGATCCGCGCTTTATCCGTGGGCCTTCGCCCGCAAGATGAAGGGCACGTTCGTGCTGCGGATCGAGGACACCGATGTCGAGCGTTCGAGCCAGGAGGCGGTCGATGCGATTCTCGAAGGCATGGCGTGGCTCGGCCTCGACTACGACGAAGGTCCGTACTACCAGATGCAGCGGATGGATCGCTATCGCGAAGTGCTTGCGCAGATGCTCGACAAGGGCCTCGTCTATCCGTGCTACATGTCGACCGAAGAGCTCGACGCGCTGCGCGAGCGCCAGCGAGCGGCGGGCGAGAAGCCGCGCTACGACGGCACGTGGCGCCCCGAGCCGGGCAAGGTGCTGCCCGAGCCGCCCGCCGGCGTGAAGCCCGTGCTGCGCTTTCGCAATCCGCTGACGGGCTCGGTCGTGTGGGACGACACGGTGAAGGGCCGCGTCGAGATCTCGAACGAGGAGCTCGACGACCTCGTCGTTGCGCGCCCCGACGGCACGCCGATGTACAACTTCTGCGTCGTCGTCGACGATCTCGACATGGGCATCACGCACGTGATCCGCGGCGACGACCACGTGAACAACACGCCGCGCCAGATCAACATCCTGCGTGCGCTCGGCGGCGAAGTGCCGGTGTACGCGCACCTGCCGACCGTGCTCAACGAGCAGGGCGAGAAGATGAGCAAGCGCCACGGCGCGATGAGCGTGATGGGCTACCGCGACGCGGGCTACCTGCCGGAAGCGGTGCTCAACTATCTCGCGCGCCTCGGCTGGTCGCACGGCGACGCGGAAATCTTCACGCGCGAGCAGTTCGTCGAATGGTTCGATCTCGAGCATCTCGGCAAGTCGCCCGCGCAGTACGATCACAACAAGCTGAACTGGCTCAACAACCACTACATCAAGGAAGCGGACGACGCGTGCCTGGCCGAGCTGGCGAAGCCGTTCTTCGCGGCGCTCGGCATCGACGCCGACACCATCGCGAAGGGCCCGGATCTGCTCGGCGTGATCGGGCTGATGAAGGACCGTGCGTCGACGGTGAAGGAGATCGCGGAAACCTCGGCGATGTTCTATCGGATGCCCGCGCCCGACGCCGCCGCGCTCGCGCAGCACGTCACCGACGCGGTGCGCCCGGCGCTCGCCGAATTCGCGGCGGCGCTGAAGGCGGCCGAGTGGACGAAGGAGGCCATCGCGGCCGCGCTGAAGGCGACGCTCGGCGCGCACAAGCTGAAGATGCCGCAGCTCGCGATGCCGGTGCGCCTGCTCGTCGCGGGCACGACGCACACGCCGTCGATCGACGCGGTGCTGTGGCTGTTCGGCCGCGACGTCGTCGTGTCGCGTCTCGAGGCGGCGCTCGCGTAAGCGTGCCGCGTCGATCGCGAAGCCGCGTCGTTCGAATGGCTCGTCATGCCGAACGCGCGGCTTCGCAAAAAATTGGCTCGAAGCGCAAATAGGGTATTTACAAACCTCGAAACCGTCTCTACAATCTCGCTTCTCTGTTGTTCAGCAGTCAACGAGACACGGGGGTATAGCTCAGCTGGGAGAGCGCTTGCATGGCATGCAAGAGGTCAGCGGTTCGATCCCGCTTACCTCCACCAGCTGAACGCAGAGCGAATGAAGTTTGCGAAGCATCGAGTGACAGAAAAAATGCTTCACAAACGGAATGAAAGAAGTTAGAATTTCGTTCTCTGCTGTTGATGAAAATTAACAGTGAGAACAAAGCAGCAAGACAGGTCTGAAAAGATTTTGTCCCCTTCGTCTAGAGGCCTAGGACATCACCCTTTCACGGTGAGTACAGGGGTTCGAATCCCCTAGGGGACGCCAAACATCAGCGGCGTTTCGGTAGAAACGAAGCGGGTCGGCAGGAGCGTAACCGACGCTTGTCGATCAGGTGCAGGAAGTGGAGCGGTAGTTCAGTCGGTTAGAATACCGGCCTGTCACGCCGGGGGTCGCGGGTTCGAGTCCCGTCCGCTCCGCCAGATCGAAAGCCCGTTCAGGCTGCATGTGAACGGGCTTTTTCGTTAAAGGTGTAAGCAGTACGTTGTCCCCTTCGTCTAGAGGCCTAGGACATCACCCTTTCACGGTGAGTACAGGGGTTCGAATCCCCTAGGGGACGCCAAGACAAGGCGTCGTTCGAACGAATCGTCGAAATGACGCGCCGGCAGGAGGCAACCGACGCCTGCCAGGCATGCAGCAAGACTGGAGCGGTAGTTCAGTCGGTTAGAATACCGGCCTGTCACGCCGGGGGTCGCGGGTTCGAGTCCCGTCCGCTCCGCCAAATCGAAGCCCGTTCAGGCATGCCTGAACGGGCTTTTTGTTTTTCGCGGCATGTCTCGCCGCCATTTCCCGGCGGGTTGCCGCCGCATGCGTGCAAATTGGCATTGCAACGCGCGCCGGCTGCGCTATCGTGGCGGTGACGCAGGTTTTACGAACACGCCATGTCCGATTCAACCGCCGCTCCTCTCGTCTATCTGCTGCGCTCCGCCGAGCCGGGCGACTTCGAGTTCGCGGAAGCGCTCACGCACGGCAACATGAATGCGTACTACCGGCGCCATGGCCTCAAATGGCGCGCGGATCTCTTTTTCGCGAGCTGGCGGGACTCGGAGAATTTCATCCTCGAGCTCGACGGCACGCCGATCGGCCTATTGAGGATTACCGAAGAGGGCGATTCGCTGCACATCCGCGACGTGCAGATCGCGCCGGAATACCGGCAGCGCGGCGCGGGCACTTATCTGCTTGAGACGTCGCACCGCTTCGCGAAGGCGCGCGGATTGCGAGAGACGCAACTGCGCGTGTTCGTCGACAATCCGGCCGCACGTCTCTATCTGCGAATGGGATACCGGCTCGCAGGGCCGCGTCTCGCGCAGTTCGGCTCGATCCGGCACATGGTGCGGCTCGTGTCGTCGTGATGCCTTGCGTGCGGCAGGACCGCGGCGGGCGCCGGAGCAATGCCGATGAAGCAGACGAAGCGAGGCGGCCGGCTGGTTTGCATGCGCGCGATCGAGCGCGATGCACGCAATGGGCTCGCCGACGCGGAGGCGATGAAGGTCCCGACGTCGCACCGTGCGAAGAGTCGAAACGGCTTGCAGTCCGAACGAGCGCGCGAACCCGTCGCGGCTTGCCGGGCGAACCGGTTCGATCAATTGCGTCGCCTTCGATTGGTCGCGCCGCCCACGGCCGGAGATCGGGATCGATCAATCGCGGCGCTTTCGTTCAGCCGCGTCGCCCGCAGCCGGATTCGCGCGCGACGTCCCGGCGGCCGAATCGAACGTCGGCCGCCGTCACAGCAGCGGTCCGGCGTCCCCGTCGTCGGCCGATGCAATTTCCGTCGCCGCATGCATGTCGCCGCGCTGAATGAACGCGCGCGGACTCGCGCCGAATGCGCGCCGGAACATCGCGGAGAAGGCGCTCTGGCTCTGATAGCCGAGCTCGCGAGCGATGTGCGACAGCGGCCGCCCCTGATTCAGGAGCGGAATCGCGCGTGCGAGAAGCGCCTGCTGACGCCATTGCGAAAAGCTCACGCCGAGCTCCTGCTTGAAGAGCCGCGCGATCGTCCGCGTGCTCGCGCCGACGCCGGCCGCCCAGTGCTCGAGCGATTCGCCTTGCGCAGGATGCGCGAGCACCGCTTCGCACAGCGTGCGCAGCCGCTTTTCGGTCGGCATGGGCACCGCGAGCGGCAACGGCTCGGCGCGCGTGAGCTCGTCGAGCACGAGCGCGGCGAGGAGCCGCTCGCGCGCACGATTGAGCGGGCGCGCCTCGAGCGCGACGATCAGCTCGCGCAGCAGCCCCGACACCTCGACGACCCGGCACGCGTCGAGCCCGTCCGGCACCGCCGATTCGTCGACGTACAGCGTGCGCAGATAGGCGTCCTCGACGATCACGACTTCATGCGGAATCCGCGGCGGCACCCAGATCGCGCGCGACGGCGGCACCATCCACGACGAGCCGGCCGTCGCGAGCCGCAGCACGCCGCGCGACGCGTACGCGAGCTGCGCCCACGCATGCGAGTGCTGCGGCACGCGCATGCCGGCCGCGATCGAGCGGGCGCGCACGCGCATCGGATGCGAGGGCGTCGGCGCGAATTCGGACGGGACGTCGATCGTGGCGGCGGGCGGCTGCGCAAAAAGGGGAACGGACGAGCTCATCGGTGATCGAAGACGGGGGCGGGCGGTGCGTCCGGCTATTGTAGGGCGAGCCTTCTATCCGCCGCAGCGGGATTTTTTCTTCGCCGATAATGCCGGATCGACACCACACGAACCATCCAGGAGACTTCGACATGATGTTCGCCACCACCGATCTTTGCGACGCGAACGAGGGCCGCCTCGCGGCCGGCACGCTGCGCGTGCTCGAGCCCGTGTTCCGCTCGTTCGGCGGCGTGCGGCGCTTCGCGGGGCCCGCCGCGACGCTCAAGCTGTTCGAGGACAACACGCTCGTGCGCGCGGCGCTCGAGCAGGACGGCGCGGGGCGCGTGCTCGTCGTCGACGGCGGCGGCAGCCTGCGCTGCGCGCTCGTCGGCGGCAACCTCGGCGCGCTTGCCGAAAAGAACGGCTGGGCCGGCATCGTCGTAAACGGCTGCGTGCGCGACTCGGACGAGCTGGCCGAGTGCCGGGTCGGCGTGCTCGGGCTCGCCGCGCATCCGCGCAAGAGCGACAAGCGCGGCGTCGGCGTGAGCGACGTGCCCGTCGACGTGCGCGGCGCGCGCATCGTGCCGGGCGACTGGATCTACGCGGACGCCGACGGCGTCCTCGTCAGCGACGACGCGCTGCTCGAGTGACGCGGCGGCGTGCCGGTTTGACGGCACGACTGAAACGACGAAGGAAATGCGATGCGCTACATATTCTGCTACGGGACCCTGAGGGCGGGCGAGATCAACGATATCGGCCGCGCGGCGGCGAGGCACGGCATCGCGGCGCCGATGCTGATTGGCGCCGTGGCGGTGTCGGGGCGGCTGTACGACTTCGGCAGCTATCCGGGGATGGTCGCCGAGAGCGGGCGCGATCTCGTCTGGGGCGACGTCTATGCGATCGACGAAGCGCTCGTGCCGGTGCTCGACGAGATCGAGGAGGTCTATCCGGGCATCGAGGGGCTGTTCGTGCAGCAGCAGGCATTGGTCGAGCTCGGCGGGCGCCGGTACGAGTGCCTGTACTATCCGGTCGCCGCGCATTCGGTTGCGGACAAGCCGCGGATCGAGTCGGGCGATTGGGTGCAGCATCGCCGCGCGCGTGTCGCGTGATGCGGCGGGCGGGGCGCGCATGCGATGCGCGATTGGCGCTGTGGCGTGCGAGCCGCGCGGCGCGCGAAAGCCGGCTGTCAACGCTCGACCGTCGACGATCAACGGCCGGTGTTGTCGAAAGAGAAAGGACGAACGGCGAGCGCCAATGCGTGATGCCTGACGATGCCGCTACGCCGAGCGAATGCCTCGGCGGCAAGGAGCTTTAAGCCAACGATCGACGACAAAAGGCGCCTCGAGGGCGCCTTTTGCTTTTACGGCTTCAGCGGCCGGCAAGCGCCGCCGAAACGATCGATGCACGAAAGCGGCGGCGCATCACGTCTGCGCGCGCCGCCTCCGTCCGCTCAGATCTCTTCGTAGAGCGGCAGCGTCAGGAACTCGGTGAAGTTCTCCGACGTCGACATCTGCTCGAAGATCACCGCGGCACGGTCGTAAGGCGCCGTGTCGCCGCCGACCACCTTCTTCACGTTATCGAGCTCGACCTTCGCGTATTCGCGCACGAGCTCGGCCGTGACCTTGCGGCCGTCGTCGAGCACGCCCTTCGGCGAGCGGATCCACTGCCAGACCTGCGAGCGCGAGATCTCGGCCGTCGCCGCGTCTTCCATCAGGTTGTGGATCGGCACGCAGCCGTTGCCCGCGAGCCACGAGCCGAGGTAGTGGATGCCGACGTTGATGTTGTTGCGCAGGCCCGCTTCGGTGATCGGCGCTTCCGGCTGGAAGTCGAGCAGGTTCCTGCCTTCGATCCGCACGTCGTCGCGCTGCTTGCCGATCTGGTTCGGCCTGTCGCCGAGCACCTTAACGAACTCTTCCATCGCGAGCGACACGAGGCCCGGGTGCGCGACCCAGCCGCCGTCGTAGCCGTCGCCGGCGTCGCGCGCCTTGTCCGCGCGCACGCCCGCCATCGCCTTGTCGTTCGCTTCCGGATCGTTCTTGATCGGGATCAGCGCGCTCATCCCGCCGATCGCGGGCGCGTTGCGCTTGTGGCAGGTCTTCAGCAGCAAGAGCGCGTACGCGCGCATGAAAGGCACCGTCATCGTGATCTTCGAGCGATCGGCGAGGCAGAACTCACGGTCGTTCTTGAACTTCTTGATCGCCGAGAAGATGTAGTCCCAGCGGCCGGCGTTCAGGCCCGAGCTGTGCTCGCGCAGCTCGTAGAGGATCTCGTCCATCTCGAACGCGGCGAGGATCGTCTCGATCAGCACGGTCGCGCGGATCGTGCCGCGCGGGATGCCGACTGCTTCCTGGGCGGCGACGAAGATGTCGTTCCAGAGGCGCGCCTCCAGGTGGCTTTCCATCTTCGGCAGATAGAAGTACGGGCCCGAGCCGCGCGCGAGCTGTTCCTTTGCGTTGTGGAACAGGAAGAGGGCGAAGTCGAAGACGCCGCCCGACACGCGCTCGCCGTCGACCGTCACGTGCTTCTCGTCGAGATGCCAGCCGCGCGGACGCACGATCAGCGTCGCGATCTTGTCGTTGAGCCTGTACGACTTGCCGTTCTGCTCGAGCGAGATCGTGCGGCGCACCGCGTCGCGCAGGTTGATCTGGCCGTCGATCTGGTTCGTCCAGCTCGGCGCGTTCGAATCCTCGAAGTCCGTCATGTACGAATCCGCGCCCGAGTTCAGCGCGTTGATGATCATCTTGCGCTCGACCGGGCCCGTGATCTCGACACGGCGGCATTGCAGGTCGGCGGGCAGCGGCGCGACCTTCCAGTCGCCTTCGCGGATCGATTTCGTCTCGGCGAGGAAATCGGGGCGCTCGCCGGCGTCGAGGCGCTTCGTGCGCTCGACGCGCGCGGCCAGCAGCTCGCGGCGGCGCGGCTCGAACAGGCGATGCAGCTTCGCGACGAGTTCGAGCGCTTCAGGCGTGAGAATCGCTTCGTAACCGGGCTTGATCTCGCCCGTGATCGCCATGCCTTGCGGCAGCTTCAGCGTCGTGGTCATCAGTTTCTCCTTGGTCGGTCAGTTACGTCAGTGGTGCAGTTACGGTGAAAACGGGCGGCGCGCCGCGTCAGGCGCCCGGAGCCGGGCGCGCGCGCCCGGCAGGCTTCGCGGCGGGCGGCGAATCGAGAAAGGCGAGCAGGTCGTTCATGCCGGCGCCCGTGCCCGCGGGCGGCGCGCCGAGCTCCTCGAACGGCGCGCCCGTGCGGTTCAGCCAGAAGGTCCGGTAGCCGAACCAGCCGGCGCCCGCGACGTCCCAGCCGTTCGACGAAACGAACACGATGTCGGCGGGCGCCGCGTCGAACGCCGCCGTGCCGAGCGCGTACGCGGCGGGCGACGGCTTGTACGCGCGGACTGCGTCGACGGACAGCACGCGATCGAAGAGGCCGTTCATCCCGGCGCTCTTGACCGCGATGTCGAGCATCTGCGGATTGCCGTTCGACAGGATCGCGAGCTTCGGCGGCGTCTTGCGCGCGCGCAGCGCACGCAGCGTCGGCGCCGTGTCCGGGTACGTCGACAGGCAGGCGTATTCGTCCATCAGCCGCTTTTCGGCGGCGGCGGACAGCGCGAGGCCGAGCGCGCGCGCGGCGAAGCGCAGCGCGTCGAGCGTCACGTCCCAGAACGGCCGATAGCGCGCGCCAGCCGGATCGGCGAGCGTGCGCAGCTGCGAGTATTCGATCTGCTTGCGCCGCCAGAGCTGCGACAGCGACTCGCCGCGGCCGGGAAACATCTGCTCCGCCGCGGCAACGACCGCGTGCACGTCGAACAGCGTGCCATACGCGTCGAAGAGAATCGCCTTCGGGAAGGCGGGCGGGGTGCCGGGCATGACGTTGCGCTCCACGTTCAAAGGTCGAAGTCGATTCTATTAGTGATGGCTTGAACTAAAAAAGACAGTAATCATCACTTGATCTTTTACTTTTCGATATCTAATCTGGAGCGCTTTCATGCTCAACGGGGCGGGCGGCGCGTGCCGTCCGCACACGGGATGGATCGCTTCAAACAAATCGAAACGTTCGCCGCGGTCGCCGCCAAAGGCAGCCTGTCGGCGGCCGCCCACGCGGAAGGGGTCGCGCCCGCGATCATCGGCCGCCGGCTCGACGCGCTCGAGGAGCGGCTCGGCGTGAAGCTTCTCGTGCGCACGACCCGAAAGCTCACGCTGACGTTCGAAGGCTCGGCGTTCCTCGAGGATTGCCAGCGGATCATCAACGACATGCAGAACGCCGAGGCGAGCGTGTCGGCGGGCGGCGTGAAGGCGAGCGGGCACTTGCGCGTGTCGGCGCCCGCGGGCTTCGGCCGGCGCCACGTCGCGCCGCTCGTGCCCGCGTTCACCGGCGCGCATCCGGACGTGTCGGTCACGCTCGATCTGTCCGACCGGATGGTCGATCTCGTCAACGAGGGCTTTGATTGCGCGGTGCGCCTGGGCGAGTTGCCCGACTCGTCGCTCGTGTCGCTCAAGCTCGGCGAGAATCGGCGCGTGTGCGTCGCGTCGCCCGCCTATCTCGCGCGCGCGGGCACGCCCGAGACGCTCGCCGATCTCGCGCGCCACAACTGTCTCGCGCTCGCGGCGAACGCGAACCAGCAGCGCGGCTGGGCGTTCGTCGATGACGGCAAGGTCGTGTCGATCCGCGTGTCGGGCACGATGGAATGTTCGGACGGGGCGGTGCTGCACGAATGGTGCCTCGACGGGCACGGGCTCGCGTGGCGCTCGTGGTGGGAGGTCGGCGCCGACATCGCGGGAAGCCGGCTCGTGAGCGTGCTCGACGCATTCGCCGCGCCGCCGATCGGCATTCACGCGGTGTTCCCGCAGCGCCGGCACTTGCCGCTCAGGGTCCGGCTCTTTCTCGATTTCCTGAAGCATACGTACGAGCGGCCCGGCTACTGGGGCTGACGTGGTCGCAGCGCGCAAGGCGGCCGCGCGCGCCGCATCGACTGGCATGGCGCCGGCGTGCGATTGCGCACGTTTCCGATATGAGGGCGAACCCTCTAGCGCGTGCGGCGGCGCGATTTCGCGCACTACAATCGAATCACACAGCGTCCGCGCGGGCAGCCCGGCATCGGCCGCCCGTCGCGGGTACGCCCGCGTCCGGACGCGCCGCAGTTGCCGACGGAGGTCGCCATGTTCAAGCACATCCTGGTTCCGACCGACGGGTCCGAGCTGTCGAGGAAAGCGATCGACGGCGCGATCGATCTCGCGCAGGCGGTCGGCGCGCGCGTGACGGCCTACGCGTGCCTGCCGCAATATCCGTACTCGCCGTTTTCCGAAGTCGTGATCGAGCCGCCCGCCGATTTTCGCGAGCGCAGCGAGCGCGAGGCGCGCGCGCATCTGGCCGAGGTCGAGGCGGCTGCGCGGCGCGCGGGCGTTGCGTGCGAGTCGTCCACGAGCGTGCATCCCTCGCCGTATCTCGGCATCATCGAGGCCGCCGAGCGGGGCGGCTGCGACGTGATCTTCATGGCGTCGCACGGCAGGCGCGGGCTCGGCAGCCTGTTGATCGGCAGCGAGACGCAGCGCGTGCTGACCCATACGAAGATTCCCGTGATCGTCTATCGATAGCGTGCCGCGCGCGGCCGGACGAACGGCCGCGATGCGCACGCGAAAAAAAATAGGCGCGCCGGGCAGGGACCGGCGCGCTTCAATGTCAGCGACGTCGCGAGACGCCGCGCACCTGGGCAGGCATGGCGCAACCATGCGCGCGACGGGTGAATTCTTCCTGATAGGGTCTTGGTCTTGCCGGATGCGCGCCGCGGCGGCTCGTGGCCGCGCGGCGCGCCTGCGCCCGTCGGAGGTCAGGCGACTTTCTGGCCGTCGAAGAACTGTTCGTCTTCGGTCGAACCGTGCAGCGCGGTCGTCGACGCTTCGCGCTCGACCGTCTGCGTCACCGCGTCGAAGTAGCCCGTGCCGACTTCGCGTTGGTGCTTGACCGCGGTGAAGCCCTTGTCGGCCGCCGCGAACTCGGCTTGCTGCAGCTCGACGAACGCGCTCATCTGCGTGCGGGCATAGCCGTGCGCGAGGTTGAACATCGAGTAGTTGAGTGCGTGGAAGCCGGCCAGCGTGATGAACTGGAACTTGTAGCCCATCGCGCCGAGTTCCTTCTGGAACTTCGCGATCGTCGCGTCGTCGAGGTTCTTCTTCCAGTTGAACGACGGCGAGCAGTTGTACGACAGCAGCTTGCCCGGGAACCGCTTGTGGATCGCTTCCGCGAACTTCTTCGCGTACTCGAGATCCGGCTTGCCCGTTTCACACCAGATCAGGTCGGCGTACGGCGCGTACGCGAGGCCGCGCGAAATCGCCTGCTCGAGGCCCGGCTTCGTGCGGAAGAAGCCTTCGACCGTGCGCTCGCCCGTCAGGAACGGCTTGTCGTTGTCGTCGACGTCGGACGTGATCAGGTCGGCCGCTTCGGCGTCGGTCCGCGCGACCAGCACGGTCGGCGTGCCCATCACGTCGGCCGCGAGACGCGCCGCCGACAGCTTCGCCACCGCTTCGCGCGTCGGCACGAGCACCTTGCCGCCCATGTGGCCGCACTTCTTCACCGAAGCGAGCTGGTCTTCGAAGTGGACGCCCGACGCGCCCGCTTCGATCATCGCCTTCATCAGCTCGAACGCGTTCAGCACGCCGCCGAAGCCGGCTTCCGCGTCAGCGACGATCGGCGCGAAGAAATCGACGTAGCCTTCGTCGCCTTCGTTCTTGCCTTCCGACCACTGGATCTGGTCGGCGCGCGTCAGCGTGTTGTTGATGCGCTTGACGACGAGCGGCACCGAGTTCGCCGGGTACAGCGACTGGTCCGGGTACATTTCGCCCGCGACGTTCGCGTCGCCCGCGACTTGCCAGCCCGACAGATAGATCGCCTTGAGGCCGGCCTTCACCTGCTGCATCGCCTGGTTGCCCGTCAGCGCGCCGAGCGCGTTGACGAACGGCTCGTTGTTCACGAGGTTCCACAGCTTTTCCGCGCCGCGCTTCGCGAGCGTGTGCTCGACCTGGATCGAGCCGCGCAGGCGCACGACGTCTTCAGCCGTGTACGCGCGCTTGATGCCGTTCCAGCGCGGATCGGTTTCCCATTGCTTTTGCAGTTCCTGAGCCTGTTGTTGACGCGACATGATGCGTACTCCTTGAGTGGTCGTTGCCTGAAGAGAAGAAATCTGTGATTTCACGAAACGGGCCGCGCGGTTCGGATTCGGCGATTCGGTTCGTGAAGTCTTGTATAAGAGTTTAGGCAAATCGACTGCGTCGAGACAGGGCTTTTTCACGAAGCTGTAAAAAAATTATTTTATATAAATCAATTGCTTGTGCCTTGAATTTCTTATTGTGGAATGCGGTTTTCTATGCTGCAATGGTCTCGGTTGTGCCACGCAACATGATTTTTTACGACGCAAAAGATTTTTTCGCATCGTGAAATCTCGAGCGCAAACAAAAACCGGCGCATATGCGCCGGTTCTCGAGGAGGGGAAGGGGCGACGCCCGCATCGCGGGCATGCCCCCGGGCGGCCGCTTACGCCGCCGAATTGCCGCGTCGCGGGCCGCCGCGCTGGCCGTCACCGCGGCGCGCGCCGTAGCCTTCGCGGCTGCCGCCGCTCGGCTTGCCGCTCCAGCCGCCCGAGCGACCGCCGCCGTTGCCGCTGCCCGGCTTGCCGCCGAACCGGCGGCCGCCGTTGCCGTTACCGCCCGGACGGCCGCGGCCGTTGCCGCGATCGTTGCGCGGCGGCGCCTTGCGCGGCTCGAAGCCTTCGATGACGTTCACCGGCAGCGGCGCGCGCACGAAGCGCTCGATCCGCTTGAGCGCGCCTTGCTCGGCGTGATGGACGAGGCTCACCGCGGTGCCCGAGCGGCCCGCGCGGCCCGTGCGGCCGATCCGGTGCACGTAGTCCTCGGCGAACTTCGGCAGGTCGTAGTTGAACACGTGCGTGATGCCGGGGATGTCGATGCCGCGCGCGGCGACGTCGGTCGCGACGAGCACGCGCACGCGGCGCTCGCGCAGCGCACGGATCGTGCGGTTGCGCGCGCCCTGCGGCAGGTCGCCGTGCAGCGCGGCCGATTCGAAGCCCGCATCCGCGAGGCGGCCGGCGAGCTGGTCGGCGTCGATCTTGGTCGCCGTGAAAATGATCGCCTGGTCGAGCGCGGTGTCGCGCAGCAGGTGGTCGAGCAGGCGATCCTTGTGATCGCGGTCGTCGACGTAATGCACCGTTTGCGCGATGTTCGTGCGCGACTCGAGGCGCTGCTGGATCTCGATGCGTTCCGGATCCTTCAGCAGGCGGCCCGTCAGCGAGCCGATCTTGCCGTCGAGCGTCGCCGAGAACAGCATCGTCTGGCGCGTCGCGGGCGTCGCGGCGACGATCGTTTCGATGTCGTCGATGAAGCCCATGTCGAGCATGCGGTCAGCTTCGTCGAGGACGAGCATCTTCAGTTCGGACAAATCGATGCGGCCGCGCTCGAGGTGGTCGAGCAGGCGCCCCGGCGTCGCGACGAGGATCTCGGGGTTCTTCGCGAGCAGCATCAATTGCTGGCCGTACGCGACGCCGCCGAGGATGCTGACGGTGCGCAGGCGGCGCAGGTGCTTGCCGTACGTCGAGGCGGCCGTCGTCACCTGCATCGCGAGTTCGCGCGTCGGCGTGAGGACGAGGAGGCCGGGGCGCGCGACGGGCTGCGGACGGCGGCCGCGGCGCTCGCCTTGCTGCGGTTCGCGCGGCTGCTGCGCCTGCGTCTTTTGAAGCTGCGCGAAACGCTCGATCGCGGGCAGCATGAACGCAGCCGTCTTGCCCGAGCCCGTCGGGCTCGACACGAGCAGGTCGCGGCCCGCGATGCCGGCCGGAATCGCGCGCTGCTGGACGGGCGTCGGTTTCGCGTAGCCGGCCGCTTGCAGCGCCGAGACGATCTCAGGCGACAGGCCGAGCGACGCGAACGTCGGTTCGTCCGACGCGGGCTCGCGGCGGTCGTCGTCGGCGGGCTGCGGTGCGGCGGCGTCGAGGCCGAGCGTCTGTTCGACGATCGCGGTGAGCGGGCTGAGGGAATTGCTCGAAGTCATGTCAATCCTTGAAACACAGTGGGTTGAACGCCGCGCCAATCGCGCATACCCAAGTCGACGGATTCATCGAGCAATTCGGGAAACGTGGCGATTGTCCGCATGTCGTGGACGTGCGGACAACAATTTCGTTAGAAGCTGTTTTGGGTGCGGCGTGCAACCGATGCACATGCCGCCAGCCTGAGACTTGACAGCCCGCAAGGGGCTACGCAGGAAGGGACAGGTTCTAAACTGGATTGGAGCGAAACGCTATGGAACGCTGGCGA
This sequence comes from Burkholderia oklahomensis C6786, assembly GCF_000959365.1. NCBI lineage: Bacteria > Pseudomonadati > Pseudomonadota > Betaproteobacteria > Burkholderiales > Burkholderiaceae > Burkholderia > Burkholderia oklahomensis. The sequence continues at coordinate 3,267,639 of NZ_CP009555.1, forward strand.
AGAGGACTGCCGGCATGAACCGGAAAGGCCGCCCGTCGCGACGCGCAGCGCACATTCTACATTTTTTTGCTGCGCTGCGCCAGCATCGATTTCGCCCGTTGCGGGCGGCGCGCGCCGCGCTCGACGATCGGGCGCGGCCGGCGCGGGCTCGCGAACCGGCCGCGCAGCGTGCGCCGCGTCAGGACGCGGTGCCGTTCTTCAGCGATTCGACGAGCTCGACGTATTGCTTTTTCGCATCGTCCTTCGCCGTGCCCTTCAGCGCGTCCCATGCGTCGTACTTGTACTTGCCGACGATGTCGGTGAAGCCCGGCTTGTCGCCGTGCACGTCGCCGTCGGTCGCCTGCTTGAAGAGCGCGTAGAGGCGCAGCAGCGTCAGGTTGCCGGGGCGCTCGGTCAGCTGCTTCACGTCGATCTGCGCTTGCTCGAATTGGGCGGTGATGTCGCTCATGGGTGTCTCCGTAAGGTTTCCAGGCTGGCTTTTCCAGGCCGACGATCTTAGCAAGCGAGGGCGGGCGGCGGGTCGAGCGTTCCTTCCAAACCGATCCGCGCACGAAAGCGCGCGCGAATCGGACCGGATCGCCCGTGCGGGCTGGGCGTCGCATTACAATGTCGGCCATGACGCAAACAGTGCTCCTCGCCATCGACACGTCGACCGAGTTCTGCTCGGTCGCGCTTCTCGTCGCGGCCGCCGCGGCCGACGACGCTCCTTCCATCCGAACCTGGGTCCGCCACGAGCGGACGGGCGCCGTGTCGAGCACGCGCGTGCTGCCCGCCGTGCGCGAGGTGCTTGACGAAGCGGGGCTCGCGTTCGACGACTGCGACGCGATCGCGTTCGGCGCGGGCCCCGGCTCGTTCACCGGGCTGCGCACCGCGACGGGCGTCGTGCAAGGGCTCGCGTTCGGGCGCGCGCTGCCCGTCGTGCCGGTCGGCACGCTCGTCGCGTGCGCGGAGGCGGCGCGGCTCAACGCGGGCGACGCGGCCGGCCGCGTGACGCGCGTGCTCGCCGCGCTCGATGCGCGGATGGACGAGGTCTATTGGGCCGACTACGCGTGGGACGATGCGGCGGGCGAATGGCGCGAGATCGCGCCGGCGTCGCTTGCCGCGCCCGCCGACATGCGGGTGCCCGACGCGCCGTTCGTGCTCGCCGGCAATGCGGCGCACGCGTTCGGCGATCGCCTGCCCGCCTGCGCGCGCGCGCAGGCGATCGATTCGAATGCGCTTCCGCATGCGCTGCCGATCGCGCACGTCGCGCTGCGCGCCTACCGCGCGGGCCGTGTCGTGCCCGCCGATCGCGCGGCGCCCGAATACGTGCGCGACAAGGTCGCGCAGACCACCGCCGAGCGGCTCGCCGCGCGCGCTGACGGAGGCGGCCGATGAGCGGCGTGCTGATGACCGATCGTTATCTGACGCCGATGACGGACGCCGATCTCGACGAAGTCGTCGAGATCGAGCGCGCCGCGTACGAATTCCCGTGGTCGCGCGGCAATTTCGAGGACTCGCTGCGCAACGGCTACTTCGGCGTCTGCATGCGCCACGTGACGGGCGTGCTCGTCGGCTATTGCGTGCTGATGCCCGTCGTCGACGAGATGCATCTGCTGAATCTGTGCGTCGCGCCCGCCGCGCAGTGCTCGGGCGTCGGCCTCGCGCTGCTGCGCGAGGCGGTGCGGATCGCGCGTGCCGAGCGGCTCGACGGCGTGCTGCTCGAAGTGCGGCCGTCGAATCCGCGTGCGATTCATCTGTACGAGCGCTTCGGCTTCGTGTCGATCGGGCGGCGCAGGAACTACTATCCGGCCAAGCATCGGAGCCGGGAGGACGCAATCGTGATGCGTCTCGCATTGACGAAGGAAGGAGGCGTGCATGGCGTTGGTTGAAGCGGCGCTCGAAGAGCTGGGGCTCGCGCCCGCCTGGGTGCGGCGCGGGGTCGCGCGCGCCGAGGACGTGCAGCAGGACGCGACGACGGCGGGGCACGGCGCGGCAGCGGCTGCGCAAGCGGTGTCCGACGCCGCGTACGGCACGGCGCGCGAAAGCGCGCCGCGTGAGAAGGCGCGCGACGTCGCGGGTGCGGCGGCGCCGGCCGCCGAGCCGACGCGTGCCGCGGCGCGCGCACTGGATGCGGCCGAGCCGGCGTCGTCGGCTGGCGGTCGCGCGGCGCGCGCGCCGCTGGCGGCCGACGCACAGGTGCAAGCGGTCGCGGCCGATGCCGACGCGCAGGCGATGATTGCGTCGTCCGGGCAGAGCGCGCCGGGCGTACACGATTCGATGGTCGAGCGTGCGATGGCGGCCGGGCAGCCAGCCGCGCGCGACGAGCGGCGCGCGCCGACGCGCGGCGGCTCGCCCGATTCCGCCGGCTTCCCGCAAGAAGCCGGCGCACCGCGTGCCGCGGCGAACGCGAGCGCCGCATCGGCACACGCGCCATCCGTACGGGCCGACGGTCCGGACACGGCGGAACCCGGCGAAGACACGTCGTGGTTCGATCTCGAGCCGGTGTTCGAGCCCGCGCTGCCGGACGTCGCCGCGAAGCCCGCGGCCGCGTCTGAGCCGTCCGTCGCCGAGCTCGGCTGGGACGAGCTGCGCGCGCGAGTCGCCGACTGCCGGCGCTGCCGCCTCTGCGAGAAGCGTACGAACACGGTGTTCGGCGTCGGCGACGAGCGCGCGGACTGGATGCTGATCGGCGAGGCGCCGGGCGAGAACGAGGACAAGCAGGGCGAGCCGTTCGTCGGCCAGGCGGGCAAGCTGCTCGACAACATGCTGCGTGCGCTCGCGCTCAAGCGCGGCGAGAACGTCTACATCGCGAACGTGATCAAGTGCCGCCCGCCCGGCAACCGCAATCCGGAGCCGGATGAAGTCGCGCGCTGCGAGCCGTATCTGCAGCGCCAGGTCGCACTCGTGAAGCCGAAGCTGATCGTCGCGCTCGGCCGCTTCGCCGCGCAGACGCTCCTCAAGACCGACGCGAGCATCGCTTCGATGCGCGGGCGCGTGCATCAATACGAGGGCGTGCCCGTGATCGTCACGTACCATCCGGCGTATCTGCTGCGCAGCCTGCAGGACAAGGCGAAGGCCTGGTCCGATCTGTGCCTCGCGAACGATGCCTACCGGAACGCCGCGCCCGCCGCCGACCCGCAATGAACGCCGCGGCGTCGCCCGTGCCGCTGAGCGCTTTGCGCGACGCGGCCGTGCGCGATCTCGCATGGCTGCTGTCGAGCGCGAGCCTGCTCGCGCCGTCGGCGGGCGCGCCGCTTGCGCAGCCTTGGGCAAGCGTCGCCGATGCGGCGCGGACGGCGGCGTGGCTCGTCGCGCTCGACGCGCAGCCCGCGCCGCTGCACGACGCGCTCGCGCAGGCGCGGCCGGTGCGGCTCGGCCGCTACGCCGAATGCCTGCTCGGCTATTTCGTCGGGCATGCGCCGTCGCTGCGCCTCGTCGCCGCGAACCTGCCGCTGCGCCTCAACGGCCGCACGCTCGGCGAGTGCGATTTCCTGATCGAGACCGCGCGCGGCGAGCGCCTGCATTGGGAGCTCGCGGTCAAATGCTATCTGTGCGTCGCGACGTCGGGCGCCGCATCGCTCGTCGACTTCGTCGGACCGAATCTTGCCGACCGCTTCGATCTGAAGCGCGCGCGGCTCATTGATCATCAGCTGCTGCTGACGCGGCGCGACGAGTTCGCGTCGCTCGGTCACGCGGGGCCGTGGCGCGCGCAGATGCTCGTGAAAGGGTGGCTGTTCTATCGCGCGGGCGACGCGCGGGCGAACGGCGGGATCGCCGATCCGCCCGAAGTCGGAGCCGATCATCCGCGCGGCTTCTGGGTCACGCGCGACGCGTGGCCGGCGTTCGCCGGCGCGCAGCGGGGCGACGTCGCGTGGGCGGTGCTGCCGCGTCTCGCGTGGCTCGCGCCGCGCGCGATCGACGAGGCGGCGGCGACGCAGGGCCCTGGTGCGCTGCTCGCGGCGGATGCGGTTCTCGCGCAGGTCGCGGAGCAGGCGGGGCCGTCGCTCGTCGCGGCGCTCGCGCGCGATGACGACGCGATGTGGCGCGAAATCACGCGCGGCTTCATCGTGCCCGACGATTGGCCGGAACGTGCGGCGGCGTTTGCTGCGCGTTGATGCGCGGTGGGGGCGGGGCGGGCATCCGGTCGCTGGAGCGCTTCGTGCGGAATCCAGTTGCCCAGTTGCGCGCGACGCTTGTGCTCGTTATCGAGCGCTAGATGCGCGACGCTCGTTCGCCTATTTGCCTATTTGCCTATTTGCGCGCGTCGAAGCCGTGCTCGACGACTCGCTCGCTCGCCGCGACGCACGGCGCGCGCAATACGTCGCACCGGCGCGCGATCCGATCGATCCGAGCATGATGCCCGAGCGCGACGCGCGCGTTATCGCGACGGCACAGTGCGGCGCGTGAAAAACGAGAGGCAGGCGCGCCGATCGGCGAGAACCCGCCACCGGGCGATGCGAAAGCCGCGCCTCCCGCGCCTTTTGCATCGATCGCGGCCCGCTCACCACCACCGATAGAAATGATGGACCGGCCCGACGCCATGCCCGACGTCGAGCCGCCCGCTCGCGCCGATCGCGCCCGTCAGATAGATTTTCGCGTCGGCAATCGCGTCCGCGAGCGTCGGCCGCTGCGGCAGCAGCGCGGCGATCGCCGACGACAGCGTGCACCCCGTGCCGTGCGTGTTCGCGACCGGCAGCCGCGTGCCCGGGAAGCGCTGCGCGCCGCCCGTGTGAATCAGCCAGTCCGGGCTCTCGTGCTCGGCGCCGAGATGGCCGCCCTTCATCAGCACCGCCTTCGCGCCGCGCGCGATGAGCGCTTCGCCCTGACGCACCATCTCGTCCTCGGTCGTCGCGATCGCGACGCCGAGCAGCTCGGCGGCTTCCGGCAGATTCGGCGTGACGAGATCGGCGAGCGGCAGCAACGCGTTGCGCAGCGCGTCGACCGCGTCGGGCGCGAGGAGCGCGTGCGAGCTCTTCGAGATCATCACCGTGTCGAGCACGACGTGGCGCGGCGCGTAGCGTGCGAGCGCCGCCGCGACCGTGCGCACGATCGACGCGTTCGCGAGCATGCCGATCTTCACCGCGTCGATGCGGATGTCGTCGAACACGGCATCGAGCTGCGCGGCGACGAAGCCTGCGTCGGGCGCGTGCACGCCCGTCACGCCGCGCGTGTTCTGCGCGGTGAGCGCGGTGATCACGCTCGCGCCGTACGCGCCGAGCGCGGAGAAGGTCTTCAGGTCGGCCTGGATGCCTGCGCCGCCGCCGGAGTCGGAGCCGGCGATCGTGAGCGCGTTGGGAATCGGTCGGGTCATGGGCGGGATGCGTCGATGAAAAACGCGGGCGGAAGGCGCGGGCGGCGGCGCGGCGAATACGCGCCCGCACCGCGCATCAGTGTTTCGATTCGCCGATCAGGGCGACCGAATCGAAGCGGCGCTGATTCGCGACGTGCAGCCGCATCACGAGCCACATCGTCAGGCAGACGAACGTGCCGAACAGCACGATCACGACGCCGACCGACACGTCGAGCCACACGAGCGCCGCATACAGGCAGAGCATCACGAGCACGGACAGGTTCTCGTTGAAGTTCTGCACCGCGATCGAATGTCCGGCCGACAGCAGCACGTGGCCGCGATGCTGGAGGAGCGCGTTCATCGGCACGACGAAGAAGCCCGACAGCGCGCCGACGAACATCAGGAACACGTACGCGACGAGCAGGTAGACGGGCACGTGCATGCGCCCGATGTGCAGCGCCCAGTGCGCGGGGAACAGCTCGCGCGTGTAGAACGCCATCAGCATCACCGCGATGCCCATGATGATGCCCACCGGCAGCACGGTCAGCGACTTGCGCAGCGGGATCTGGCTCGCCGCGATCATCGCGCCCGCCGCGACGCCGAGCGCGACCACCGCCTGCAGGATCGCGCCTTCGGACAGCGACATGCCGAGCGACACTTCCGCCCACTTGAGGACGATGAACTGCAGCGTCGCGCCCGCGCCCCAGAAGAGCGTCGTGACGGCGAGCGAGATCTGGCCGAGCTTGTCGCGCCAGAGCGTGACGAAGCAGTCGGCGAAATCGGTGACGAGCTTGAGCGGGCCGTGCTGCTGCTTCGGATAGCGCGCGCCCGTGTCGGGGATGCGCAGATTGAAGAGCGCGGCCGTGGCGTAGATCGCCATGATGACGAGCATCGCCGCTTCGGCGGGCGTGTTGATCGAAGGCGGCGTGTGCGCGATCACGTGCGACGCGATCTTCGGGCTGATGAGCGCGCCGCCCAGCACCGTGCCGAGGATGATCGAGCCGACCGTCGTGCCTTCGATCCAGCCGTTCGCGGCGACGAGCCGCTCGGGCGGCAGGAGCTCGGTCAGAATGCCGTACTTCGCGGGCGAATAGGCGGCGGCGCCGAAGCCGACGATCCCGTACGCGATGAGCGGGTGCGCGCCGACCAGCATGATGAGGCAGCCGACGACCTTGATCGAATTGGTGATGAACATCACGTGCCCTTTCGGGCGGGAATCGGCGAATGCGCCGACGAATGCGGCGAGCACCACGTACGACAGGACGAAGAACAGCTTCAGGAGCGGTATCATCCAGTTCGGCGCGTGGAGATCTTTGAGCAGGGCGATTGCGGCGATGAGAAGAGCGCTGTCGGCCAACGACGAGAAAAACTGCGCGGCCATGATGGAGTAAAAACCTTTTTTCATCTGAAGCGATGCTTTCCTCGCGGCGGCTCGGCCGCGCGGGCCGTGCAATCGGACTTATTCCGTTCGAAATGGGTTGTGCGCACGGCTTTATATCACGAAAATACGTCAATTCGGACTAGCAAGATTCCCCGAACGTTCCGCGCATTGTTCGCATCGCGCCCAAAAGGCGCGATAAGCTGATGATTCGCAAGCGTCTTTACTGAAATTTCCTATGCCGCGCCCGATTTCCGCCACGATCCACACCGCAGCCCTCGCGAACAATCTTACCGTCGTGCGCCGCCACGCCGCCCACTCGAAGGTCTGGGCGATCGTCAAGGCGAACGCCTACGGGCACGGCCTCGCACGGGTCTTTCCCGGGCTGCGCGGCACCGACGGCTTTGGCCTTCTCGACCTCGACGAGGCCGTGAAGCTGCGCGAGCTCGGCTGGGCGGGTCCGATCCTGCTGCTCGAAGGCTTCTTCCGCTCGACCGACATCGACGTGATCGACCGCTACAGCCTGACGACCGCGGTGCACAACGACGAGCAGATGCGGATGCTCGAAACCGCGCGGCTGTCGAAGCCCGTCAACGTCCAGCTCAAGATGAACAGCGGGATGAACCGGCTCGGCTACACGCCGGAGAAGTTCCGCGCCGCGTGGGAGCGGGCGCGCGCATGCCCCGGCATCGGCCAGATCACGTTGATGACCCATTTTTCGGACGCCGACAGCGAACGCGGCGTCGCCGACCAGATTGCCACGTTCGAGCGCGGCGCGGAAGGGATCGCCGGCGCGCGCAGCCTCGCGAACTCGGCCGCCGTGCTCTGGCACCCGTCGACGCACTTCGACTGGGTGCGGCCCGGCATCATGCTGTACGGCGCGTCGCCGTCCGGGCGCTCGGCGGACATCGCCGACAAGGGGCTGAAGCCGACGATGACGCTCGCGTCCGAGCTGATCGCCGTGCAGACGCTCGCGAAAGGGCAGACGGTCGGCTATGGCTCCATGTTCGCCGCGCAGGACACGATGCGCATCGGCGTCGTCGCGTGCGGCTACGCGGACGGCTATCCGCGAATCGCGCCCGAGGGCACGCCCGTCGTCGTCGACGGCGTGCGCACGCGGATCGTCGGCCGCGTGTCGATGGACATGATCACCGTCGACCTCACGCCCGTGCCGCAGGCGGGCGTCGGCTCGCGCGTCGAACTGTGGGGCGAGACGCTCCCCATCGACGACGTCGCCGCGCAATGCGGGACGGTCGGCTACGAGCTGATGTGCGCGGTCGCGCCGCGCGTGCCGGTGCGTGCTGAATAAGGGCGCGCGCGTGGCGAAGCAAAAGACGGTATTCGTCTGCACCGAATGCGGCGGGCAGACGCCGAAGTGGCAGGGGCAATGCCCGTCGTGCCAGGCATGGAACACCCTCGTCGAGTCGGTCGAGAGCTCGCCGTCCGCGCACCGCTTCAAGTCGCTCGCGAAGCAGGCGCCGGTGCAGCGGCTCGCGGACATCGAGGCGGCCGACGTGCCGCGCTTTTCGACCGGGATCGGCGAATTCGACCGGGTGCTGGGCGGCGGGCTCGTCGCGGGCGGCGTCGTGCTGATCGGCGGCGATCCGGGGATCGGCAAGTCGACGCTGCTGTTGCAGTCGCTCGCGCAGATCGCGAGCGAGCGGCCGGCGCTCTATATCAGCGGCGAGGAATCGGGCGCGCAGATCGCACTGCGTGCGCAGCGGCTCGCGCTCCTCGACGGCAGCGGCGCGAGCGCGGCCGATCTGAAGCTCCTTGCCGAAATCCAGCTCGAGAAGATCCAGGCGACGATCGACGCCGAGCGGCCCGACGTCGCGGTCATCGACTCGATCCAGACGATTTATTCGGAAGCGCTGACGTCGGCGCCCGGCTCGGTCGCGCAGGTGCGCGAATGCGCGGCGCAATTGACGCGTATCGCGAAACAATCGGGCACCGCGATCATCATGGTCGGGCACGTGACGAAGGAGGGCAACCTTGCGGGCCCGCGCGTGCTCGAGCACATCGTCGATACCGTGCTGTATTTCGAAGGCGACACGCATTCGTCGTTTCGCCTTGTGCGCGCGTTCAAGAACCGCTTCGGCGCGGTCAACGAGCTTGGCGTGTTCGCGATGACGGAGCGCGGCCTGCGCGGCGTCGCGAATCCGTCCGCGCTGTTTCTGTCGCAGCACACGGAGGTCGTGCCGGGTTCGTGCGTGCTCGTCACGCAGGAAGGCACGCGGCCGCTCCTCGTCGAGGTGCAGGCGCTCGTCGACACCGCGAACGTGCCGAATCCGCGCCGGCTCGCGGTCGGCCTCGAGCAGAACCGGCTCGCGATGCTGCTCGCCGTGCTGCACCGGCACGCGGGGATCGCGTGCTTCGATCAGGACGTGTTCCTGAACGCGGTCGGCGGCGTCAAGATTACCGAGCCGGCCGCCGACCTCGCGGTGCTGCTCGCGATTCATTCGTCGATGCGTAACAAACCGTTGCCAAAGGGTCTGATCGTATTCGGCGAAGTCGGGCTCGCGGGCGAGATCCGGCCGTCGCCGCGCGGGCAGGAACGCCTGCGCGAAGCGGCGAAGCTCGGCTTCACGACCGCGCTGATTCCGAAGGCGAATGCGCCGAAACAGCCGATCGACGGGCTTCGCGTGCATGCGGTCGAGCGGATCGAGCAGGCGATCGACCAGATTCGCGTGCTCGAATGAGCGCGGCGGCGAGCCGGCGGGTTCCGGCCCCGCGCCTTTCGCGCTCCGATCGGGGGCGTAAAACCATGTAACGTTTTGGTACGCTGATGTAACCCTTTTGCAGCCTGTTTTTTTCTATGCTTGCCCAGGTTGTCTGCCGCATGACGCGGAAAAAGGGAAGCGTGTTGAAACGATCTCATCATTCAGGTGCGCAAAAGCGCACGTACAACGTGCGGGGTTGCCGCGTGTCCGAGCCGATCGGCGCGCCGTGGGGCGGCGGTTGCCGGATCGTCGAATGGGTCAGCGGAGACGGGCGGATCGCCCGCCGCGTCGCCGCCGTCAACGTGACCGAGGCGGAAGTCTATGCGATGATCCGCCGGCCGCTCGAAGGCCGTCGCTATCTGATGGTCGACGACGAGCAGATGCCGCGCGACACGCTGCCGCGGCGCTGATTTCCGACTGCGGGGCGTCGGCGCGATCCGACATCGGCGCGCCGCTCGCCGCTCGCCGCTCGCGTTACCCGATTTTCTCCAGTTCATCCTGCGCGCCGAGCCAGTCGGCTTCGAGCGCTTCGATGCGGCCGTTGACGTCGCCCAGCTTGCGGATCGCATCGGTGAGGTGCGCCTTCTGTTCCGCCGCGTAGGTCGCCGGATCGGCGACGAACGCATCGAGCTCCGCCTTTTCGGCGTGGAGCCGCTCCATTTCCTTCTCGATCTTCGCGATGCGCGTCTGCAGCGGCTTCTTCAGTTGCGACAGCCGTTGGCGCGCTTCCGCTTCCTGGCGCTTCTGATCCTTGCGGTTGACCGCGGTCGCGCCGTTGACGTCGCTCGCCGAGCCCGCATCGCCCTTCGCCGCCGCGCGCTGCTCGGCCGCGTGCTGCAGCAGCCAGTCGCGGTAGTCGTCGAGATCGCCGTCGAACGGCTGCAGCCGGTGCTTCGCGACGAGCATGAACTGGTCGGTCGTCGCGCGCAGCAAGTGGCGGTCGTGCGACACGAGGATCAGCGTGCCTTCGAATTGCGCGAGCGCCATCGTGAGCGCGTGGCGCGTCTCGAGATCGAGGTGGTTGGTCGGTTCGTCGAGGAGCAGCAGATTCGGCTTCTGCCAGATGATGAGCGCGAGTGCGAGTCGCGCCTTTTCGCCACCCGAGAACGGCGCGATCGGCGCGGTCGCCATGTCGCCCGAGAAGTTGAAGCCGCCGAGGAAATCGCGCAGCTCCTGCTCGCGCGTGTCGGGCGCGAGGCGCGCGAGGTGCGCGAGCGCCGAATCGTCGGGGCGCAGCGTCTCGAGCTGATGCTGCGCGAAATAGCCGATCGTCAGGCCCTTTCCGGTGCGCACGTCGCCCGCGAGCGGCGCGAGCGTGCTCGCGAGCGTCTTGATGAGCGTCGACTTGCCTTGGCCGTTCGCGCCTAGGAGGCCGATCCGCTGGCCGTTCTGGATCGACAGCGCGACGCGCTCGACGATCGGAATCTCGCCGCCGTCGTCAGCAAGATAGCCGCAGCGCACGTCCTCCATCACGAGCATCGGGTTCGGCGCGGAGTCGGGCGTGCGGAACTCGAACGTGAACGGCGACGCGACGTGCGCGGGCGCGATCAACTCCATCTTCTCGAGCGCCTTCATCCGGCTTTGCGCCTGCTTTGCCTTCGTCGCCTTCGCCTTGAAGCGGTCGATGAAGCTCTGCAGATGTTCGATCGTCTTCCGTTGCTTCTCGTAAGCGCTTTGCTGCAGCTCGAGCTGCTGCGCGCGCAGCACTTCGAATTGCGAGTAGTTGCCGCCATAGCGCTTCACCTGGCGGTTTTCCAGGTGCAGCGTCACGCTGCAGACGGCGTCGAGGAATTCGCGATCGTGCGAAATGACGACGAGCGTGCCCGGATAGCGATGCAGCCAGTCTTCGAGCCAGACGATCGCGTCGAGATCCAGGTGGTTCGTCGGTTCGTCGAGGAGCAGCAGGTCGGAGCGGCACATCAGCGCCTGCGCAAGATTGAGGCGCATCCGCCAGCCGCCCGAGAAGCTCGAGACGCTTTCGCGCGTCTGCGCGAGCGTGAAGCCGAGCCCGAGCAGCAGCGCTTCGGCGCGCGCGGGCGCGGTGTAGCCGTCGGCGTCGGCGAACGCCGCATGCGCTTCGGCTTCGGCTGCGCCGTCGTGCGCGGCGGACGCTTGCGCGATGCGCGCCTCGATCGCGCGCAGCGCGGCGTCGCCGTCGAGCGTGTAGTCGAGCGCGCTGCGATCGACGGCGGGCGTCTCCTGCGACACGTGCGCGATGCGCCACGACGGCGGCATCGCGAAGTCGCCCGCGTCCGCGTGCAGTTCGCCGCGCAGCACCGCGAAGAGCGTCGATTTGCCGGCGCCGTTCGCGCCGACGAGGCCCGCTTTCTCGCCGGGATTCAGCGTGAACGAGGTCGCGTCGAAGAGCGGCTTCGTGCCGCGGGCGAGGCTGAACTGATTGAAACGGATCACGGCGAAAAAAGCTCGGAAAAACCGCTATTCTAGACTGCGAGCCGCGAGCGGGGGATCGTCCGGATGGCGGAGTGTGCGCACGGCGCCGAATTCGCCTAGACTTCGGCGGACAGCATGACCCTATCAAAACAGGGAGGAACGAGCCGATGTCGGAACTTTATTCATTCAGCGCGCAGGCGCTCACGGGCGGCGAGGTGCCGCTCGAGCAGTACAGGGGCAAGGTGCTCCTCATCGTCAACACCGCGAGCGAGTGCGGGTTCACGCCGCAATACGGGGGGCTGCAGCAGCTGTACGACCGCTTTCGCGAACGCGGGCTCGTCGTGCTCGGCTTTCCGTGCAACCAGTTCGGCAAGCAGGAGCCGGGCGACGCGTCGCAGATCGGCGCGTTCTGCGAGAAGAACTTCGGCGTCACGTTTCCGATGTTCGCGAAGATCGACGTGAACGGCGCGAATGCGCATCCGCTGTACCGCTATCTGACCGAGGAGGCGCCCGGCATTCTCGGCCTCAAGGCGATCAAGTGGAATTTCACGAAATTTCTCGTGAGCCGGGAGGGCGAGATCGTCAAGCGCTACGCGCCGTCGACGAAGCCCGACGATATCGCCGAGGACGTCGAGAAGCTGCTCTGAGCCGGGCGGCGGCGCGCCGCGGCGCGAGCCGGGTGCGCCGGAGCTGAAAGGGCGGGCGGCCGATGAAGGCCGGTTGCGCTTCCTGGCGCGCCGGCGCGATGGTGTAGCGGTGCGGCGTCCGAGCGGGTCGCACGACGAGCGCATTTTCGGTCGGCGCCGCGGACATCGCGTTCGATGATGTCGCGTTCGAATGCGGCGAAGTGGGCGAGCGGGGCGGCTCGCCCATGAGGGAACGCGTTCCGGCGCCGCGATCCGAGCAGTCGTGGACGCCACGCGCGCGCCGGCGCATGTTCCCCCCCGCGGTGGGCGGCTACGTCAGCACTTCCTGCCATTCCTGAAGCGTCCAATTGCTCACGACGCCGCCCGTCACGAATGGATCGCCGCTCGCGAATTCTTCCGCCGCTTCACGGCTCGCGAAGATGCCGAGCGCGCCTTGCGCAGGATCGGCGAACGGACCTGCCATCAGCAACACGCCGCGCGCATGGAATTCGCGCAGCCGCGCGACGTGCGCGGCGCGGAGCGTGGCGGCCTTCCCGAGGCCGTCCGGCGCCATCTGATAGAACATCACGCATTTCATCGGGAAGCCCCCGTCATTTGTCGGGCCGGAATCGGGCCGGCGAGGTTGGTTTAGGCGCGGTGCCGACGGCGCGCGCGTGCGCGCTATGCGCCCGTCAGAGAATCGGCGCGAACAGCCGCGCGATATGCATCGCGACGCGCCGCCACGCGGGCGAGCGTCGGTACTCGCTCAGATCCACTTCGAACGCATCGTTGAAATCGCGTTCGAGCATCGCTTCGACTTCGGTCGCGAAGCCTTCGTCGACCGTCAGCACCATGATCTCGAAATTCAGCCGGAACGAGCGGTTGTCGAGGTTCGCGCTGCCGACGGCGGCCGCCGCGCGGTCGATCAGCACGACCTTCTGATGCAGGAACCCGGGCCGGTAGCGGAAGATCCGCACGCCCGCGTCGACGAGATCGCGCGCATAGAGCTTCGACGCTTCGAACACGACGTAGTGATCGCGCCGGCTCGGAATCAGCACCCGCACGTCGACGCCGCGCATCACCGCGAGCTTCAGCGCGGAGATCACCGCCTCGTCGGGCACGAGGTAGGGCGTCGTGATCCACACGCGCTCGCGCGCCGCGTTGATCGCCTCCGCGAAGAAGAGCGAACCCGTCTCCTGCTTGTCGGCGGGACCCATCGGCACGACGAGGCAGTGCATGTCGGCGTCGGGAGCGGGCGCGGGCGGCGGCGCCTGCGGCGGCAGCGACTGCGTCGCCCAGTGCCAGTCCTCGGCGAACACGTACTGGATGTTCGCGACGGCAGGACCGCGCACCTCGATGTGCGTGTCGCGCCACGGCGACAGCCGCGGATTGCCGCCGAGATATTCGACGCCGACATTGTGTCCGCCGACGAACGCGCGCTCGCCGTCGACGACGACGATCTTGCGGTGGTTGCGGAAGTTGAGCTGGAAGCGGTTGACGAACTGCTTGTTGGTCGCGAACGGATGCACTTCGACGCCGCCTTCGCGCAGCGCGTGCACGTAGCTCGACGGCAGATCGAAGCTGCCGATGCTGTCGTACAGCAGATAGCAGCGCACGCCCGCTTGCGCGCGCGCGATCAGCGCATCGCGCAGCATCGCGCCGAGCGCATCGTCGCGGACGATGAAGAACTGGACGATCACGTAGCTGCGCGCGGCGTCGATCGCCGCGAGGATCGCGGAGAACGTCGCGTCGCCGTTGACGAGCGTGCGCACCGCGTTGCCGGCGACGAACGGCATCCCGACGAGGCGCGTGAGCGCGCGCACGCGCGCGAGGCCGAGCGCTTCCTTCGGCGCGCCGAGCGTCGAGCCCTCTGCATCCCACGGCGCCGGATGCGCGCGGGTGCGCAGCGCCTCGGTCTCGTGGCGGCGCGCGTCGACGTAGCCGGAGAACTTGCTGCGGCCGAGGAACAGATACGGGATCAGCGTCAGGTACGGCATCGCCGTCAACGACACCGCCCATGCGATCGCGCCTTGCGACGTGCGCGTGTTCAGGATCGCATGGCAGGCCGCGATCACGCCGAGCACGTGCGCGAGGCCGATGAAGGTGCCGAGATGGAGCCAATCGAGGGTCATGAGCGCGTTGGATTCCTGAAGGAGGCCACGCGGCGCGCCGCGACCGGGCGCCGCTTACGCGCATCTTACCGAAGCGTGCGCGCGAGCGGCCACTCCGTACGAACCGGACGGGCCGGCTCGCACGGACGAGCGCGGCTTCAGCCGGCGACGGCGGGCAGGTCGCTAGCGTGGATCAGGAACACGCCGTCGTCGCCCGCGCTCGTCGACAGCCAAACGAGATCGAGGCCGCCGAACGCCGCCTCGACGTTCGCACGCTCGTTGCCGATCTCGACGACGAGCACGCCGTCGTCCTTCAGCCACCGGCGCGCTTCGCCGATGATGCGGCGCACGATGTCCATCCCGTCCGCGCCGCCCGCGAGCGCCATCTCCGGCTCGTGCCGGTACTCGGCGGGCAGCTCGGCCATCGAATCCGCGTTTACGTACGGCGGATTCGTGATGATCACGTCGTAGCGCTGCTCCGGATCGAGCGACCTGGATGGCGGCAGCGGCGCATACAGGTCGCCGTGATGGAGCGCGATCTGCTCGTCGAGCCCGTAGTCGCCGCGATTGATCTTCGCGACTTCGAGCGCGTCGGCCGACAGGTCGACCGCGTCGACGCTCGCGTTCGGAAACGCGAGCGCCGCGAGGATCGCGAGGCAGCCGGAGCCCGTGCACAGCTCGAGCACCGAGCCGACGAGCGCGGGATCTTCGACAAACGGCTGCAGGCCGTCGTCGAGCAGCTCGCCGATGAACGAGCGCGGCACGATCACGCGCTCGTCGACGTAGAAGCGATGGCCGTGCATCCACGCTTCGTGCGTGATGTACGCGGCGGGCACGCGCTCGGTCGCGCGTCGCTCGATCACGGCGAGCACCGCGTCGATCTCGTCGGGCGCGAGGCGCGCGTCGAGAAACGGCTCGAGCGTGTCAAGCGGCAGATGCAGCGTGTGCAGCACGAGATAGACGGCTTCGTCGAACGCGTTGTCCGAGCCGTGGCCGAACGCGAGCTTCGCCTTCGAGAAGCGCGACACCGCGTAGCGGACGAGGTCGCGGACGGTCTTGAACGGGGAGGGGGATGTGGTCATCGAGCGGTCTTCGTCAGGCGATCAGTTGTTCGAGTACGCGGCGGTACACGTTCTTCAGCGGATCGACGAAACGCACTTCGATGTGCTCGTCGATCTTGTGGATGCTGCCGTTCGGCGGGCCGAATTCGATCACCTGCGGGCAGATGCGCGCGATGAAGCGGCCGTCGGACGTGCCGCCCGTCGTCGACAGCTCGGGCGAAACGCCGGTTTCCGCACGGATCGCCTCATCGAGCGCGTTCGACAGCTCGCCGCGCGGCGTGAGGAACGGCAGGCCGCTCACCGACCAGTTCAGCGCGTAGTCGAGCTCGTGCTTGTCGAGGATCGCGTGCACGCGCGCCTGCAGGCCCTCGACGGTGCTCGCCGTCGAGAAGCGGAAATTGAACAGCAGATCCGCGTGGCCCGGGATCACGTTCGTCGCGCCGGTGCCCGCGCGCAGGTTCGATACCTGCCAGGTGGTCGGCGGGAAATATTCGTTGCCTTCGTCCCATTGCTCGGCCGCGAGCTCCGCGAGCGCCGGCGCGAGCAGATGGATCGGGTTCTTCGCGAGATGCGGATAGGCGATGTGGCCTTGCACGCCCTTGACGACGAGCTCGCCCGACATCGAGCCGCGCCGGCCGTTCTTCACGACGTCGCCGAGCGTCGCCGTCGACGTCGGCTCGCCGACGATGCAGTAGTCGAGCCGCTCGCCGCGCGCGCCGAGCGCTTCGACGAGCTTCACGGTGCCGTCCGTTGCGGGCCCTTCCTCGTCGCTCGTGATCAGAAAGCCGATCGAGCCGCGGTGCTGCGGATGCGCGGCGACGAACTCCTCGGCCGCGACGACGAAGCCCGCGAGCGACGTCTTCATGTCGGCGGCGCCGCGGCCGTACAGCTTGCCGTCGCGATGCGTCGGCACGAAGGGCGGGGAGCTCCACTGCTCGAGCGGGCCGGTCGGCACGACGTCGGTGTGGCCTGCGAACGCGAGCAGCTTGCCGTCGCGGCCGGCCGTGCCGCGCTTGACGGCCCAGAAGTTCGTCACGCCGTGCGACGCGATCGTTTCGCATTCGAAGCCGAGCGCGGTGAGGCGCTCGATCATCAGGTGCTGGCAGTGCTGATCGTCGGGCGTGACGGACGCGCGCGCGATCAGTTGTTCGGTAAGGGCTAGGGTGGCGGACATGGTTCGGACCACTTTCGATAAAAAATGCCGGCGCGGTGGCCGGCAGCGATGAGGCTTCTGGCGCGTTCAGCGCAGGCGGCCGCTACGCGGCAAACAGCGCCGTGTACTGGTCGGCCGCGAAGCCGAGCGATTTCACGCGGCCGTTGACGACCAGCACCGGACGCTTGATGACCGACGGCTTGTGGATCATCAGCGCGATCGCGCCGGCCGGCGTTTCGGCGGCCGCCTTCATGTCGTCGGCCAGGCCGCGCCACGTGGTGCCGCGCCGGTTCAGGAGCGCGTCGAGCGACACGTCCTTCAGCCAGTCCTCGACCAGCGGCGCGCTGACGCCGGCTTTCTTGAAATCGTGAAATTCGAACTCGACACCGTGCTCGTCGAGCCACACGCGGGCCTTCTTCACGGTGTCGCAGTTCGGAATGCCGTACACGACCACGGTGCGAGGCTTCGCCATCAGTCGCCTCGCAGCAGTTCGTTCAGGCCGACCTTCGCGCGCGTCTTCGCGTCGACCTTCTTCACGATCACCGCGCAGTACAGGCTGTGCGTGCCGTCCTTCGACGGCAGGTTGCCCGCGACGACGACCGAGCCGGCCGGAATGCGGCCATACGTCACTTCGCCCGTTTCGCGGTCGTAGATCTTCGTGCTCTGGCCGAGGTACACGCCCATCGAGATCACCGAGTTCTCCTCGACGATCACGCCTTCGACGACTTCCGAGCGCGCGCCGATGAAGCAGTTGTCCTCGATGATGACGGGGTTCGCCTGCAGCGGCTCGAGCACGCCGCCGATGCCGACGCCGCCCGACAGGTGCACGTTCTTGCCGATCTGCGCGCACGAGCCGACCGTCGCCCAGGTATCGACCATCGTGCCTTCGTCGACGTACGCGCCGATGTTCGTGTACGACGGCATCAGCACGACGTTCTTCGCGATGAACGAGCCGCGGCGCGCGATGGCGGGCGGCACGACGCGGAAGCCGCCCGCGGCGAAGTCTTCGGCCGTGTAGTTCGCGAACTTCGACGGCACCTTGTCGTAGAACTGCGAGTAGCCGCCCGCCGGCATCGGCGCATTGTCTTCCAGGCGGAACGACAGCAGCACGGCCTTCTTCAGCCACTGGTGCACGGTCCATTCGCCGTCGATCTTCTCGGCGACGCGCAGCGCGCCGCGGTCGAGCTGCTCGATCGCGTGCGCGACGGCTTCGCGGATCTCCGCGGACGCGGCCTTCGGCGACAGCTCGGCGCGGTTTTCCCAGGCGTTATCGATGATTTGCTGAAGTTGTTGCGACATGTTCGTGGCTATGCTGGACGTGGATGATGGATGAATCGGGGGCGCTCGAAGCGCGTTCAGCGGGCGAGGCCGCGGCAGAAGTCGACGATGCGCTGCGCGCCTTCGACGCATTCGGCCGTGCCGGCGACGAGCGCGATCCGGACGAAGTCGCGGCCGGGATTCGCGCCATGCGCGTCGCGGGCGAGATACGAGCCGGGCAGGACCGTCACATTATAGTCGGCGAAGAGGCGCCGGGCGAACTCGGTATCCGACAGGCCGGTCCTCGCGACGTTCGCCCACAGGTAGAACGCGGCGTCGGGCAGGCGCACGTCGACGACGTCGGCGAGCATCGGCGTGACGGCCGCGAATTTCTGCGCGTAGAGCGCGCGGTTCTCGCGCACGTGCGCCTCGTCGCCCCAGGCGGCGACGCTCGCCTTCTGCCAGACGGGCGACAGCGCCGCGCCGTGGTACGTGCGGTACAGCAGGAAGCGCTTCATGAGCGCCGCGTCGCCCGCGACGAAGCCCGAGCGCATGCCCGGCACGTTCGAGCGCTTCGACAGGCTCGACAGCATCACGAGGCGCTCGAAGCCGCGGCCGAGCTCGTGCGCGGCCTCGAGGCCGCCCATCGGCGGCTTCGACTCGTCGAAGTAGATCTCCGAATAGCATTCGTCGGACGCGATCACGAAGCCGTGCTCGTCCGACAGCGCGAACAGCTCGCGCCAGTCGTCGAGCGTCAGCACGGCGCCCGTCGGGTTGCCGGGCGAGCACACGTAGACGAGCTGCGTGCGCGCCCACACGTCGTCCGGCACGACCGAATAGTCGGGCGCGAAGTTGCGCGCCGGGTCGCTGTTGACGAAGTACGGCTCGGCGCCCGCGAGGAGCGCCGCGCCTTCGTAAATTTGATAGAAAGGATTCGGACAGAGTACGATCGGCCTTTCGCCGTTCTGGCCGGCGTTCTCGCCGCGCTTGCCCGCGGCCGGATCGATCACCGCCTGCGCGAGCGAGAAGAGCGCCTCGCGCGAGCCCGATGCGGCGAGCACCTGCGTCGCGGCGTCGATCGCGGGCAGCCCGTAGCGGCGCTCGAGCCAGCGGGCGATCGTCTCGCGCAGCGCATCGGTGCCCGCCGTCGCCGGATACGACGCGAGGCCGTCCAGCGCGGCCGCGGCGGCGTCGCGGATCAGCGCGGGCGTCGCATGCTTCGGCTCGCCGATGCCGAAGCTGATCGGCGGCAGATGCGCGCTCGGCGTCACGCCGGCAAAGAGCGCGCGGAGCTTTTCGAACGGATAGGGCTGAAGCGTATCGAGACGAGGATTCACGGGCTTGGACGGGCGGAGCCGGTAGATGGCCGATCGGACGGGCCGGTTTAAGCGAAACGGGCGCGAAACAGGGGCGCGGCAGGCGCCGCCGGGCGCGGGCGAAGAAGGGCGCGGCGGATGGCGCGCGGGATGCCGGCGTTACCGGCCCGTGCCGGCCTGTTGGGCGCGGCGACGGCGCTCGATTATAGCGTGACATCGGACGGCGGAACGCGCGGCGAACGCGCCGCGGCGCCGTGCGATGAAGGAAAAAGAGGTTCGGTTTGCAAATGAATGAACGAGGGAGCGCCGGCTGGCCGACGCTCGCGATTCTGATCGGCGCGTCGGTATGGGGCCTGATCTGGTATCCGCTGCGTCTCCTGGCGGCGCTCGGCGTGACGGGCACGGCGGCGAGCGCCGCAACGAGCGTCGTCGCCTGCGCGTTCGTGCTGATCGTGCGGCGCAGGTCGATCGCGACGGTGCGCTGGCACTGGCTGCTGCCCGCGCTCGGCGTCGCGGCGGGCGTGACGAATCTCGGCTTCGTCTGGGGCACGATTCACGGCGAAGTGCTGCGCGTGATGCTGCTCTTTTATCTGACGCCCGCGTGGACCGCGATCTACGCGCACTTCATCCTGCACGAGCGGCTCACGCTCGCGGGCGCGGCGCTCGCCGCGCTGTCGCTCGCCGGCGCGATGCTGATGCTGTGGTCGCCGCGGCTCGGCGTGCCGCTGCCGTCGAACCCGGCCGAATGGGCGGGGCTCGCGGCGGGGATGAGCTTCGCGATGAGCAACGTGCTCGTCGTCAAGGCGAGCCGCGAGCTGCCGCGAATGAAGCCCGAGATGCGCACGGCGACGCTCTTCGGCGGCGCGGCCGCGCTCGGCGTCGTCGCGTCGCTCGTCGAAGGCCTGCCGCCGATGCCGGCGGGCGGCGACTTGGGCTTCGCGGCGCTCCTCGTCGTCGGGATCGGCGTGACGGTCGCGGCGAACAACATGCTCGTCCAGCACGGCTTGGCGCGCGTGCCGGCGAACCGCGCATCGATCGTCATGCTGTTCGAGATCGTCGTCACCGCGCTGTCGGCGTGGCTTTTTGCCAACGAAGTGCCGACCGCGCGCGAATGGGCGGGCGGCTTCTGCATCGTCGTCGCGACCCTGCTGTCGAGCCGCGTGCACCGTGGCCGGCCGGCGGACGACGAACCGCGCGAGCCGCGGGACGGCGCGCGCGCGATGGTATGATTGGCCCCATTCGCGGGGCCGACTGCTTGACAGCACGGCCCCGTTTTTCGAATCTTGGGCGTGCGGCGCGCGCGCGGGCCTCGCGGCCGAATCGCGGCGCGCAACGCACGTTCCGAACCGTTTCACACTCTTTACCACCGATACCGCCGTGCGTCTGAGCTCGATCAAACTCGCTGGCTTCAAATCTTTCGTCGATCCCACGCACTTCCAGGTCCCAGGTCAACTGGTCGGCGTGGTGGGGCCGAACGGGTGCGGCAAATCCAACATCATCGACGCCGTGCGCTGGGTGCTCGGCGAATCGCGCGCGTCCGAGCTGCGCGGCGAGTCGATGCAGGACGTGATCTTCAACGGCTCGACGGCCCGCAAGCCCGGCAGCCGGGCGAGCGTCGAGCTCGTGTTCGACAACTCCGACGGCCGCGCGGCCGGCCAGTGGGGCCAGTACGGCGAGATCGCCGTGAAGCGCGTGCTGACGCGCGACGGCACGTCGAGCTACTACATCAACAATCTGCCCGCGCGCCGCCGCGACATCCAGGATATCTTCCTCGGCACGGGTCTCGGCCCGCGCGCGTACGCGATCATCGGCCAGGGGATGATCGCGCGGATCATCGAGGCGAAGCCCGAAGAGCTGCGCGTGTTCCTCGAAGAGGCGGCGGGCGTGTCGAAGTACAAGGAGCGCCGCCGCGAGACCGAGAACCGCCTGCACGACACGCGCGAGAACCTGACGCGCGTCGAGGACATCGTCCGCGAGCTCGGCTCGAATCTCGAGAAGCTCGAAGCGCAGGCGGTCGTCGCGACGAAGTACAAGGAGCTCGTCGCCGACGGCGAGGAGAAGCAACGCCTGCTGTGGCTTTTGCGCAAGAACGAGGCGGCGGCCGAGCAGGACAGGCAGCGCCGCGCGATCGGCGACGCGCAGATCGAGCTCGACGCGCAGACCGCGAGGCTGCGCGAAGTCGAGGCGCAACTGGAGACGCTGCGCGTCGCGCACTATTCGGCGAGCGACGCGATGCAGGGCGCGCAGGGCGCGCTCTATGAAGCGAACGCCGAGGTGAGCCGCCTCGAGGCCGAGATCAAGTTCATCGTCGAGTCGCGCAACCGCGTGCAATCGCAGATCGCGGCGCTCGTCGCGCAGCAGGAGCAGTGGCGCGCGCAGGCCGACAAGGCGCAGGGCGACATCGAGGAAGCGGAAGAAGCACGCGCGGTCGCCGACGAGAAGGCGGCGCTCGCCGAGGACGACGCGGCCGCGAAGCACGACGCGCTGCCCGCGCTCGAGGCGCGCTGGCGCGATGCGCAGACCGGACTGAACGACGAGCGCGGCCGGATCGCGCAGACCGAGCAGGCGCTCAAGCTCGAAGCCGCGCACCAGCGCAATGCCGATCAGCAGCTCCAGCAGCTCCAGCAGCGCCACGAGCGTCTGAAGACCGAGGCGGGCGGCCTCGACGCGCCCGACGAGGCGCAGCTCGAAGAGCTGCGGATGCAGCTCGCCGAGCACGAAGAGATTCTTGCCGAGGCGCAGGCGCGCCTCGCCGACGCGCAGGAGACGCTGCCGCGCCTCGACGCGGAGCGCCGTGCGGCGCACGAGCGCGTGCAGGCCGAGAGCGCGCAGATCCATCAGCTCGAAGCGCGCCTGGCCGCGCTCAAGCAGTTGCAGGAAAACGTGCAGACGGAAGGCAAGATCCAGCCGTGGCTCGACAAGCACGAGCTCGGCGCGCTGCCGCGTCTGTGGAAGAAGCTGCACGTCGAGGCCGGCTGGGAAACCGCGCTCGAAGCGGTGCTGCGCGAGCGGCTCGCGGCGCTCGAAGTGTCGAATCTCGACTGGGTGAAGGCGTTCGCGACCGACGCGCCGCCGGCGAAGCTCGCGTTTTACGCGCCGCCGCCCGCGGGCGAGCCGCTCGCTGCGCCGGGCGCGCTGCGGCCGCTCCTGTCGCTCGTGCGGATCGACGACGCGGGCCTGCGCGCGGTGCTCAACGACTGGCTCGGCACGGCGTTCATCGCCGACGATCTCGCGCAGGCGCTTGCCGCGCGCGCGCAGCTGCCGCAGGGCGGCGCGTTCGTCGTGAAGGCGGGCCACGTCGTCACGCGCTCGGGTGTGCAGCTGTATGCGGCCGATTCCGAGCAGGCGGGGATGCTCGCGCGCCAGCAGGAAATCGAGAATCTGGCGCGGCAGGTGCGCGCGCAGGCGCTCCTGTCGGACGAAGCGAAGGCGGCGGCGATCCGCGCGGAAGCGGCGCACACGCAGGCGTCGCAGGCGCTGACCGAAGTGCGCGCGCAGGCCGAGCGCGCGACGCAGCGCGTGCACGCGCTGCAGATGGACGTGCTGAAGCTCGCGCAAGCGCACGAGCGCTACACGCAGCGCAGCACGCAGATTCGCGAGGAGCTCGAGGAGATCGGCGCGCAGATCGAAGAGCAGCGCGCGCTGCGCGCGGAGTCGGAGGCGAACTTCGAGCGTCACGACGCCGAGCTCGCCGAGCTGCAGGCACGCTTCGAGGACAACCAGCTCGCGTTCGAGGCGCTCGACGAATCGCTGACGAACGCGCGCCAGGAAGCGCGCGAGCTCGAGCGCGCGGCCACCGATGCGCGCTTCGCCGCGCGCCAGTCGGCGAACCGGATCGACGAGCTGAAGCGCACGATCCAGGTCGCGCACGACCAGAGCGAGCGCGTCGCCGCGTCGCTCGAGGACGCGCGCGCGGAGCTCGAGACGATCAACGAGCAGACCGCGCACACCGGCCTGCAGGACGCGCTCGAAGTGCGCGCGGCGAAGGAGCAGGCGCTCGGCGCCGCGCGCGCGGAGCTCGACGACCTGACCGCGAAGCTGCGCGCGGCCGACGAGACGCGCTTGGCGGCCGAGCGCTCGCTGCAGCCGCTGCGCGACCGCATCACCGAGCTGCAGTTGAAGGAGCAGGCGGCGCGGATGACGGGCGAGCAGTTCGCCGAGCAGCTCGCGGCGGCCGAGGTCGACGAGGCCGCGCTGAAGGACAAGCTCACGCCGGACATGAAGCCGTCGTACCTGCAGGGCGAGGTCACGCGGATCAACAACGCGGTCAGCGCGCTCGGCCCCGTCAACATGGCGGCGCTCGAAGAGCTCGCGGCGGCGAGCGAGCGCAAGGTGTTCCTCGACGCGCAATCGGCCGACCTGACGAACGCGATCGAGACGCTCGAGGACGCGATCCGCAAGATCGACCAGGAAACCCGCACGCTGCTGCAGGCGACCTTCGACGAAGTGAACCGCCATTTCAGCGATCTGTTCCCGCGCCTTTTCGGCGGCGGCCAGGCGAAGCTCATCATGACGGGCGACGAGATCCTCGACGCCGGCGTGCAGGTGATGGCGCAGCCGCCCGGCAAGAAGAACGCGACGATTCACCTGCTGTCGGGCGGCGAGAAGGCGCTGACGGCGACCGCGCTCGTGTTCGCGATGTTCCAACTGAACCCGGCGCCGTTCTGTCTGCTCGACGAGGTCGACGCACCGCTCGACGACGCGAACACCGAGCGCTTCGCGAACCTCGTGCGCGCGATGTCGGACAAGACGCAGTTCCTTTTCATCTCGCACAACAAGATCGCGATGGAGATGGCGCAGCAACTGATCGGCGTGACGATGCAGGAGCAGGGCGTGTCGCGGATCGTCGCGGTGGACATGGAAACTGCCGCGGGTTTTGCGCAGAATTGACGTTTGACGAATGGCCCGCGGGCGCGCGGCGCATGGGCGCCCGTCCGCGAGTCCCATGAAAAAGAATTTGATGGAGCGTGCATGGACGAGTTGACACTCGGATTGATCGGCGCGGGCGCCGTCGTGGTGGGCGGCGTCGTGGTCTACAACGCGTGGCAGGGGGCGAAGGTGCGTCGCAGGATGCCGCGCCCGATGCCGCCCGAGGCGGCCGAAGCCGCCGCGCGGCACGAGCGCGACGACGAGGCGCCCTTCATCGAGCCGGTGCGGCAGCCGGCGCGCCGCGAGGCCGCGGCGGGCGGCGCGGCGGGTGCGCAGGGCGACGACGCGGCGCGCGTCGAGCCGACGTTCGGCGGCGCGGCGCCCGCCGACACGCCGGCCGATCTGCAGGCCGAGGCGACGGTTGCGAACGGCGCGGTCGAGCCCGCCGTCGAGACGAGCGGCGGCGAAGCGGCCGCTTCCGTCCCCGCGCACGACGAGCCGGTCGAGCCGGTGCTGCCCGCCGCGACGACGATTTCCGCGGCGCCGCCCGCGATCGTCGATCGCCGGATCGACTGCATCGTGCCGATCCGCCTCGCGGGCCCGCTCGCGGGCGACAAGATCCTGCCCGCCGCGCAGCGGCTGCGCCGCGCGGGCAGCAAGCCGGTGCACATCGAAGGCAAGCCGGAAGGCGGCGGCGCGTGGGAGCTGCTGCAGAGCGGCGTGCGCTACGAAGAGCTGCGCGCGGCCGCGCAGCTCGCGAACCGCGGCGGCCCGCTCAACGAGCTCGAGTTCTCCGAATTCGTGACGGGCGTCCAGCAGTTCGCGGACGCGATCGACGGCGCGCCGGAATTCCCGGACATGATGGAAACGGTGTCGATGGCGCGCGAGCTAGACGGCTTCGCCGCGCAGTGCGACGCGCAGCTGTCGATCAACGTGATGTCGGACGGTGCGCCGTGGTCGGCGAACTACGTGCAGGCGGTCGCGTCGCAGGACGGGCTCCTGCTGTCGCGCGACGGCACGCGCTTCGTGAAGCTCGACGCGAAGCAGAATCCCGTCTTCATGCTGCAGTTCGGCGACACGAACTTCCTGCGCGACGACCTCACGTACAAGGGCGGCAACCTGATCACGCTCGTGCTCGACGTGCCCGTCGCCGACGAGGACATCCTGCCGTTCAGGCTGATGTGCGACTACGCGAAGTCGCTGTCGGAGCGGATCGGTGCGCGCGTCGTCGACGACCAGCGCCGGCCGCTGCCGGAATCGACGCTGCTCGCGATCGAGCAGCAGCTGATGAAGCTGTACGCGCGGCTCGAGGAAGCCGGGATTCCGGCCGGGTCGCCCGTCACGCGGCGGCTGTTCAGCCAGTAAGAGTAAGCGCGGCGTTTCGTTTCCGTTGCGGGGCGGCGTGATTGATGCGAGCCGCGTCGCGGCGGCGCCCACGATCGCAGCTTGCGATCGCGTTGTCGCGCTGCGTCGCGTCATTTGAATCGACCGGACGCAATCAGTCGAATCGTGCCGGTTTGCGTTTCACTCCGGTTTTTGCGGTGCGAAGCGATGTGCGTCCGGCGAGGCTTCGATCGCGGTTGCGATACTCGGCTCGGTCGTCGAGCCGCCGGCTCGAAGGCCCATTGCGTTGCAACCGCGTCGGACGAACGGCCTCGGCCTGCTGCCTCCGGCCGTTCGTCCGATTGTCTTGCGGCACCGCAAGGCCGCCGGCGGCAGCCAGGGGATTCGAATTCCCGATCCCATCCGCTCTTCGCCTTCGTTCGGCCATTCAGCCGATGCCGAAAAGGGCTCGAACTGAGATAATCATCGCCTGATTATCCTCACGAGAAAGTGCCGCCAGCATGGCCCGATCCCCAGTTGAACCGCCCGCCAGCCAGCCGGCCAAGCGCGCCGCGTGGCTGCGCGCCGAGCTCGAGCGGGCGAACTACGCCTATTACGTGCTCGACCAGCCGGAGCTGCCCGACGCCGAGTACGATCGCCTCTTCGTCGAGCTGCAGCAAGTCGAGGCCGAGCACCCCGATCTCGTCACGCCCGAATCGCCGACGCAGCGGGTCGGCGGCGAAGTCGCGAGCGGCTTCACGCCCGTCGTGCACGACACGCCGATGCTCTCGCTCAACAACGGCTTTTCCGACGAAGACGTCGTCGCGTTCGACAAGCGCGTCGCCGACGGCCTCGACAAGGCGACCGACCTCGCCGGCACCGTGACCGATCCCGTCGAATACGCGTGCGAGCTGAAGTTCGACGGCCTCGCGATCTCGCTGCGCTACGAGGACGGCCGGTTCGTGCAGGCGTCGACGCGCGGCGACGGCACGACGGGCGAGGACGTCACCCGGAACATCCGCACGGTCCGCTCGGTCCCGCTGAAGCTGAAGGGCAAGCACGTGCCGCGCGTGCTCGACGTGCGCGGCGAAGTGCTGATGTTCAAGCGCGATTTCGCGCGCCTGAACGAACGTCAGCGCGCGGCGGGTCAGCGCGAGTTCGCGAATCCTCGCAACGCGGCGGCGGGGAGCCTCCGGCAGCTCGATTCGAAGATCACCGCGTCGCGGCCGCTGTCGTTCTTCGCTTACGGGATCGGCGTGCTCGACGGCGTCGACATGCCGGACACCCACGGCGGCCTGCTCGACTGGTACGAGACGCTCGGGCTGCCGGTGAACCGCGAGCGCGCGGTCGTGCGCGGCGCGGCGGGCCTCCTCGACTTCTTCCACGCGGTCGGCGAGCGGCGCGAGTCGCTGCCGTACGACATCGACGGCGTCGTCTACAAGGTGAACCGTCGCGACGAGCAGGAGCGGCTCGGCTTCGTGTCGCGCGCGCCGCGCTTCGCGCTCGCGCACAAGTTCCCCGCGCAGGAGGCGCTGACGAAGCTCGTCGCGATCGACGTGCAGGTCGGCCGCACGGGCGCGATCACGCCGGTCGCGCGCCTCGAGCCCGTGTTCGTCGGCGGCGCGACCGTCACGAACGCGACGCTGCACAACGAAGACGAGGTGCGCCGCAAGGACATCCGGATCGGCGACACGGTGATCGTGCGCCGCGCGGGCGACGTGATTCCCGAGGTGGTGTCGGCCGTGCTCGACCGCCGACCGGCGGATGCGCGCGAATTCGTGATGCCGACGGCATGCCCCGAATGCGGATCGCGGATCGAGCGGCTGCCGGACGAGGCGATCGCGCGCTGCACGGGCGGGCTCTTCTGTCCCGCGCAGCGCAAGCAGGCGCTGTGGCACTTCGCGCAGCGCCGCGCGCTCGACATCGACGGGCTCGGCGAGAAGATCATCGACCAGCTCGTCGAGCAGAACCTCGTGCGCACGCCGGCGGACCTGTTCAACCTCGGCTTCTCGACGCTCGTCGAGCTCGACCGCTTCGCGGAGAAGTCCGCGCAGAACCTGATCGATTCGCTCGACAAGGCGAAGCACACGACGCTCTCGCGCTTCATCTACGCGCTCGGGATCCGGCACGTCGGCGAGTCGACGGCGAAGGATCTCGCGAAGCATTTCGGCTCGCTCGATCCGATCATGGACGCGTCGATCGAAGCGTTGCTCGAGGTCAACGACGTCGGGCCGATCGTCGCCGAATCGATCCATCAGTTCTTCGCCGAGGAGCACAATCGCACGGTGATCGAGCAGCTGCGCGCGCCGGGCCGCGTCACGTGGCCCGAAGGGCCGCCCGCGCCGCGCGCGCCGCAAGGCGTGCTCGCGGGCAAGACCGTCGTGCTGACGGGCACGCTGCCGACGCTCACGCGCGACGCGGCGAAGGAGATGCTCGAGGCGGCGGGCGCGAAGGTCGCGGGCTCGGTGTCGAAGAAAACCGATTACGTCGTCGCCGGCGCCGATGCGGGCAGCAAGCTCGCGAAGGCCGAGGAACTCGGCATTCCGGTGCTGGACGAAGAGGGCATGCACAAACTTCTGGAGGGCCACGCGCGATGATTCGCGAGATTCTGAAGATGGGCGATCAGCGTTTGCTGGAAGTCGCCAGGCCGGTCGAGGCATTCAACACGCCCGAGCTGCACGCGCTCGTCGCGGACATGTTCGAGACGATGCATCACGCGAACGGCGCGGGGCTCGCCGCGCCGCAGCTCGGCGTCGGGCTGCAGGTGATCATCTTCGGCTTTGGCAGCAGCGAGCGCTATCCGGAGGCGCCGCCCGTGCCGGAGACCGTGCTCGTCAATCCGACGGTCGAATATCTGCCGCCCGACATGGAAGAGGGCTGGGAGGGCTGCCTGTCGGTGCCGGGGCTGCGCGGCGTCGTGAGCCGCTACCGGCGCGTGCGCTACAGCGGCTTCGACCAGTTCGGCGAGAAGCTCGAGCGGGTCGCGGAGGGCTTTCATGCGCGGGTCGTCCAGCACGAGTACGACCACCTGATCGGCAAGCTTTATCCGATGCGGATCACCGATTTCTCGAAGTTCGGCTTCACCGACGTGCTGTTCCCGGGGCTCGACGCGCAGTCGGACGACTGACACCGCAAAGCGGCGCGCGCCGCGGCGTCGCGAAGACGGCAGCGGAAACGAAAACGCCCGCGGTTTGGCGGGCGTTTCCTCGTGGCGTGAGCCGGGCAGCCGCTTCGTTCAGAACGACTCGTCCGGCCCGAGGTAGCGCCACTCGCCCTGCGGCAGCGCCCCCAGCATCACGCGGCCCATCCGCACGCGCTTCAGGCCGATCACTTCGAGGCCGACGAGTTCGCACATCCGGCGAATCTGGCGCTTCTTGCCTTCGCGCAGCACGAAGCGCAACTGCTCGCCATTCTGCCAACTGACCATCGCGGGCTTGAGCGGCGCGCCGTCGAGCTCGAGGCCGTGGCGCAGCTTCGCGAGCGACTCGGCGGGAAAATGCTGGTCGATGTCGGCCATGCGCTCGCCGAAGCGCACGCGCACCAGATATTCCTTGTCGATGTCGGATTGCTCGCCGATCAGCTGCTTCGCGACGCGGCCGTTTTGCGTCAGCACGAGGAGGCCTGTCGAATCGATGTCGAGCCGGCCCGCGGGTGCGAGCGCGCGCAGGTGCTGCGGCGAGAAGCGCAGCGGCGAGCGGTCGCCGCTCCAGTGGTTCTCGCGCGTGACGAGCGTCACGGCGGGCGCGTAGCCGTCTTCCGCCTGGCCCGACACATAGCCGACCGGCTTGTGCAGCAGGATCGTCACTTGCGCCGCCTGCGCGGCGCGCGCGTTCGAGTCGATCTCGATGCGCTGGTCGGCGCGCACCTTCGTGCCGAGCGTGTCGATGCGCTCGCCGTCGACGAGCACCCAGCCTTTCTCGATCCATTCGTCCGCCTCGCGGCGCGAGCAGAGGCCGAGCTCCGACATGCGCTTCGACAGGCGCACGAGGCCCGTTTCGTCGCCGCGGTCGACGGGTGCGGCGGATGCGCCCGAGTCGGTCGCGCGGCGCTTGATCGGCTGGGCGACTTTCAGCGCGGGGCCCGTCGTTGCCCGAGCGGTGGGGCGGCGCTCGTCGGCGGCGCGCGCGCGCGGCGCCTTGCGTTCGTCGGAGCGTGCGGTGCTGCGCGAAGGCGCGCGTTTGGCGGGTGCGCCGTAGCGGTCGTCGGCGCGCTGCGGCGCACGCTTGCCGCCTGCCGCGCCTTTGCCCGCGAACGACGAGGGCGCTGGATCGCGTGCGGTGCGGCCGTTCGTGCGTGGCGCGCGGTCGTCGGACTGGCGCGACGTGGTCCGGGACGTGCCGCCGAACTTGGCGCCCGCCGCGCCGCGCGTGCCGGCGGGTTTCGCCGCGTCGCGCTCCGCGCGGCCTTTGCCGCGCGCGCCCGGATCGAACGAACGCGCGTCCGTGCTGCGCGACGGCCGTTCGTCGCGTTGCCCGCCGCGATCGGCGGGGCGGCGCTCGAACTTCGCGTCCATACGGCGGGCGCCTTCGCCGGCCGCCGCGCCGGGCGCGCCGGCGCGCCTGGCCGACGCGCGCTCGCCGCTCGGGCGGCCCGCGTCATTCGCGGTACGCGGCTTCGCGAAGCGTTTGCCTTCGGACGCCGCAGCCGGACGCGACGGCGTGCCCGCGCGCTTCGGCGCGGCGGCCGCCGCGCCTCGCGGCGCCGACGGCTTCGCGGCGGGTTTCGCGGATTTGGCCGCGGACTTCGGCGCTGGGGACTTCGGCGCTGCGGGCTTCGCGCCGGCCGCTTTCGCGTCGGGCCGCGCGACCTTGCGCGCGGTGAGGCTGCCGGAGCGGACGGGGGCGCGGCCGGGCGTCGCCGGCCGCGGATTCTTGACGGTCAATTTTGTGCGCATAAACGCTGGAACACACTCACACTGCGATCGCGCGCAGCAACTCGGTTTCGACTTGGATCTGCAGACGGTTGTCGGACAAGCCGCTACCGTCGAGCATGAAGACGTCCTCGACGCGTTCGCCGAGCGTATTGATCCGCGCCGCATGGACGCCGACCCGGTGCTCGGCCAGCACGCGCGCGATCGAATAAAGAAGACCCGGCCGGTCGTTGGCGGACACGGACAGAATGTAGTATTGGCCGCGCTCGTCGGCCCGCAGGTCGACGCGCGGCGTGATCGGGAACGTGCGCGACAGCCGCGACAGCCGGCCCTTCGACGGCTCGGGCAGCGGCGCCGATTCGGCGAGGCGCGCGGCGAGCTGCTGCTCGACGAGGTTCGCGATGTCGCGGTACTGCACGTCGTGCTCGGTTTGCGTGACGATGAAGTTGTCGAGCGCGTAGCCGTGGCGCGTTGTGTTCACGCGCGCGTCGAGCACCGACAGCCCGTTGCGGTCGAAGTACGCGCAGATCCCCGCGAACAGGTCCGAGCGGTCCTTCACGTAGACGAGCACCTGCAGCGCGTCGCCGACGGGCGACGGCCGCGCGCGGACGATCGCCGTATCGGCTTCGACGTGCCGATACAGCACGCGGGTCTGCCACGCGATGTCGGCCGCGTCGTGGCGCAGGAAGTAGCCGACGTCGAGTTGATCCCAAAGCGCGCGGTGCGCGTCGGGCGCCACGGTTTCGAGGCGCAGCAGCGCGAGCGCCTCTTCCTGCCGCGTCTTCAGCTCGGAATGCGCATCGGGCTGCGCGCCGCCCAGCACCGCGAGCGTCGAGCGATAGAGATCCTCGAGCAGCTTGCCTTTCCACGTGTTCCACACCTTGGGGCTCGTGCCGCGGATGTCGGCGACGGTCAGCAGATAGAGCGCGGTCAGGCGCCGCTCGCTGCCGACGAGGTCGGCGAAGCGCTTGATCACCTCCGGATCGCTCGTGTCCTGCTTCTGCGCGACCTGGCTCATCGTCAGGTGATGCTGGACGAGCCACACGACGAGCGCCGCGTCGTCGCCGTCGATCCCGTGCTCGCGGCAGAAGCGCCGCGCGTCGGCCATCCCGAGCGTCGAGTGGTCGCCGCCGCGGCCCTTCGCGATGTCGTGGAAGAGGGCGGCGACGTACAGCACCCACGGCCGCTCGAAGTTCACGATCAGCTGACTGCAGAACGGATATTCGTGCGCGTGCTCGGCGACCGCGAAGCGGCGGATGTTGCGCAGCACCATCAGGATGTGCTGATCGACCGTGTACACGTGGTACAGGTCGTGCTGCATCTGGCCGACGATCCGCCGGAAGTTCAGCAGATAGCGGCCGAGCACGCTTGTCTGGTTCATCAGGCGGAACGCGTGCGTGATGCCTTCGGGCTGCTGCAGGATCTGCATGAACGTGTGGCGGTTGCGCGGATCGCGCCGCCACGCGTTGTTCATCACGTCGCGCGAGTTGTAGAGCGCGCGCAGCGTGCGTGCGGACAGGCCCTTCACGCCCCGCGTCGCCTCGTACAGCAGGAACGCCTCGAGGATCGCGTCCGGGTGGCGCTCGAACACGTCGTCCGAGGCGATCTCGAGCATCCCCTGCTTCTCGACGAAGCGCCCGGGCGACAGCACGCGCGTGACGCCGCTCGTCGCCGGGAAGAGCTGCGCCTCGATGTTCTGGATCAGGATCGTCGCGAGCTGCGTGACCGCCTTCGCGGCCCAGTAGTAGCGCCGCATCAGCTGCTCGCTCGCGCGCTTCGCGTGCGTCGGCTGGTAGCCGAAGCTCTCGGCCGCCTGCGTCTGCAGATCGAACACGAGGATGTCCTGCCGGCGCCCGGCGATCACGTGCAGCCGCGCGCGCAGCGTCTTCAGGAAGCCTTCGTTGCGGCGCAGCTCGCGCGCCTCGCGATCGGTGATGAGCCCGCGCGTGTCGAGCTCGCGCCAGCTGCTGCCGAAGCCCGCCGCGCGCGCGATCCAGAGGATCGTCTGCAGATCGCGCAGGCCGCCGGGGCTTTCCTTCACGTTCGGCTCGAGGCTGTACGGGGTGTCCTGGAATTTCGCGTGGCGCTGGCGCATCTCCAGCACCTTCGCCTGGAAGAACGCGCGCGCGTCGAGCGCCTCGCGATAGCGCAGCGTGAAGCGCTCGAAGAGCGCGGTGCTGCCGACGATGCGGCGCGCCTCCAGCAGCGACGTCTGCACGGTGACGTCCTGCGACGCCTCCTCGATGCACTGATCGACCGTGCGCACGCTGCTGCCGATCTCGAGCCCGAGATCCCACGCCATCCCGATGAAGCGCTCGATCCGCTCGTCGAGCTCGCTCGCGTGCGAGTCGGGCAGGAGCACGAGAATGTCGACGTCCGAATGCGGCGACAGCTCGCCGCGCCCGTAGCCGCCGACCGCGACGAGCGCGAGCGTCGCGGGCAGCCCGCACGCTTGCCAGAGGTGGCGCAGCGCGTCGTCGGTCGTGCGCGACAGCGCGTGCATCAGCGGCGTGACGTTGGCCGCGGCCTTGAAGCGCGCGAGCAGCTCGGCCTTCGCGGCCTTGAATTCGGCTTTGTGCGACAGCGCGGGAGGCGGCGCGGCGACGGAAGCGCTCATGGACGGCAATCGGATTGGGCGGTTGAACGGGGGCGCGCGGCGACGCGAGCGGCTACCTGGCTAAACGGGCAAAGCGGACGGAACGGGACGCGGCGCGCGGGCGGCGCTCAGACCGCAGTGGCCGGCGCGGCGAACGTCGGGCGCGCGGGCGTGCCGGCCGACACCGTCAGCACGTCGTAGCCCGTGTCCGTCACGAGGATCGTGTGCTCCCACTGCGCGGACAGGCTGCGGTCGCGGGTCTTGACGGTCCACTGGTCGGGCATCGTGCGGATGTCGCGCTTGCCGGCGTTGATCATCGGCTCGATCGTGAAGATCATGCCAGGCTTCAGTTCGATGCCGGTGCCCGGCCGCCCGTAGTGGACGACCTGCGGATCCTCGTGGAACACCGTGCCGATCCCGTGGCCGCAGTATTCGCGCACGACGCTGTAGCCTTGCGCCTCCGCGTGCTTCTGGATCGCGTGGCCGATGTCGCCGAGATGCGCGCCGGGCTTCACCTGGTCGATGCCGAGCCACATGCATTCATAGGTGGTCTGCACGAGGCGCTTCGCGAGGATCGAGCCTTCGCCGATGATGAACATCCGGCTCGTGTCGCCGAAATAGCCGTTCTTGATGACGGTGACGTCGATGTTGAGCGCGTCGCCGTTCTTGAGCGTCTTGTCGCCCGGGATGCCGTGGCAGATCACATCGTTGACCGACGTGCAGACCGCCTTCGGGAACGGCGGGTAGCCGGGCGGCTGGTAGTTGAGCGGCGCGGGAACCGTGCCCTGCACGTTCACCATGTACTCGTGGCAGAGGCGGTCGAGCTCGCCCGTCGTCACGCCCGCGACGACGAACGGCGTGATGTAGTCGAGCACTTCGCTCGCGAGACGGCAGGCGATGCGCATCTGTGCGATGTCGTGTTCGTTTTTGAGCGTAATGGCCATGAGTCGGTGCCTGAAATGCGGTGAATTCGGCAATTATCGCACCTTATTCCTGCTGTCGCAGCCTTTCGCGGGCGGGCGCGGCGCGAAATCCGGCGCAGCGGCGCGGGCCGCGCGGAAGTCGTCGCGCAGCGGGCCGCGCGCCCGCCCGCGCGGCGGCAAGCGGCGGGTGACTTGAGAGCCGCCATGCTCGCATGCTATACTTATTGGCTAAGTCGACGCTGAAATCGCTATTTTGCCTGGCGCGGGAACGTTGGAGTTTTCGTTCGAGGCGCGGCGGTCGCGGCGAAGGCTGGCGGCGCGAAGCTTTCGAATGGTTTTCGAAGTGCGCGCCGAATCGCAAGCCGGCGCACCCAGGGTGTCGCGGCGCGAACGGAGCGGGGCAGTGCCCGCCGTCGCGCCATGATACGGCAGCCGGCTTAAGACCCAAACCCTCGTGGAGAAATACAAATGGCAGTCACGATGCGCCAAATGCTGGAAGCCGGTGTCCACTTCGGTCACCAAACGCGCTTCTGGAACCCGAAGATGGCTCCCTTCATCTTCGGTCACCGCAACAAGATTCACATCATCAACCTCGAAAAGACGCTGCCGATGTTCAACGACGCACAGAAGTACGTGCGTCAGCTCGCGGCGAATCGGGGCACGATCCTCTTCGTCGGCACGAAGCGCCAGTCGCGCGACACGATCGCCCAGGAAGCGCTGCGCGCGGGCATGCCGTACGTGAACGCCCGCTGGCTCGGCGGCATGATGACCAACTTCAAGACGCTGAAGGTGTCGATCAAGCGCCTGAAGGACATGGAAGCGGCGGTCGAGGCGGGCGAGCTCGAGAAGATGAGCAAGAAGGAAGCGCTGTTGTTCGAACGCGAAATCGCGAAGCTGCAGAAGTCGATCGGCGGCGTGAAGGACATGGGCGGCATTCCGGACGCGATCTTCGTCGTCGACGTCGGCTACCACAAGATCGCCGTGACCGAAGCGAACAAGCTCGGCGTGCCGGTCATCGCCGTGGTCGATACGAACCACTCGCCGGAAGGCGTGGATTACGTGATCCCGGGTAACGACGACTCGAGCAAGGCTGTCGCGCTGTACGCCGAAGGCGTGGCCGACGCGATCCTCGAAGGCCGTGCGAACGCGGTCAACGAAGTGGTCCAGGCGGCGCGCGGCGACGACGAATACGTCGAGGAAAACGCGTAACCGGCCCCGAGCCGGCGCAAAAAGGGGGCTCTCAACAGGCCCCCTTTTTTTAAGCCGCTTTTTTTCGGGCGGCCGATCCGGGCCGACGCCAAGCGAAAAATGCGCGGAAGCCCGGAAACGAATGCCTGCCGCCTGCGTCGAAGTGCGGGCGGCGTTGTGAATACAGACTCAAGGAGCGAATGATGGCGGCAATTACCGCAAGCATGGTGGCAGAACTGCGCGCGAAGACCGACGCACCGATGATGGAATGCAAGAAGGCGCTGACGGAAGCCGACGGCGACATGGGCAAGGCTGAAGAGCTGCTGCGCGTGAAGCTCGGCAACAAGGCCAGCAAGGCCGCGTCGCGCGTGACGGCGGAAGGCATCGTCGCATCGTTCGTCGGCGCCAATGCGGGCGCGCTCGTCGAACTGAACTGCGAAACCGATTTCGTCGCGAAGAACGACGATTTCAACGCGTTCGCGAAGACCATCGCGGAACTCGTCGCGACGCAGAACCCGGCCGACGTCGCCGCGCTGTCGGCGCTGCCGCTCGACGGCAAGACGGTCGACGAAGTGCGCCTCGCACTCGTCGGCAAGATCGGCGAGAACATCTCGATTCGCCGCTTCGTGCGCGTCGAGACGTCGAACAAGCTCGCGACGTACCTGCACGGCAGCCGCATCGGCGTGATCGTCGAGTACACGGGCGCGGAAGAGCAGGTCGGCAAGGACGTCGCGATGCACGTCGCGGCGATGAAGCCGGTCTCCCTGTCGTCCGAGGAAGTCCCGGCCGAGCTGATCGAGAAGGAGCGCCGCGTCGCCGAGCAGAAGGCCGCGGAATCGGGCAAGCCGGCCGAGATCGTCGCGAAGATGGTCGACGGCAGCGTCCAGAAGTTCCTGAAGGAAGTGTCGCTGCTGAACCAGCCGTTCGTGAAGAACGACAAGCAGACGATCGAGCAGATGCTGAAGGCCGCGAATGCGGCGGTGCAGAAGTTCGCCCTCTTCGTCGTCGGCGAAGGCATCGAGAAGCGCCAGGACGACTTCGCCGCGGAAGTGGCCGCGCAGGTCGCCGCCGCCAAGCAGCAGTAACCAGTCGTAAAAGCAGTAACCAGCAGTACGCTTGACCCGCGGCGGACGACCGTTCCGCCGCGGCCGGCAGCGCCGCCGGACGGGGCTTTCAGCCAGCCCGGCCCGGCGGCGCTTGCTCGAATCAGCATTTCGCCCCTACAGTTCGTGCTTGTCATCCTCTCGTCGCTCGGAAGTCCCTATGCCCAATGCCTATAAACGCGTCCTCCTCAAACTTTCCGGCGAAGCTCTGATGGGCGACGATGCCTTCGGCATCAATCGCGCGACGATCGAGCGGATGGTTGCCGACATCGCGGAAGTCGTGCGTCTCGGCACGCAGCTCGCGGTCGTGATCGGCGGCGGCAACATCTTCCGCGGCGTCGCGGGCGGTGCGGCCGGCATGGATCGCGCGACCGCGGACTACATGGGGATGCTCGCGACGATGATGAACGCGCTCGCGCTGCAGGACGCGATGCGCCACGCGGGCATCGAGGCGCGCGTGCAGTCGGCGCTGCGGATGGACCAGGTGGTCGAGCCGTACATCCGCCCGCGCGCGATCCGCCAGCTCGAGGAGGGCAAGGTGGTGATCTTCGCGGCGGGCACGGGCAACCCGTTCTTCACGACGGACACGGCGGCCGCGCTGCGCGGCTCGGAAGTCGGCGCCGAAGTGGTGCTGAAGGCGACGAAGGTCGACGGCGTCTATTCGGCCGATCCGAAGAAGGATTCGTCCGCGACGCGCTACTCGTCGATCAGCTTCGACGAAGCGATCGGCCGCAACCTGCAGGTGATGGACGCGACGGCGTTCGCGCTCTGCCGCGACCAGAAGCTGCCGATCCGCGTGTTTTCGATCAACAAGCCGGGTGCGCTCAAACGTATCGTGCAAGGTGAGGACGAGGGCACGCTCGTCCACGTGTAAACTCTCGTCGATGCGGGCAGCCGGCGGCGCCGTGCGCCGCCCGTTGGGCATTGCCCGCATCGTTTTGAAGTTTGGAAGGTTCGGAGGTTGAAATGAGTGTCGCTGATATCAAGAAGGGCGTCGAGCAGAAGATGCAGCGCTCGATCGAAGCGTTCAAGAACGATCTGGCGAAGATCCGCACGGGCCGTGCGCACGCCGGTCTGCTCGATCACGTGCAGGTCGACTACTACGGTTCGATGGTGCCGATCTCGCAGGTCGCGAACCTGACGCTCGTCGACGCGCGCACGATCGGCGTGCAGCCGTGGGAAAAGAACATGGTCGCGAAGGTCGAG
Organism: Burkholderia oklahomensis C6786; assembly: GCF_000959365.1. Classification (NCBI taxonomy): domain Bacteria; kingdom Pseudomonadati; phylum Pseudomonadota; class Betaproteobacteria; order Burkholderiales; family Burkholderiaceae; genus Burkholderia; species Burkholderia oklahomensis. The sequence goes on from NZ_CP009555.1 coordinate 3,305,002, forward strand.
AAGGCGATCCGCGAAGCCGATCTGGGCCTGAACCCGGCGACGGCGGGCGACCTGATCCGCGTGCCGATGCCGGCGCTGACGGAAGAGCGCCGCCGCGAGCTGACGAAGGTCGTCAAGAGCGAAGGCGAGACCGCGAAGGTCGCGATCCGCAACCTGCGCCGCGACGCGAACGAAGCGCTCAAGAAGCTCGTGAAGGACAAGGAAATCTCCGAGGACGACGAGCGCCGTGCGGGCGACGACGTGCAGAAGCTGACCGACAAGCACGTCGCGGAGATCGACAAGCTCGTCCAGAGCAAGGAAGCGGAGATCATGACGGTCTGACGCCGCCTTGAGTCGCACTTTTTCCTGCAGCTACAGTCTCAGCGGCCATGACTTATACCAGCTCTACCGTTCGCGTGCCTGACGCCGCCGCCGTGCCGCGCCACATCGCGATCATCATGGACGGCAACGGCCGTTGGGCGACCGAGCGCCGCCTGCCGCGCGTCGCGGGACACACGCGCGGCGTCGACGCCGTGCGCTCGGTCGTCGAAGGATGTGCGCGGGCGGGCGTCGAATACCTGACGCTCTTCGCGTTCAGCTCCGAGAACTGGCGCCGGCCGAACGACGAGGTGTCGTTCCTGATGCGCCTGTTCATCACCGCGCTCGAGCGCGAGGTCGGCAAGCTGCACGCGAACGGCATCCGGCTGCGCGTCGTCGGCGATCTGTCGAAGTTCGAGCCGCGCATCCAGGCGCTGATCCGCCGCGCGGAAACGAAGACCGCGCGCAACACGCGCCTCACGCTGACGATCGCCGCGAACTACGGCGGTCGTTGGGACATCCTGCAGGCGACGCAGAGGCTCGTCGACGAGGCGGCGCGCGAAGGGCGTGCAGCCGAAGTCGACGAGGACGCGTTCGCCCGCCATCTGGCGATGGCCTATGCGCCGGAGCCGGATCTCTTCATCCGCACGGGCGGCGAGCAGCGAATCAGCAATTTCCTGCTCTGGCAGCTCGCGTACACCGAGCTCTACTTCACCGACAAATTCTGGCCGGATTTCGACGCAAACGCGCTCGCCGAGGCGCTCGCGTCGTACACGCACCGCGAACGCCGCTTCGGCCGCACGAGCGCGCAGCTCGAACCCCAGGCTCAGGACGCCGATTCCCTTTCATGCTGAAGACCCGTGTCATCACGGCGCTCGTGCTGCTGGCAGTGCTGCTGCCCGTGACGCTGTACGCGCCGCTTTCCGCGTTCGGCGCGCTGATCGCGCTCGTGCTCGTGTTCGCCGCGTGGGAATGGGGACGGCTGCTGAAGCTGGGCGGGGTCGGCCCGGTCGTCTACGCGGTCGTCGCGGCGCTCGCGCTCGCGGCGAGCACGCGGCTCGGCATCGGCGCGCAGGCCGCGCGGCCGCTCTTCGAGGCGGCGGGCGTGTTCTGGCTGCTGGCCGGCCCGTATGCGCTCTGGCGCAAGCCGGCGCTCGCCGAGCGCGCGTGGAAGCCGTTCCTGCTCGCGGCCGGCCTCGTCGTCTTTTCCGCATGCTGGCATGCGCTCGTCGCGGCGCGCGCGGAAGGCGTACCCTTCGTATTGTCGCTGCTGGTGGTGGTATGGCTCGCCGATATCGGTGCATACTTCGCCGGCAAGAGGTTCGGCAGGCACAAGCTCGCGCCGTCCGTCAGCCCCGGCAAAACCTGGGAAGGCGCGGCGGGCGGCTGGCTCGTGGTGATGATCGTCGCCGGCGCGGCCGTCGCGGCGCACGCCTTCGAACCGACCCTTTATTCGGCGTTCGTCGCGCATTACGGCGCGGCGGGCGCATTCGCGGCGCTGACGCTCCTCGTCGCGTTCAGCGTGGTCGGCGACTTGTTCGAGTCGCTGCTGAAGCGCCAGGCGGGCGTGAAGGACTCGAGCGGCCTGCTGCCGGGCCACGGCGGCGTGCTCGACCGCGTCGACGCGCTGCTGCCCGTGCTGCCTCTCGCACTGTTGCTGCTCGGTTAAAACTAGACACCATTATGCAAAAACGTCTGACATTGCTCGGTTCGACGGGCTCGATCGGAGACAGCACGCTCGACGTCGTCGCGCGTCATCCGGAGCGCTTCGCGGTCCACGCGCTCACGGCCCACCGCAACGGCGACAAGCTCGTCGCCCAGTGCCTGCGCTTTGCGCCCGACGTCGCGGTGGTCGGCGACGCCGAAACCGCCGCGCGGGTCGAAGCCCAATTGCGCGCCGCGGGCAGCAAGACGCAGGTCGCGTACGGCCGGCAGGCGCTCATCGACGTGTCGAAGAGCGACGGCTGCGACACCGTCGTCGCGGCGATCGTCGGCGCGGCGGGGCTCGCGCCGAGCCTCGCCGCCGCGCGCGCGGGCAAGCGCGTCCTGCTCGCGAACAAGGAATCGCTCGTGATGTCGGGCGCGATCTTCATGGACGCGGTGCGCGACCATGGCGCGATCCTGCTGCCCGTCGACAGCGAGCACAACGCGATCTTCCAGTGCATGCCGCGCGACGCGGCCGAGCGCGGCGGGATCGCGAAGATCATCGTGACCGCGTCGGGCGGCCCGTTCCGCACGCGCGAGCCCGCGACGCTCGCCGACGTGACGCCCGACGAGGCCTGCAAGCATCCGAACTGGGTGATGGGCCGAAAGATTTCGGTCGACTCGGCGACGATGATGAACAAGGGCCTCGAGGTGATCGAGGCGCATTGGCTGTTCGGCCTGTCGGGCGAGCGCATCGACGTGCTGATCCATCCGCAGAGCGTGATCCACTCGCTCGTGTCGTATCGCGACGGCTCGGTGCTCGCGCAGCTCGGCAATCCCGACATGCGCACGCCGATCGCGCACGCGCTCGCGTTTCCCGAGCGCGTCGACGCGGGCGTCGCGCAGCTCGATCTCGCGCAGATCGCGGCGCTCACGTTCGAGAAGCCCGACTACGCGCGCTTCCCGTGTCTCGCGCTCGCGATCCAGGCGCTCGACGCGGGCGGCGTCGCGAGCGCGGCGCTCAATGCGGCGAACGAGATCGCGGTCGACGCGTTCCTGTCGCGCCGCATCCGCTTCACGGCGATCGCGCAGACGGTCGAGGCCGTGCTGAACGGGCTCGCCAACCGCACGCCGAGCGGCCTCGACGACGTCGTCGAGGCCGACGCCGACGCACGCCGCGCGGCGACGGCGTTCATCGAAAAGCTGAGCGCGCCCGGCGTGGAGCGCGCCGTCTGAATGGGGCTGTCATGAACGTGCTGGTCGAACTGATCGCGTTTGCAGTGGCGATCGGCGTGCTGGTCGTCGTGCATGAGTACGGGCATTACCGCGTCGCACGCTGGTGCGGCGTCAAGGTGCTGCGCTTCTCGATCGGCTTCGGCGCGCCCGTCGCGCGCTGGGTCAGCAAGAAGACGGGCACCGAGTGGACGCTGTCCGCGCTGCCCTTGGGCGGCTACGTGAAGATGCTCGACGAGCGCGATCCCGGCGACGGCATTCGCGCGGACGAGCTGCCGCGCGCGTTCAACCGGCAATCGGTCGGCAAGCGCATCGCGATCGTCGCGGCGGGGCCGATCGCGAATTTCCTGCTCGCGATCGCGCTCTTTTCGCTCGTGTTCGCGACCGGCGTGACGGAGCCCGCGGCGATCGTCGCGCCGCCCGCGGCCGGCACGCCCGCTGCGCTCGCGGGCCTCGATGGCGGCGAGACGATCGTGTCGATCCGCGACGCGCGCGCTGGCGACGCCCATGGCGGCGAGGCGGAGCCGGTGCGTTCGTGGTCCGAGCTGCGCTGGAAGCTGCTCGGCGCCGCATTCGATCGCAGGGACGTCGTGCTCGGCGCGCGCAATCGCGCCGACGGCGCGACGTACGATTTCCGCGTCGATCTGCACGGCATCGCCGATCGCGAGATCGACGACGATTTCATGACGCGTCTCGGCTTCGAGCCGGGCGGCGGTTCGCTGACGGTGACGTCGGTGCTGCCGGGCGGTGCCGCGCAGCAAGCGGGGCTGCAGCCGGGCGACAAGCTCGTCGCGCTCGACGGCGCGCGCATCGGCGGCTCGACGCGCTTCATCGACGACGTGAAGGCGCACGCGGGCCGCACGCTGTCGCTGCGGATCGAGCGCGCGGGCGTCGAGCGCACGGTGTCGATCGTTCCGCAAGCGAAGCGCGACGACGAAACGGGCAAGGAGGTGGGCCGCATCGGCGCGGCGCTCGCATTGCGGACGCCGTCCGTCGACGTGCGCTACGGCGCGCTCGAGAGCGTCGGGCTCGGCGCGCGGCGCACGTGGGACATCGCGGTGTACTCGCTGAAGATGTTCGGCAGGATGGTGACGGGCGAAGCGTCGCTGAAGAATCTGTCCGGGCCGGTGACGATCGCGGACTACGCGGGCAAGAGCGCGCGGCTCGGATTGTCGGCGTTCCTATCGTTTCTCGCCCTTGTCAGCATTAGCCTCGGCGTGCTGAACTTGCTGCCGATTCCCGTTTTGGACGGGGGGCATCTGTTATATTATCTGGTTGAAGCCGCGACCGGCAAGGCCGTATCGGAGCGCTGGCAACTGATTCTGCAAAGAGCGGGATTGATCTGCATCGTCGCATTGTCGGCGATCGCGCTGTTCAACGATCTGGCTCGGTTAATCCATTTTTGACGCGTCGGGCGGCAGCCGCAAGGGCGGCCGCCTGATCTGATGCAAGCTTAAACACTGGGGATGCATGTTGTTCAAACCTCATCGCTTCGTACCTAAGACGGTTGCTGCCGCGGCGCTCGCCGCGCATGGTCTCGCGGCACACGCAACGGCGCCCTTCGTGGTGCAGGACATCAAGATCGAAGGCTTGCAGCGCGTCGAAGCGGGTTCCGTGTTCGCGTACCTGCCGATCAAGCAGGGCGACACGTTCACCGACGACAAGGCATCCGAAGCGATTCGCGCGCTGTACGCGACGGGCTTCTTCAACGACGTGCGGATCGCGACGCAGGGCGGCGTCGTGATCGTCCAGGTGCAGGAGCGTCCGGCGATCGCCTCGATCGATTTCACCGGCATCAAGGAATTCGACAAGGACAACCTGAACAAGGCGCTGAAGGCCGTGGGCCTGTCGCAGGGCCGCTACTACGACAAGTCGCTCGTCGACAAGGCGGAGCAGGAGCTGAAGCGCCAGTACCTGACGCGCGGCTTCTACGCGGCGGAAGTGTCGACGACGGTCACGCCGGTCGACGCGAACCGCGTGTCGATCCTGTTTTCGGTCGCCGAAGGTCCGAGCGCGAAGATCCGCCAGATCAACTTCATCGGCAACAAGACGTTCAGCACGGGCACGCTGCGCGACGAGATGCAGCTGTCGACCCCGAACTGGTTCTCGTGGTACACGAAGAACGACCTGTACTCGAAGGAAAAGCTGACGGGCGACCTCGAGAACGTGCGCTCGTACTACCTGAACCGCGGGTATCTGGAGTTCAACATCGAGTCGACCCAGGTGTCGATCTCGCCGGACAAGAAGGACATGTACCTGACGGTGACGCTGCACGAAGGCGAGCCGTACACGGTATCGAGCGTGAAGCTCGCGGGCAATCTGCTGGACCGCCAGGCGGAGCTCGAGAAGCTCATCAAGATCAAGCCGGGCGACCGCTTCTCGGCGGAGAAGCTGCAGCAGACGACGAAGGCGATCGTCGACAAGCTCGGCCAATACGGCTATGCGTTCGCGGCGGTGAACGCGCAGCCGGAGATCGACCAGGCGACGCACAAGGTGGGCCTCACGCTCGTCGTCGATCCGAGCCGGCGCGTGTACGTGCGCCGGATCAACATCGTCGGCAACACGCGCACGCGCGACGAAGTGGTGCGCCGCGAAATGCGCCAGCTCGAGAGCTCGTGGTTCGATTCGGGCCGCCTCGCGCTGTCGAAGGACCGGATCAATCGTCTCGGCTACTTCACCGACGTCGACGTGACGACGCTGCCCGTCGAAGGCACGAACGACCAGGTCGACGTGAACGTGAAGGTCGCCGAAAAGCCGACGGGCGCGATCACGCTCGGCGCGGGCTTCTCGTCGACGGACAAGGTCGTGCTGTCGGCGGGCATCTCGCAGGACAACGTGTTCGGCTCGGGCACGAGCCTCTCGGTGAACGTGAACACCGCGAAGAGCTACCGCACGCTGACCGTCACGCAGGTCGACCCGTACTTCACGGTCGACGGCATCAAGCGGATCACCGACGTGTTCTACCGCACGTACCAGCCGCTCTATTACTCGACGAATTCGAGCTTCCGGATCATCACGGCGGGCGGCAACCTGAAGTTCGGCATCCCGTTCTCGGAAACCGACACCGTGTACTTCGGCGCGGGCTTCGAGCAGAACCGTCTCGACGTCGATTCGAACACGCCGCAGTCGTATCAGGACTACGTGCAGCAGTTCGGACGCGTGTCGAACACGGTGCCGCTGACTGTCGCGTGGTCGCGCGACGCGCGCGACAGCGCGCTGATCCCGAGCCGCGGCTACTTCACGCAGGCGAACGTCGAATACGGCGTGCCGGTCGGCAAGATCCAGTACTACAAGGCGGACGTGCAGGCGCAGTACTACTATTCGTTCGCGCGCGGCTTCATCCTGGGCCTGAACCTGCAAGGCGGCTACGGCAACGGCATCGGCAATCCGTACCCGATCTTCAAGAACTACTACGCGGGCGGTATCGGCTCCGTGCGCGGCTACGAGCCGAGTTCGCTCGGCCCGCGCGACACCAGGACGAACGATCCGATCGGCGGCTCGAAGATGATCGTCGGCAACATCGAGTTGACGTTCCCGCTGCCGGGCACGGGCTACGACCGTACGCTGCGCGTGTTCACGTTCCTCGACGGCGGCAACGTCTGGGGCAACGCGCCGGGCGGCACGAGCACGGGCGCGAACGGCCTGCGCTACGGCTACGGTATCGGTCTCGCGTGGATCTCGCCGATCGGGCCGCTCAAGCTGAGCTTGGGCTTCCCGCTGCAGAAGCACGAAGGCGATCAATATCAGAAATTCCAGTTCCAGATCGGGACGGCGTTCTGATCGATCAGGCACTGACTACAGCATCGAGAGGGTAATCTTGCTAACCGGTAAGTTTTCGAAACGAGTGATGTGCGCGCTGGCGCTTGCCGCCGCGCTCGGCGCGACGGTCGCGCATGCGCAGGACGTCGCGCGCATCGCGGCCGTCAATTCGGACCGGATCCTGCGCGAGTCGGCGCCCGCGAAGGCCGCGCAAACGAAGCTCGAGGCCGAGTTCGCGAAGCGCGACAAGGATCTGCAGGACATGGCCGCGCGCCTGAAGTCGTTGTCCGATTCGCTCGACAAGAACGGTCAGACGATGTCGGCCGCCGACCGCGCGCAGAAGCAGCGCGATCTCTCGCAGCTCGACACCGATTTCCAGCGCAAGCAGCGCGAGTTCCGCGAGGATCTGAACCAGCGCCGCAACGAAGAGCTCGCGGCGGTGCTCGACAAGGCGAACAAGGTGATCAAGCAGATCGCCGAGCAGCAGAACTACGATCTGATCGTGCAGGAAGCGGTGTACGTGAGTCCGCGCATCGACATCACCGACAAGGTGCTGAAGGCGCTCGCGTCGCCTTCCAGCCTGTCGAACTGAACGGAGCGAACGTCGAATGGCATTGACGCTTGAGGCGCTCGTCGCGCGGTTCGGCGGCGAGATCGTCGGCGACGGCGGGCGCGAGGTCGGCGGTCTCGCGCCGCTCGATCAGGCAGGCCCGCAGCAGCTCGCGTTCCTCGCGAATCCGAAGTATCTGGCGCAGGTCGAGACGACGGGCGCCGCCGCGGTGCTGATCGCGCCGCGCGATCTCGAGAAGCTCGGCGCGGCCGCGAACGGCCGCAATTTCATCGTCACGCCGAATCCCTACGCTTATTTCGCGCGCGTCGCGCAGATGTTCATTGATCTCGCCGCGCCGCAGCGCGCCGCGGGCGTGCATCCGAGCGCGACGATCGATCCCGCCGCGCAGATCGCCGCGAGCGCCGTGATCGGCCCGCACGTGACGGTCGAGGCGGGCGCCGTGATCGGCGAGCGCGTGCAGCTCGACGCGAACGCGTTCGTCGGCCGCGGCACGCGGATCGGCGACGACTCGCACCTGTATCCGAACGTCACGATCTATCACGGCTGCACGCTCGGGCCGCGCGCGATCGTCCATTCGGGCGCCGTGATCGGTTCCGACGGCTTCGGCTTCGCGCCGGATTTCGTCGGCGAAGGCGACGCGCGCACGGGCGCCTGGGTCAAGATTCCGCAGGTCGGCGGCGTGAAGGTCGGCCCCGACGTCGAGATCGGCGCGAACACGACGATCGACCGCGGCGCGATGGCGGACACCGTCATCGAGGAATGCGTGAAGATCGACAACCTCGTGCAGATCGGCCACAACTGCCGGATCGGCGCGTACACCGTGATCGCCGGCTGCGCGGGCATCGCGGGCAGCACGACGATCGGCAGGCATTGCATGATCGGCGGCGCGGTCGGCATCGCCGGGCACGTGACGCTCGGCGATTACGTGATCGTCACCGCGAAGTCGGGCGTATCGAAGTCGCTGCCGAAGGCGGGCATCTACACGAGCGCGTTTCCGGCCGTCGAGCACGGCGACTGGAACAGGAGCGCGGCGCTCGTGCGCAATCTCGACAAGTTGCGCGATCGGATCAAGGCGCTCGAGACCGCGCTGGCCGCGCGGGAAGGCGACGCCGGCGGCGCATGAATTCACGTCGACCGGGCCGCGGCGGGCAGCGCTCGCAGGCTGCCCGCCGCGCCGGTCGACCGAACCGCGCGCCGCTTTCCCCGACGCGGCCCGCATCAGCATTTGCAGTCATCACCGCGCAGCCATTGCGTGAGACGAACCATCATGAGCACTGAAAAAATCAATTTCGACATCCACAAGATCCTCACGCTGCTACCGCATCGCTACCCGATTCTGCTCGTGGATCGCGTGCTCGAACTCGAACCGCACAAGTCCATCAAAGCGTTGAAGAACGTGACGGTCAACGAGCCGTTCTTCACGGGCCACTTCCCGAAGCGGCCGGTGATGCCGGGCGTGCTGATCATCGAGGCGCTCGCGCAGGCGGCCGCGCTCCTCACGTTCGCCGAGGCGGAGCCGAAGGATCCGGAGAACACGCTGTACTACTTCGTCGGCATCGACAACGCGCGCTTCAAGCGCGTCGTCGAGCCGGGCGACCAGTTGATCCTGAACGTGACGTTCGAGCGCTACATTCGCGGCATCTGGAAGTTCAAGGCCGTCGCGGAAGTGGACGGCAAGGTCGCGGCGGAAGCCGAGCTGATGTGCACGGTCAAGACGGCCGACGCGGCGCCCTGAGCGCGCGCGGCACGCAACGGCTACGCAACGCGACACACACATTGAGAGGCAACGGCGCATGAGCAGGATTCACCCCACGGCGGTCATCGAGCCGGGCGCGCAGATCCACGAGACGGCCGAGATCGGCCCGTATGCGATCGTCGGTCCGAACGTGACGATCGGCGCGCGGACCACGGTCGGTTCGCACAGCGTGATCGAAGGCCATACGACGATCGGCGAAGACAATCGCATCGGCCATTACGCGTCGGTGGGCGGCCGCCCGCAGGACATGAAGTACCAGGGCGAGCCGACGAAGCTCGTGATCGGCGATCGCAACACGATCCGCGAATTCACGACGATTCACACGGGCACCGTGCAGGACGCGGGCGTCACGACGCTCGGCGACGACAACTGGATCATGGCGTACGTCCACATCGGCCATGACTGCCGCGTGGGCAGCCACGTGATCCTGTCGAGCAACGCGCAGATGGCGGGCCACGTCGAGATCGGCGACTGGGCGATCGTCGGCGGGATGTCGGGCGTCCATCAGTTCGTGCGGATCGGCGCGCATTCGATGCTGGGCGGCGCGTCGGCGCTCGTGCAGGACATTCCGCCGTTCGTGATCGCGGCGGGCAACAAGGCCGAGCCGCACGGGGTCAACGTTGAGGGGCTGCGCCGCCGCGGATTCTCGCCGGATGCGATTTCCGCGCTGCGCAGCGCGTATCGGATCCTGTACAAGAACGGCCTGTCGCTCGAAGAGGCGAAGGTCCAGTTGCGCGAGCTCGCACAAGCGGGCGGCGACGGCGACGTGGCCGTCAAGGCGCTCGTCGACTTCGTCGAGACGTCGCAGCGCGGCATCATTCGCTGACGCGATGGTGTTCCAACCCACACCGCTGCGCGTCGCGCTCGTCGCGGGCGAGCCGTCGGGCGATCTGCTCGGCGCGTCGCTCATGGGCGGGCTGCACGCGCAGCTGCCCGCATCGTCCCGCTACTACGGGATCGGCGGGCCGCGCATGACCGCCGTCGAATTCGACGCGCACTGGCCGATGGAAAAGCTCGCGGTGCGCGGCTACGTCGAGGCGCTCAGGCACATCCCCGAGATCCTGCGCATTCGCGGCGAGCTGAAGCGCCAACTGCTCGCGGAGCCGCCCGATGCGTTCGTCGGCATCGACGCGCCCGACTTCAACTTCGGTCTCGAGCAGGCGCTGCGCGGCGCCGGCATTCCGACGATCCACTTCGTGTGCCCGTCGATCTGGGCGTGGCGCGGCGGACGCATCAAGAAGATCGTCAAGGCCGTCGACCACATGCTGTGCCTGTTTCCGTTCGAGCCCGAGCTGCTCGAGAAGGCCGGCGTCGCGGCGACGTTCGTCGGTCATCCGCTCGCCGACGAGATTCCGCTCGAACCCGACATGCACGGCGCGCGGATCGCGCTCGGCCTGCCGGAAAGCGGCGCCGTGATCGCGGTGCTGCCGGGCAGCCGCCGCTCGGAGATCGAGCTGATCGGCCCGACGTTCTTCGCGGCGATGGAGCTGATGCAGCAGCGCGAGCCCGGCGTGCGCTTCATCGTGCCGGCCGCGACGCCCGCGCTGCGCGAGCTGCTGCAGCCGCTCGTCGACGCACATCCGAAACTGTCGGTCATGCTGACCGAGGGCCGCGCGCAGGTCGCGATGACGGCGGCCGACGCGATCCTCGTGAAGAGCGGCACCGTGACGCTCGAGGCGGCGCTCCTCAAGAAGCCGATGGTGATCTCGTACAAGGTGCCTTGGCTCACGGGGCAGATCATGCGCCGCCAGGGCTATCTGCCGTACGTCGGACTGCCGAACATTCTCGCGGGCCGCTTCGTCGTGCCCGAGCTGCTGCAGCATTTCGCGACGCCCGACGCGCTCGCCGACGCGACGCTCACGCAGCTGCGCGACGACGCGAACCGCCGCACGCTCACCGAAATCTTCACCGACATGCATCTCGCGTTGCGCCAGAACACCGCGCAGCGCGCGGCCGAGGCCGTCGCGCGCGTGATCGAAAGCAGGAGGCCGCGCTGATGGTCACGACTCGCAACCCGCGTGGGGCCGCGGGCGGTGCGGCGCAGCCGGCGCTCGATTTCGACGCGCCGGGCGAGATCGTCTGCGGCGTCGACGAAGCCGGGCGCGGCCCGCTTGCCGGGCCGGTCGTCGCGGCGGCGGTCGTGCTCGATCCGGCGCGGCCGATCGAAGGGCTCGACGATTCGAAGGCGCTGTCAGCGAAGAAGCGCGAGCGGCTCTTCGACGAGATCGTCGCGCATTCGCTCGCGTACTGCGTCGCATCGGCGAGCGTCGAGGAGATCGATACGCTCAACATCCTGCACGCGACGATGCTCGCGATGAAGCGCGCGGTCGAAGGGCTCGCGATGCGACCGACGCTCGCGAAGATCGACGGCAACCGCTGCCCGACGCTGTCGATCCGCAGCGTGGCGATCGTCGGCGGCGACGCGCTCGTGCCGAGCATCTCGGCAGCGTCGATTCTCGCGAAGGTCACGCGCGACCGGATGCTCGTCGATCTGCATCAACTGTTTCCGATGTACGGGTTCAACGTGCACGCCGGCTATGGCACGCCGCGGCATCTCGCGGCGCTGCGCGAGCACGGTCCGTGCGAGCATCACCGCCGTTCGTTCGCGCCCGTGCGCGCGGCGCTCGATCTGATTCGATGAAAGCGATCACTTCTCGCGACAATCCGCTGTACAAGCGACTGAAGGCGCTCGCGGGCTCGACCCATCAGCAGCGCCGCGGCGGCCAGGCGCTCCTCGAGGGCCTCCATCTCGCGAGCGCGTACCTCGACACGGCTGGGCAGCCGGAGCTGTGCGTCGTCACCGACGGCGCGCTCGCGCACGCGGAGGCGCGCGAGATCGTCGGGCGCGTCGAGCCGGCGCGGCTCGTCACGCTGCCCGATGCGTTGTTCGGACAGCTGTCGAACGTCGTCAACGGCGTCGGCCTGCTGCTGCTCGTCGAGCGGCCGGCGCCCGCGCTGCCCGAGCGCGTCGTGGACACGTCGGTCGTGCTCGACGGCGTGCAGGATGCGGGCAACGTCGGTTCGATCCTGCGCAGCGCGGCCGCGGCGGGCGTGCAGCAGGTGTTCTGCGCACCGGGCACCGCGTACGCGTGGTCGTCGAAGGTGCTGCGCTCGGCGATGGGCGCGCATTTCCTGCTCGACATTCACGAGGACGTCGATGTCGATACGCTGATCGAGCGGCTCGCGGTTCCGGTCGCGCTGACCGACTCGCACGGCGCGCGTGCGATCGATGACTGCGACCTGTCCGGGCCGGTCGTGTGGGTGTTCGGCAACGAAGGGGCGGGCGTGTCCGCGCGCTGGCGCGATGCGGCGACGCATCGCGTGACGATTCCGCAGCCGGGCGGGATGGAATCGTTGAATGTGGCTGCCGCGGCGGCAATTTGTCTGTTCGAGCAGTGCCGGCAGCAACGCGTGCGCGGCGCGTGACGCTCGCGCGCTTCCTTTTCCCTTTTTGTCTCGAACGCGCGGCGGCGCACGGCTTGGTGCGCGGCTTGGCGCGCGATGCCCGTGAAGCCGGCGTCGCGCTTCTGACCGGCGGAGCCGCGGGCGACGCGCATTCGCGCTATTGCCGAGCCCGAGCGAGCGCGGCGCGATGCCGCGACGCGCTCGAAACGCGTCGCCGCGCATCGCGGCCCGACGTCAATACGACTGCCGCTCGAGCTTGATTTCCTGCAGGATCGTCGTCGCGATCTCCTCGATCGACTTGTGCGTCGACGACAGCCACTTGATCCCTTCGCGCCGCATCATCGCTTCCGCTTCGTTGATTTCGTAGCGGCAGTTCTCCGGCGCTGCGTATTTGCTGCCGGGGCGGCGCTCGTTGCGGATCTCGGAGAGCCGCAACGGATCGATCGACAGCCCGAACAACTTGTCGCGATGCGGGTTGAGCGGCGTCGGCAGCTTGCCGCGCTCGAAGTCTTCCGGGATCAGCGGATAGTTCGCCGCCTTCACGCCGTACTGCATCGCGAGGTAGAGGCTCGTCGGCGTCTTGCCGCTGCGCGACACGCCGATCAGGATCACGTCGGCATCGGCGAGATTGCGATTCGACTGGCCGTCGTCGTGCGCGAGCGAGAAGTTGATCGCTTCGATCCGCGTCTTGTATTCCTCGGTGTCCGCGTTCTGGTGGACGCGCCCCATCGCATGGCTCGACTTCAGCTGCAGTTCCTGCTCGAGCGGTTCGACGAAACGCTGGAACATGTCGAGCACGAGCGCATCCGAGCGCTTGACGATCTCGTTCGATTCGCCGTCGACGAGCGTCGTGAACACGATCGGCCGGCGGCCGTCGTGCTGCGCGGCGTCGTTGATCTTCTGGACCGTGCCGTATGCCTTCTCGAGCGAATCGATGAACGGCACGCGCACGAGCCGGAATTTCTGGTCGAACTGGGACAGGATCGAATGCGCGAAGGTTTCGGCTGTGATCCCGGTGCCGTCGGAGACGATGAATACGGTTGGAAGCATGAATCGAAGCGTCGAGCGTGTGCGTGGCGGCCGCGCGCGGCCGGAAGACGGTCATTTTAGCAGGCGCGGGCGCGCCGTTCGGCGCGACGGCGGCGCGCGCGGCGGCGGATGGCCGAGCGTCCTGCCGTCGGCGCTCGCGGCGAACGATTAATCCGGATTGAACGATAAGCATTTGCGGATTAAGCAATAGTCGATGCGCGCATTCATCGAAATGGTCTGTAATATTCCGTAATGCTGTTCGAAAGACGGTAACGCTGGCCGGATTCGTATCGTCACGCGATTGTTTCCGTTTCGGTGTTCAGCACGTCGAATCGTTTCAACCGTTTCGATCGATTCGGAATCCTTCTTAATGGGCGAATCGACGGATCGGCCCGAAGCGAGGGCCGAGGGCGAAGCGCGTGCGTTCGTTTGCCGTCGCGCAGGCAGGGCCGGGAGAGCGGGCCTGCCCGCGTGCGGACAGCAGTCGTGTCGGCAGTGATGCTCGAGCAGTCCGGCGGTTCGATTTCATGGTGTTTTGACTTTATTCAAATCAAACGAGGGACGACGAAATGACGTCAAGAAGATGGGCCAAGCCTCGCGCTTCGCAATCGAAGCGTACGATTTACGCGGCGACGTTTTTTGCCGCGACGACGCTGACGGCGCACGCCGCGGCGCCGGCGTGGGTCGACACGCAGACCCGCGCGTATCCGGCTTTTCCGCAGCAGGCGCTCGCCGCTTCGCAGGCGTCCGCGGCGACGTCCGCGGCCGGAAAGGCGATCGATACGGCGCCCGGCCAGCCGGTGCGGGTCGTCGTCAGTCTCAATCTCAACGACGAGGCGAAGCTCGACCGCTTCCTTCGCGATCTGCATACGGTCGGCAGCGCTGCGTACGGCAAGCATCTGACGCCTGCCGAATTCGCCGCGCAGTATGCGCCGACGCAACGGCAGGTCGCGCTCGTCGAAGCGCATTTGCGCAAATCCGGGTTTCGTGACATCCAGGTGTCGCCGAATCGGCTGCTGATCTCGGCGACGGGAACCGCCGCGGCGGTCAAGACGGCGTTCAACACGCGGCTCAAGAGCTTCACGCTCGAAGGCCGGCGCGTGTACGCGAACCAGGACGCGGCTCAGGTGCCGACCGAGCTCGGCGGCATCGTCGGCGCCGTGCTCGGGCTCGACAGCGCGACGCTCGCACACACGTACAACCGCCAGGCGGCCGTGACGGGCGCCGTCGGCGGCGCGAAGGCGTCGCTCGCCGCGCGCGCGAGCGAAGCGACCGCCGCCGCGAGCGGCACGCCCGTCGTGACGGGCCACGATCCGCTCGAGTTCTCGCGGATCTATCGCGCGGGCTCGACGCCGACGGCGTCGCAGACGACGGTCGGCGTCATCATGGCGGGCGACGCGAGGCCCGTGCTGCGAGATCTGGACGCGTTCACCGCGAAAGCGGGGCTCGCGCGCGTGGCGGCGACCGTCACGCGCACCGGGCCGCCCGGCAGCGACTACAGCGACAACTCGGGCTTGAGCGAGTGGGACATGGACAGCCAGGCGATCGTCGGCGCGGCGGGCGGCGAGGTGAAGGGGCTCGTGTTCTACGCGGCGCCGTCGATGCTGTTGACCGACATCACCGAGGCGTACAACCGCGCGGTCGTCGACAACGTCGCCAAGGTGATCAACGTGTCGCTCGGCGTGTGCGAGGCGGGCGCGCGCTCGTCCGGCACGCAGGCGGCCGATGACCGGATCTTCAAGAGCGCCGTCGCGCAGGGGCAGACGTTCGTCGTCGCGGCGGGCGACGCCGGTGCATACGAGTGCAGCGTGAGCCGCATTTCCGGCGGGCAGGGCGTGCCGGCGCGGTCGGACTATTCGGTGAGCGAGCCCGCGACGTCGCCGTACGTCGTCGCGGTCGGCGGCACGACGCTGTCGACCGACACGTCGACGGGCGCGTACGCCGGCGAAGTCGCGTGGAACGAGGGCTTGCAGCCGATCGGCGTGTACGACCCGTACGGCAGCTACGACGGCACGCAGCGCCTGTGGGCGACGGGCGGCGGCTACAGCAAGAACGAAGCGGCGCCGGCCTGGCAGCGGGGCGTGCTCGGCACGTCGGGCAAGACGCGCGCGCTGCCCGATATCGCGTTCGATGCGGACGGCCGCAGTGGCGCGCACGTCCACGTGAACGGCCAGACCGAGCAGTGGGGCGGCACGAGCCTCGCGGCGCCGATCTTCACCGGCATCTGGGCGCGCGTGCAATCCGACAACGGCAATCGGCTCGGCTTTCCGCTCGCGAGTCTCTATCGCTACGTTCCGTCCAATGGCGCGCTGGTGCACGACGTGAGATCCGGCAACAACGGCTCGGGCGGCTACGGCTACAAGGCGGGCACCGGCTGGGATCCGGTGACGGGCTTCGGCAGCCTCGACATCGGGAATCTGGCCGCATTCGCGAAGAAGACGGCGGACTTCGCCCGTTGAGTCTCGGCGCGCGGGCGGCGCGACGCTCGTCGCGGGGCGGCGGCGCGGGCGGGATGCGCCTCCTCGCGCCCCTCGCGCGGCGTCGCCGCCGGCTTCGCGCTATGCTCGTGCGGGCGCCGCGAAGGCGGCGCTCGGCTCGTCAAACGACAAAGGATCGATCGTGACAAAAAGATTCGTTGGCGTCGTGCTCGTCGCGCTTGCGCTGATCGGCCGCGCGGCCGCGCAAACCTTGCCGTTGCCCGGCAGCCTGATCGATCTCGGCAGCAGCGCCGGCGAGCGCATGCTAGCCGAGAGCGGCGCGCGCAGCGCGTACGTGCCGCTCGGCAGTCATTTCGTCACGCAGAAGACCGAGAGCTATTGCGGCGTCGCGTCGCTCGTGATGGTGTTGAACGCGCTGCGCGTGCCGGCGCCCGCCGCCGCGCAATATCCGCCGTTCCACTATTTCACGCAGGACAACGTGCTCAACGACGCGACCGAGCAGATTCGCCCGCGGCTGCAGATCGAGCAGCGCGGAATGACGCTCGATCAGCTCGGCGCGCTCGCGAACGCGCTCGGCGCGAGCGGCGACGTGCGCCATGCTTCGGACGTGTCGGTCGACGCGTTTCGCGCGGACGCGGCCGCACATCTCGGCCGTTCGGGGCGCTACGTGCTCGTCAACTACCTGCGCAGCCGGCTCGGCCAGCAGACGGGCGGCCACATCTCGCCGCTCGGCGCGTACGATGCCGCGGCCGACAGCTTCCTGATCCTCGACGTGTCCCGTTACAAATACCCGCCTGTCTGGGTGAAGACGGCCGACCTGTACGCGGCGATGAACACGGCCGATGCGGACAACGGCGGCCGCAGCCGCGGCTACGTGCTGATCGACGGGCCGGCGGGAGGACGCTGACGCGCGAGGCATCGGCGTTCCGGGCTGGCGCGTCCCGGCGCGCGTTCCCGAAGGCGCCGGGCCGGCGGTGCGGGACCGCGCGGCAGGATGGCCGCGAGGCGCTCGGGGCGCCGCCGTGGAAGCGCGAAGCGCCGGAGTGCCGGAACGCCCCGCTAGAAAGCGACAGATCGACAAGCCCGTGCCGGCAAGGCATCCCGGCCCGCCCGCCGCGTCGAAACCGCGCGCTAGAGCCCCGCTGCGAGCGGGTTGCGCCACATCCGCTGGCCGGCACGGTAGAATAGCGGCAACCTGTTGGATAAGCCCTTGCGGCAGAAGCGCGGCGCGGCCGCGCCTTTGATCGCGATGCGCTACGGATTCCCGGCAAGTTCGGCGATTTGTCTGCTTTATTCGCCTTTCTGCCGGGATTTTTGCAAGTGCGCCAGAATCGTCCGGCTCCCGCGAAGGCTTATCCGACAGGTTGTGCAATGCGTGTCCCGCTTTTTGCAAGCGGCCGCGCTCGAGCCCGTTGCACGATCGAGCATTTTTTTCACACTTAGGGGCTTGTATGACTAACGCAGCAAACGTCGCAAAGGATCAGGCGTATGTAATTCCGTTCGAGCAGTTGCGAATGACCGATGTCGAAATCGTCGGCGGCAAGAATGCGTCGCTTGGCGAAATGATCAGTCAGCTGGCTGAGGCAGGCGTACGCGTGCCCACCGGTTTCGCGACGACTGCGCTCGCCTTCCGCGACTTCCTCCAGCACAACCATCTCACCGAACGCATCGCGCAGCGTCTCGAGTCGCTCGACATCGACGACGTGAAGGCGCTCGCCGAAGCCGGCGCCGAGATCCGCCAGTGGATCGTCGACGCGCCGATGCAGCCGCGTCTCGAGCAGGAGATCCGCGCGCAGTTCGAGATCCTGAAGAACGGCTCGCCCGGCGAGCTGTCGTTCGCCGTGCGCTCGTCGGCGACCGCCGAAGACCTGCCCGACGCATCGTTCGCCGGCCAGCAGGAGTCGTATCTGAACGTCGTCGGCATCGAAGACGTGCTCGACCGGATGAAGCACGTGTTCGCGTCGCTCTACAACGACCGCGCGATCTCGTACCGCGTGCACAAGGGCTTCACGCACGCCGAAGTCGCGCTGTCGGCCGGCGTGCAGCGGATGGTCCGCTCGGACGTCGGCGCGGCCGGCGTGATGTTCACGATCGACACCGAATCGGGCTTCAAGGACGCCGTCTTCATCACCGCGAGCTACGGCCTCGGCGAAACCGTCGTGCAGGGCGCGGTGAATCCGGACGAGTTCTACGTGTTCAAGACCACGCTCGCGCAGGACAAGTACCCGATCATCCGCCGCTCGATCGGCTCGAAGCTGATCAAGATGGAGTTCACGCAGCCGGGCGAGCCGGGCCGCGTGAAGACGGTCGACGTGCCGCACGAGCAGCGCAACCGCTACTCGATCACCGACGAAGACGTGATCGAGCTCGCGAAGTACGCGGTCATCATCGAGAAGCACTACCAGCGTCCGATGGACATCGAGTGGGGCAAGGACGGCCGCGACGGCAAGATCTTCATCCTGCAGGCGCGCCCCGAAACGGTGAAGAGCCAGGCGCACGGCAAGGTCGAGCAGCGCTTCAAGCTGAAGGGCCAGTCGCAGGTGCTCGCGACCGGCCGCGCGATCGGCCAGAAGATCGGTGCGGGCCCCGTGCGCGTGATCCAGGATCCTTCGGAAATGGAGCGCGTGCAGCCGGGCGACGTGCTCGTCGCCGACATGACCGACCCGAACTGGGAGCCGGTGATGAAGCGCGCGTCCGCGATCGTCACGAACCGCGGCGGCCGGACCTGCCACGCGGCGATCATCGCGCGCGAGCTCGGCGTGCCGGCCGTCGTCGGCTGCGGCGACGCGACCGACGTGCTGAAGGACGGCGCGCTCGTCACCGTGTCGTGCGCGGAAGGCGACGAAGGCAAGATCTACGACGGCCTGCTCGAGACCGAAGTGTCCGAGGTGCAGCGCGGCGAGCTGCCGCCCGTGCCGGTCAAGATCATGATGAACGTCGGCAACCCGCAGCTCGCATTCGACTTCTCGCAACTGCCGAACGCGGGCGTCGGTCTCGCGCGCCTCGAGTTCATCATCAATAACAACATCGGCGTGCACCCGAAGGCGATCCTCGAGTATCCGAACGTCGATCCGGATCTGAAGAAGGCGGTCGAGAGCGTCGCGCGCGGCCACGCGTCGCCGCGCGCGTTCTACGTCGACAAGCTGACGGAAGGCATCGCGACGATCGCGGCGGCGTTCTATCCGAAGCCCGTGATCGTGCGTCTGTCCGACTTCAAGTCGAATGAGTACAAGAAGCTGATCGGCGGCTCGCGCTACGAGCCGGACGAGGAAAACCCGATGCTCGGCTTCCGCGGCGCGTCGCGCTACATCGCCGAGGACTTCGCTCAGGCGTTCGAGATGGAGTGCATCGCGCTCAAGCGCGTGCGCGACGAGATGGGCCTCACGAACGTCGAGATCATGGTGCCGTTCGTGCGCACCGTGAAGCAGGCGGAGCGTGTCGTCGGCCTGCTCGCGAAGTTCGGCCTGAAGCGCGGCGGCAACGGCCTGCGCCTCATCATGATGTGCGAAGTGCCGTCGAACGCGATCCTCGCCGAAGAGTTCCTGCAGCACTTCGACGGCTTCTCGATCGGCTCGAACGACCTGACGCAGCTGACGCTCGGCCTCGACCGCGACTCGGGCATGGAGCTGCTCGCGGTCGATTTCGACGAGCGCGATCCGGCCGTGAAGTTCATGCTGAAGCGCGCGATCGACACCTGCCGCAAGCTCGACAAGTACGTCGGCATCTGCGGCCAGGGCCCGTCCGATCACCCGGACTTCGCGAAGTGGCTCGCCGACGAAGGCATCGCGTCGATCTCGCTGAACCCGGACACGGTCATCGCAACGTGGCAGGCGCTCGCGTCGAAGCAGTAATCGGCGGTAATCGCCCGTTCGGACGGCGGTCGTCGAATCGCCGTCCGAATGAAGGCAAATTGCAAGGTTCGTGCTATAAACACCCCGGTAACGCCGGGGTGTTTTTCTTTGTGCAACGGGAGGGGCGATGGTGTCAGGGCAGTTTTTCTGGTGGATCGGCGTCGGCGTGCTCGTCGTCGCGGAGCTGCTGACGGGGACGTTCTACCTGCTGATGATCGCGCTCGGCTTCCTCGCGGGCGGCCTCGTGCACCTCGCGGGCGCGCCCGTCGCCTGGCAGTTCGCCGCCGCCGCGCTCGTCGCCCTCGTCGCCGTGATCGCGCTCAGGCGCTCGGGGCTCGGCCGCAAGCAAAAGCGCGACGCGTCGGCGAATCCCGACATCAACATCGACATCGGCGCGACGATCGCGGTCAAGCATTGGCACGACCGCCGGGCGCGCGCGCAGTATCGCGGCGCGCAGTGGGACGTCGAGCTTGCCGCCGGCGAGCGCGAGGACGCGCATCTGTACGAAGTGCGCGCGGTGCGCGGCAGTTGTCTCGTCGTCGCGGCGAAATCCGCGAAGTGAGCGCCCTCGACTCGTTTGTTTACAAATTCCAACAAGGAGGACCAGCTTCATGGATTCATTGATCGTCTGGGCGGTGCTGCTCATCATCGTGTTCGTGCTCGTGTCGCAGACCGTGAAGATCGTGCCGCAGCAGCATGCGTGGGTGCTCGAGCGGTTCGGCCGCTATCACGCGACGCTGTCGCCGGGCTTGAACATCGTGCTGCCGTTCATCGACCGGATCGCGTACCGGCACGTGCTGAAGGAGATTCCGCTCGACGTGCCCAGCCAGATCTGCATCACGCGTGACAATACGCAGTTGCAGGTGGACGGCGTGCTGTACTTCCAGGTGATGGACCCGATGAAGGCGTCGTACGGCTCGAGCAACTTCGTGCTCGCGATTACCCAGCTCTCGCAGACGATGCTGCGTTCGGTGATCGGCAAGCTCGAACTCGACAAGACCTTCGAGGAGCGCGACTTCATCAATCACAGCATCGTGTCGGCGCTCGACGAAGCGGCTGCGAACTGGGGCGTCAAGGTGCTGCGCTACGAGATCAAGGACCTGACGCCGCCGAAGGAAATCCTGCACGCGATGCAGGCGCAGATCACCGCGGAGCGGGAGAAGCGGGCGCTCATCGCCGCGTCGGAAGGCCGCAAGCAGGAGCAGATCAACCTCGCGTCGGGCGCGCGCGAGGCGGCGATCCAGAAGTCGGAAGGCGAACGGCAGGCGGCGATCAACCAGGCGCAGGGCGAGGCGGCCGCGATCCTCGCGGTGGCCGAGGCGAACGCGCAGGCAATCCAGAAGATCGCGCAGGCGATCCAGTCGCAGGGCGGGATGGATGCGGTGAACCTGAAGGTGGCCGAGCAGTATGTCGGCGCGTTCGGCAATCTCGCGAAGGCGGGCAACACGCTGATCGTGCCGTCGAACATGTCGGACTTGAGCACCGCGATCGCGTCGGCCCTGACGATCGTGAACCGCGGCGCGCCGGGAGTCGCCGCCTCGGGCGCGAGCAAGGGCTGAGCGTCGCGCGTTGCCCCATGAAGAAACGGCCCGCCTCGAATCGTTCGAGGCGGGCCGTTTCGATTTCGGCGCATCGCGCGACGCATGCGCCGGCGGCGTGCGGCACTTTGCCGCAAAGTGCCGCGCGTTATGGTGCAGAACGCATGATTCGCGCTTTCTCGCGCTCCCAATCGCGCTTCTTTTCGGTTTCGCGCTTGTCGTGCAGTTTCTTGCCTTTCGCGAGACCGATCTCGCATTTCACGCGACCGCCCTTGTAGTGGAAGTTCAGCGGCACGAGCGTATAGCCGCGCTGCTCGACCTTGCCGATCAGTTTCTTGATCTCGTCGCGGTGCAGCAGCAGCTTGCGGGTGCGGACCGGATCGGGCTTGATGTGTGTCGAGGCCTCGGGCAGCGGGCTGATGTGCGTGCCGATCAGGAAGATCTCCGCGTTCTTCACGACGACGTAGCCTTCCTTGATCTGTCCGCGCCCGGCGCGCAGCGCCTTGACCTCCCACCCCTCGAGCACGAGCCCCGCTTCGTAGCGTTCTTCGATGTGGTAATCGAAGAATGCTTTTCTGTTGTCGATGATGCTCATGAAGGGAAATGGCCAACTCGTTTAAAATCACGATTTTAGCAAAGCGGGGCGGTGTTGGCCCGGCTTGCTCGTTTACCTTTGCGATGCCGCGCGATTTATGGCAGATGTCCAGAAAACCGTATTGATCCGCCACTCGGCGGAACAGATGTTCGACCTCGTCACCGACGTGGCCGATTACCCGAACTTCCTGCCGTGGTGCGGCGGCGTCGAGATTCGTCGTCGCGACGAAACCGGAATGGAGGCGCGGATCGACATCAACTTCAAGGGCATCAAGCAGCATTTCGCGACCCGCAACACGCAGCAGCGCCCGACCCGGATCGACATGGAGTTCACCGACGGCCCGTTTCGCAAGTTCACCGGCTACTGGCGCTTCACGCCGCTGCGCGCGGACGCGTGCAAGATCGAATTCGCGCTGCACTACGAGTTCTCGAGCGTGATCCTCGAGAAGATCATCGGGCCCGTATTCACGCACATCGCGAACACGTTCGTCGAATCGTTCGTGAAGCGCGCCGACCAGCGCTACGGCAAGGGGTGATGCACGTGCCGAAGGTCCAGGTCTGCTATGCGCTGCCCGAGCGGCAGGCGCTCGTCGCCGTCGACGTGCCGGCCGGCGCGACCGTGCGCGACGCGATCGACGCGAGCGGCGTGCTCGCGCTTTATCCCGACATCGACCTCGCGAAGCTGAAGACGGGCATCTTCGGCAAGCTCGCGGCGCTCGACGCGGCCGTCGCGGACGGCGATCGCGTCGAGATCTACCGTCCGCTCATCGTCGATCCGAAGGTCGCGCGGCAGCGCCGCGTCGACAAGACCCGCCGCGAGGGCTCGATCGAAGGCCGCAAGTGGCAGCCGAAGGACTCGCGCTGAGCGGCGCGGGCCGCGGCACGATTCATCCGACGAACGCCGCGCTCAGTGCGCGCCGAGGTTCGCGCTGAGCGGATCGTCGGCCGCGCGCTTGTCGCCGCCGTGCCGGCGCACCGATCCGTACACGCCCGCGAGCAGCAGCACGAGTGCCGCGATTTCGAGCGCGCGCGGCAGCCGATGATCGAAGACGAAGCCGTAGAGCAGCGCGAACACGGTTTCGAACACGATCAGCTGGCCCGACAGCGTGAGCGGCAGCCGCTTCGACGCCGCGTTCCACAGCCCGTTGCCGAGCCACGACGCGCCGATCGCGAGGCCGAGATTCAGCAGCCAGAACAACTGCCAGCGCGACGCGGGCAGCGCCGGCTGCAGCGTGCCGGCCGGGAGCGCGGCGATGCCGATCCAGCACAGCCCGCCGATCAGGCCCGTGACGACGCCCCACAGCACCGACCATTCGTTGCCGTCGAAACGGTGATGGCGCTGCAGGTAGCGGGCGTTCGCGACCGCGTACCACGTCCAGCTCGCGAGCGCGGCCGTCGCGCACCCGATGCCGACGAGCTTCTGGGCGAGCGTCGTCGCGCGCGCGGCCTCGGACGTGAACAGATCGACATTGATGCACGCGATGCCGGCGACGACGAGCGCGAGCGGGCCCGCGAGCCGCTTGAGCGGCACCGCGCCGTGGTCGCCGAGGCCGGCGAGCGTGACCGTGACGGGCAGCACGCCGACGATCAGCGAGCTGGGCGCGATGCCGATCAGGTGCACCGCGCTCGACAGCAGCATGTAGTAGGCGACGTTGCCGACGAGCGCGAGCTTGACGAGCGCGACGAGATCGTCGCGCGTGAGGCGCGCGGCGAGCGAGCGGGCGGCCGGCAACGCGGCCGCGAGCGACACGAGGCCGTACATCGCGTAGCGGCCGACGCTCAGCAGCAACGGCGAAAAATCGTTCAGGGCCCGCGGCACGAGAAACACCATGCCCCACAAGGCGCCTGCCAACACGCCGTACACGACACCGCGCTGCATCGAATTCTCCGACCATTTCACTGACGAGCGCGCATCTTAGCGGCGCGCGGCCGCGTCTGTCTTGTCCATTCCTGCACTCGGTCGGAAAGATGCGCGGGCGGCGCAGATGCCCGGCCGGCACGCGCGTCGAGGTCGTCCGGCGGGGCGGGGGCTCGTTTCGTGTCGATGTTGCGGTGCCGCCATTCGACGACAGGCGGCGCGGAGCGCCCTCGCGCAAGGTGCCGGAGGCTTTTTCGGCGGGCGTGGGCCGCCGCCGCGGCTATTCGCCGGAGGAATCGGCCGCGCGCCCGGTGCCGCCTTGTGCCGCGGCGCTTCGCGCGGGGCGGCGGACGGCTCTCACTGTCCCGCTGTTTCCGCCGCCGCAGAAGAACCGGTCGCCGCCGTCGGACTCGAGCCCCGACACGCCGACGCCGGCCGGCATCGCGAGCACTGCCAGCACGTCGCCCGTCCGGGGATCGATGCGGCGCAATTCGCTCTCGTCGCTTTCCCAGGTGCCGTGCCAGAGTTCGCCGTCGACCCACGTGACGCCGGTGACGAAGCGATTCGACTCGATCGTCCGAAGAATCGCGCCCGTTTCGGGGTCGACCTGATGGATCTTGCGATCGCGATACTGTCCGACCCACAGCGTGCCCTCGGCCCACGCGAGCCCGGAGTCCGCGCCGCCGCCGGGCGCCGGGATGGTTGCCAGCACGCGGCCCGTGTCCGGATCGATCTTGTGGATGCGGTTCTCGGCGATCTGGTACAGGTGCCGGCCGTCATAGGCGGTTCCCGCATGCGCGGCGACGTCGATCGACCGCAGCGTCGCCCCGCTCGCCGGATCGAGCGCGTTCAGCTTGTCGCCCGACGCGAACCACACTTGCCGGCCGTCGTACGTGACGCCGTGCACGCCGTCGACGCCCGGAAACGGGCCGTATTCCTGAATGATCTCGGCTGCGGTTCGTTTCATGTCTTTGCCTCCCGGTCGCTCGATGGCGCCATCCTAATCGCCCGGCAGCGGGGCCGGGAGTAACAAGGTTGTCGCGAATCCGGGGACGGGCGGGGTCGTCCAGCGCCGCGCGCGCCCGCGACCGAACGACTGCGCCTTGCCCGCGGTCGCGAGCGCGTCGAGCGAGCGCTGCACGGTGCGCTGGCTCGCGCCGAGCGCGAGCGCCAGCGCCGAGCTCGACCACGACTCGCCGTCGGCGAGGAGGGCGAGCACCGCCGCATGCGCGTCTTCGACCGGGCGCGCGAGCACGGCCACGTCGCGCGCGCGGCGCGGCGTCAGCGCGAAACCGCGCTTCGTCGCGTGGATCTCGACAAGCGTTCCGAGCATCGCGCGCAGCCGCCCGATTTCGACGCGCAGGCGCGCGCGATGCGATTCGTCGGCATGCTTCGCGCGAAACGCGCGCGCGACGAGCGCGTCGCGCGGCGCGTCGTCCGGCCACGCTTCGCCAAGCGTGCGCGCGAGGGCGAACAGCACCGGGCGCCTCGCGAGCGAGACCGTCGTGCGCGCGTCGCGCACGACGTGGCGGCACGCATCGACGACGAGCGATTCCGACGCGCGCCACGCTTCGACGTCGTCGAGCCGCAGCAGTCGTTCTTCGCCGCGCGCAATCAGGCGCGCCGCAGGCGTGTCGAGGATGCGGGACGCGTGCTCGACTTCGGCCGTCAGCGCGGGGATGCCGGCCGCGCGCGCGGCGCGTTCGGCACGCGCGAGCGACGCGCGCGCGGTCGGCGTCCGCAGGCGCCGCAGCGCGATTCCCGCGACGATCAGCTCGTGCGCGGCTTGCAATGCGGGCGGGAGCGCGGCGGGGTCGAGCGCGGCGAGCGAGCGCTCGGCTTCGTCGAGACGGCCGATCAGCAGCAGGCGCCGCACTTCGAGATATCGCGCATGCGCGGCGTTGATGCGGTCGCCGTGCGCTTCGAGCGTCATGCGCGCGGCGTCGAGCGCCTTCGCGGGCCAGCCGAGCTCGCGCGACGCGAGCGCGATCTCGGCCTCGGCGACGACGCATCGCGCGCGGGCGACGGCTTGCTTCGCGCCGAACGCGCGCGCGGCGCTCCTCACGAGCGCCTTCGCGCGGACGAAATCGCCGAGCTGCGCCATCGCGATGCCGCGCAGCGCGAGCGCGGGTGCGTCGTCGCGCAGCGCGACCCGGTTCAGCGCGCCGAGCGGATCACCCGCCGCGAGCGCGCGCGCCGCGGCCGTGATCAGCGAGTCCATCGGAATCCCGCCACACTTGTCACTCCCACCGTTCGAAACCCGGCACTAATCTACCACCACGATCACGCAACCCGCGCGCCGGATCGGAGATCGAGCGGCCGGCGCGCGACACGGAAAGGAGGGACGAGCGATGGCGACACACATGACCGGGACGCGCGAAGAATGGCTCGCCGCGCGGCTCGAACTGCTCGATGCGGAGAAAGCGCACACGCGGCGCGGCGACGAGCTCGCGCGGCAGCGTCAGGCGCTGCCTTGGGTGCGCGTCGACAAGACGTATCGATTCGAGACGGACGAAGGAGGCGCGTCGCTGGCGGACCTTTTCCGCGGCCGCTCGCAACTGCTCGTCTACCACTTCATGTTCGGACCCGACTACACGGCGGGATGCCCGTCGTGCTCGGCGATCGCGGACGGCTTCGACGGCTTCGTCGTTCATCTCGCGCATCACGACGTCACGCTGTCGGCGGTGTCGCGCGCGCCGCTCGCGAAGCTGCAGACATACAGGAAGCGCATGGGATGGACGTTTCCGTGGGCATCGTCGCTCGACAGCGATTTCAACTACGACTTCAACGTGTCGTTCACCGACGCGCAGCAGCGCGACGGGAGCGTCGAATACAACTACCGGCGCGGCGGCCATGCGATGGACACGACGCCCGCGCCCGCGCCCGTCGCCGAGTTCGCCGCCACCTGCGGGACCGACGCGCGCACGTACACGCGCGATCGGCCGGGCATGAGCGCGTTCGTGCTCGAGGACGGCGTCGTCTACCACACGTATTCGACGTACGCGCGCGGGCTCGACGGTCTCTGGGGCATGTATCAGTGGCTCGATCGCGCGCCGAAGGGGCGCAACGAAACGGGTGTCTGGTGGCGCCGCCATGACGAGTACGGCGAGCGCTGAGCCCGCGCGCGGTCCGCGCCGGCGCGACCCCCGGCGCGGGATGTTGCCGCGCGCGATTTCCGCGCGCGCTGCGCGGCGAGCCGTTGGGGGCGCGTTGGCGCCCGTCTTCGCGGCCGGTGTCGCGGCGGCGGTCGCATGGCTCGCGTCGATGCCCGCGATGGGCGAGATGCCGATGCCGGGCGGCTGGGCGATGTCGACGATCTGGACGCGGACGTGCGGGCGGACGTGGGCGGGCGCGTCGGCGTCGTTCGTCGGCATGTGGATCGCGATGATGACGGCAATGATGCTGCCGTCGTTCGCGCCGATGCTGTGGCGCAGCGCACGGGCGGCCGGCTGGATGCGCGAAGCGCGCGCCTGGCCGCGGGCCGCGTCGGTCGCGGCCGGGTATTCCTTCGTGTGGGCCGCGGCCGGCATCGTCGTCTACGCGGTCGGCGCCGCGCTGGCGGCGGTCGTGATGCGCGCGCCGGCGCTTTCGCGCGCCGTCCCGGTCGCGGCCGGTGCGGTCGTGCTGAGCGCCGGCGCGCTTCAGTTCACTGCGTGGAAGGCGCGCCGTCTGGCGTGTTGCCGCGCGGCGCCGGGGTGCTTCGGCGCGCTGCCCGGGAGCGCCGGCGCAGCTTGGCGACAAGGCGCGCGTTTCGGTTTGCACTGCTGTTGCAACAGCGCGGGCCTCACCGCGAGCCTGCTCGTCATCGGGATCATGGATTTGCGTGCGATGGCCGCCGTGACGGCCGCCATCGCCGTCGAACGTCTTGCGCCGGCCGGCGAGCGCGCCGCGCGAGCCGTCGGGGGCGTCATTGTCGGGGCGGGGATGATCCTGATTGCGCGAGCGGTCGGGATCGGATGACGCCGCATGCGATGCGGGCGGCGCCGGGCAAGGGCGGGCAGGGCGCTCGCCCGGCGCGTTGCCGACGGGGCAGATGCGCTCGAGGCTCTGGAGTCGGCAGGGGCTGCGAAGGCTGCAGGACCGCCGGGCCGGACGACGGCCTGGCGAGCGCCCGGCAGCGGCGGCGCGAGGACGCGCGCCCGCCCGCCGGGACGGGCTGTCGCGCCGCTTCGCGCGCGCCGCCGCGTCCCGCCGTCCCCGCGCGGCCGGGCCCCGCGCGAACGGACGCGCGCCCGCGCGAAACGAAACCGGATCGAAAACGACTCGAACCGGGATCCGAACGATTCGGGGCCCCAATTGCCCGACAACGCCTAAGCCGTTGTTCGTGTTGTGAAAATTAGCCGAGCTTCGCGTATAATTCGCTTTTGCGCCTATAGGATTTGCCATGCGTCTGATCCAAAAAGCACTCACGTTCGATGACGTGCTCCTCGTCCCGGCGTTCTCCGACGTTCTGCCGCGCGACACCAGCCTCAAGACCCAGCTGACCCGCAACATCTCCCTGAACATGCCGCTCGTGTCCGCCGCGATGGACACGGTCACCGAAGGTCGCCTCGCGATCGCGATGGCGCAGCAAGGCGGCGTCGGCATCGTCCACAAGAATCTCACCCCCGTCGAGCAGGCCCGTGAAGTCGCGAAGGTCAAGCGCTTCGAATCCGGCGTCGTGCGCGATCCGATCACGGTTCCGCCGAGCATGAAGGTGCGCGACGTGATCGCGCTGTCGCGCCAGCACGGTATCTCGGGCTTCCCGGTCGTCGAGGGGCCGAAGCTCGTCGGCATCGTGACGAACCGCGACCTGCGCTTCGAAACCCGCCTCGACGAGCCGGTCAAGTCGATCATGACGCCGCGCGAGCGTCTCGTGACGGTGGCCGAAGGCACGCCGCTCGCGGACGCGAAGGCGCTCATGCACAGCCACCGTCTCGAGCGCGTGCTCGTCGTCAACGACGCGTTCGAGCTGCGCGGCCTGATGACGGTCAAGGACATCACGAAGCAGACCGAGCACCCGGCAGCGTGCAAGGACGAACACGGCAAGCTGCGCGTCGGCGCGGCGGTCGGCGTCGGTCCGGACAACGAGGAGCGCGTCGAACTGCTCGTGCAGGCGGGCGTCGACGTGATCGTCGTCGATACCGCGCACGGCCACAGCAAGGGCGTGCTCGAGCGCGTGCGCTGGGTCAAGCAGAACTTCCCGAAGGTCGAGGTGATCGGCGGCAACATCGCGACGGCATCCGCCGCGAAGGCGCTCGTCGAATACGGCGCGGACGCGGTGAAGGTCGGCATCGGCCCGGGCTCGATCTGCACGACGCGGATCGTCGCGGGCGTCGGCGTGCCGCAGATCAGCGCGATCGCGAACGTGTCGGACGCGCTGCGCGGCACGGGCGTGCCGTGCATCGCCGACGGCGGCGTCCGCTTCTCGGGCGACGTGTCGAAGGCGCTCGCCGCCGGCGCGAACGCCGTGATGATGGGCAGCATGTTCGCCGGCACCGAAGAATCGCCGGGCGACGTGTTCCTGTATCAGGGCCGCCAATACAAGTCGTACCGCGGCATGGGCTCCGTCGGCGCGATGAAGGACGGCGCGGCGGACCGCTACTTCCAGGACAACTCCGCGAACATCGACAAGCTCGTGCCGGAAGGCATCGAAGGCCGCGTCGCGTACAAGGGCTCGGTCAACGCGATCATCTTCCAGCTGATCGGCGGCGTGCGCGCGAGCATGGGCTACTGCGGCTGCAAGACGATCGCCGAGCTGCACGAGAAGGCCGAGTTCGTCCAGATCACCGCGGCCGGCATGCGCGAGTCGCACGTGCACGACGTGCAGATCACGAAGGAAGCCCCCAACTATCACGTGGACTGATCGCCGATGAAACCGTTGCTGCGCGCCGTTCTCCTCATCGATGCCGTACTGCTTGCCGGCTTCGGCCTCCTGTTCGTGCTGACGCCGTGGAAAGCGCTGTACGACGCGCTGCAACTCGTCACCGTCGATCCCGCGATGGTCGGGCAGGCGTTCGGCATCGCGCTCCTCGGGCTCGCGTGGCTGTCGATGCACGCGGCCTTCAACGGCGGTCTGACCGCGGGCGTCGCACGCGCGGTCGGGCACGTGAACTGGCTGACGGGCGTCGTGATGCTCGTCTGGCTGATCGCGATCCGTTCGCCCCAACTGTCGTCGTTCGGGCAATTCGTGTCGGTGGCCGCAGGCGCCGTGCTGCTCGTGATCGGTTTCGGCGGCGTGCGGCTCGCGGCCGTGGTGCGGCGGCGCGAGAAGGCGCAGGCAGCCGATGCGCGCGTCGCGTCGAAGCGCGCCGCGGAGCCGGCCGCGACGCCGCCCGCCGCCGCGCGGATCGAGCCGAGCGTGTCGCGCGCAGGCGTCGCGACCGGAGCGGCGAGCGCCGCATCGACGGTGGGCGCAGGCGCGACGCCGCCGGTGGGCGCGGGCGCGACGAGCGCGGCGCCGGCCGAGCGCGAAGGCGCCGCGACGAGCGGCGTCGGCGACGCGGCGCGACCGCCGTCGCAACCGTGAGCGGCCCGGCTCTCCCGACTGTCAGGCCGCCGCGCGTCGCGGCCGCGCGATCGCCCGGATACGTATTCGATGCAGCGCCTCGGGCGCTGCTTTTGTTATTCCATTGTTCTTGTTCCCGTCCGCTGCCATGCACGACAAAATCCTGATTCTCGACTTCGGTTCGCAAGTCACCCAACTGATCGCGCGGCGCGTCCGTGAAGCGCATGTCTACTGCGAGATCCACCCGAACGACGTCACCGACGACTTCGTTCGCGAATTCGCGCCGAAGGGCGTGATCCTGTCCGGCAGCCACGCGAGCACCTATGAGGACCAGCAGCTTCGCGCGCCGCAGGCGGTGTGGGATCTCGGCGTGCCGGTGCTCGGCATTTGCTACGGAATGCAGACGATGGCCGTGCAGCTCGGCGGCAAGGTCGAGTGGAGCGACCATCGCGAGTTCGGCTACGCGGAAGTGCGCGCGCAGGGCCACACGCGTCTCCTCGACGGCATCCAGGATTTCGCGACGCCGGAAGGCCATGGGATGCTGAAGGTGTGGATGAGCCACGGCGACAAGGTCACCGGGATGCCGCCCGGCTTCGCGCTGATGGCGTCGACGCCGAGCTGCCCGATCGCCGGCATGGCCGACGAGGCGCGCGGCTACTACGCGGTTCAGTTCCATCCGGAAGTCACGCACACGCTGCAGGGCCGCAAGCTGCTCGAGCGCTTCGTGCTCGACATCGCAGGAGCCGCGCCCAACTGGATCATGCGCGATCACATCGAAGAAGCGGTCGCGCTGATTCGCGAGCAGGTCGGCGATGAAGAAGTGATTCTCGGCCTGTCGGGCGGCGTCGATTCGAGCGTCGCGGCCGCGTTGATCCACCGCGCGATCGGCGATCAGTTGACCTGCGTGTTCGTCGATCACGGCCTGTTGCGCCTGAACGAAGGCAAGATGGTGCTCGACATGTTCGAAGGCCGTCTGCATGCGAAGGTCGTGCACGTCGACGCGTCCGAGCAGTTCCTCGGCCATCTCGCGGGCGTCACCGACCCGGAGGCCAAGCGCAAGATCATCGGCCGCGAGTTCGTCGAGGTGTTCCAGGCCGAGGCGAAGAAGCTGACGAACGCGAAATGGCTCGCTCAAGGGACGATCTACCCGGACGTGATCGAATCGGGCGGCGCGAAGACGAAGAAGGCGACGACGATCAAGAGCCATCACAACGTCGGCGGCCTGCCTGAGACGCTTGGCCTGAAGCTGCTCGAGCCGCTGCGCGACCTGTTCAAGGACGAGGTGCGCGAGCTGGGCGTCGCGCTCGGCCTGCCGGCGGAGATGGTGTACCGCCATCCGTTCCCGGGCCCGGGCCTCGGCGTGCGGATCCTCGGCGAAGTGAAGCGCGACTACGCGGAACTGCTGCGCCGCGCAGATGCGATCTTCATCGAAGAACTCCGCGCGACGCATGCGACCGAGCAGGACGCGGCGGCGGGCCTCTGCGAGCCGTCGCAGGTCGGCAAGAGCTGGTACGACCTGACGAGCCAGGCGTTCGCGGTGTTCCTGCCGGTGAAGTCGGTCGGCGTGATGGGCGACGGCCGCACGTACGACTACGTGACGGCGCTGCGCGCCGTGCAGACCACCGACTTCATGACCGCGCACTGGGCGCATCTGCCGTATGCGCTGCTCGGCCGCGTGTCGAATCGGATCATCAACGAAGTGCGCGGGATCAATCGGGTCGTGTACGATGTGTCGGGCAAGCCGCCGGCGACGATCGAGTGGGAATAGAGGGGCTTGAAATTCCTTTTTGAATCAATGGCTTGCGATGGTCGATAAATCACGCATGCCCGATTCTAAATTGTCGAGCGCAGGTCCGTAAGTCCTTGATCGCTAGGGAGATTGTCAACCTTCGCCTGCGCCCTGCGTGGAGGCCGAGCAACCGTCATTTGACGGTATTTCTGACGGTATGTGCGGGCAGCATGCGGATGGGCTTGCTTGATACCGTCAGCGGCGCCGACGGCATCCTTCCCGTCGGCCTCCGCGGCCGTGCGCTTCCGATTGGCTCGGTCCGCGGCCTGGTTCGCGGCTTCGTTGGCCGCACGCATCCGTTCCAACGCCGCGTTCGCGCGGTTCTCGGCCTCAGCCATGAGAGCGGCCAGAGCATCCAGATCCAAAGCCTCGTGAGCAGGTACCGCGGGGCCGAGGTTCGTCTTGTTTGAGTCCAACCACTTTCTTGACTCGCCGTTCACGACCTGCGGATTTGAAGCGGCGTTCACCTGCTCTGGCTTGGCCGCCTCCAGCGCGGTCTCGACGTTGGCCAACGCATCTTCATGGTTCACGTCCAGGAAGGGGGCAAGGTCCGCCATCTGAACACCCTTGTATTCGCGCGTGAACTCCTTGGCCTTGTCCTCGCGGCGCTTTCGAGCATCTTCCAGCTTATGCGCCAACAGCCCCAGTCGCTTCCGTTCTTCGGCCAGATAGGCCGCTTCTGCATCGCTGTAGATGCGGCGCAACGTCTCTACCGGTCGCGGGTTCTGCAACAGCTGTTCGTGAGCCGGTTAGTCCTTGTCGTAGTGAGCAACGCCCGCACGCTCTTCGCCCGCAACCTTGAGTTCATGGTCAATGCTCACGCGCAAACCGTGGTCGCGGTCGCGTTCACCCTGCAGTCGCTCAAGGCCCTCATCGGCTGCGGACTTGCTCTCCTGTGCTGCGGTGATGCCTTGCGCTACGTCCGCCAGTCGGCGGACGCGCTCCGCATGGCCGGCTTCGTGTTCGTTCTGGAACGTGCGAACTGCTGAGGAAGACAGAAGTGCAGCCTGGCCTCTCGCATCGGCGGCTTGGGTTTGCAGCTCGAGCCCTTGAGCCTTCTCATCCCACTCAAGCGAGAGCGATTCGAGGGACTCCGCGCGTGCTGTCGCCGCGGCAGCGTCTTCTTCGAGGGCCACCTTGTCGGCTCGTGCCCGTCCAAGTTTTCCGTTGCCGAATTCCGTCGCATACGTATCCAGCTCGCGGATAGCCTTCAGCGTTTGGTCGTCGCGCTCCCGATACGCAGACCAACGCTCGTTTTCATCGGAGACGCGGATCTCGAGGTTCGAGCCCAGCTTGGCGGCAGCCTCGACGTTAAAGGCCGAATCGTCCTCGGCAGGGACGACCAAGCGCTCCGCCAGTTGCGCTGCAGGCTCAAGGGTTGTCGCTGATACCACCACAGGACGCGTAGGCCGCCGTGCCTCCCAGGAGATGGCCCTGGCCTTATCAAGTTCCGTGGATGCCACGGAGACGCCGAGGAAGCGGGCCGGGTCCCTTTGACTTTATCGTTGGCGTCACCGTGCTGCGAATCGATGGCGACGTCGTCACCCGAGTCCGTCGTTCACGACGTCCAGTCTCGCCATGGGCGGGCCGACACATTCGGCATTGCCGCGCTTCCATCGTTTGCGATCGCCTTGCTTTGAGAGGCGGCGACGGAAGCGCGATCCGACGCCGCCTATCTCGCCGGCCGGCTACTCACCGACGCGTCCTTTCCTGATGCCGACAAGCGCTTGCGCAAAATGCCAGGGCGATCCGTTGCCGGCCGCCTGAGCAATCGCGACCCGCGCTTCGTCGCGACAACCCGTTGCGAAAAAGCGCGCGCCGATCATTCGGGGTGCGATTTTCAGCGCCGCGCTCACAGTTTCCGAAAATTCCTTCCTCGATCGCTATTTCCATGGGGTGATTTTGTGGCGAGCGTCGATTATTGAATTTATGCATATTCAGCAGAAGGAAATGCATTTCTCGATAAATATCAACAATTAATCAATTAATTCATGAGATGATGGCAGGTCCGTTGCCTGGTTAAATTCGCTCGGAATGCATATTTAAAAATCAATCATGGAAATAAAAATAAATTGAAAATTATTGTTTGGAATGTGTCGGGGAATAACGCCGGCATTTGTCGATCGCACAATTCGATCGTTGAACGAGTCGAAACAATCGACCGACGACCGATGATCGGAGGTTGATCGGTGACCGCCTTGTGACAAGCGAGTCGGCTGCTTCGGCGGTAGCGTGAGGCACGCTGGCGAGGATAGGATCGTGCACGTGGCGCATGGCTGAATATTACCGAATTCCATTGGATATCAATGGAGAATTTACCAGTCGTATCGATGATCGGATCGATGGATTACCCGATTCGTCGGATTTGGTACGGCGCATTGTTTAGAGGGTTGAGTAGGCGTTGTTTTCCAGATGCAAATGTCCTCGTTCGTCGTTATCATGTGTGGGCAGAGTATTCCTGGATTGAATTTAACGCGTCGAGTGGTGCTGTTTTTCGATAATTCCGCTCCGTTTGATTCGCCGAAAGTGCTGGGAGTACGGGGATTTCCCGCATTTCCCGATCCAAGTCTTCATCGAGTCCGGCAATGGCCGGACTTCGTTCAGCAAAGCTCGACGAACGGAATCGTCTCGTCGGCCTTGCGCAGCATTCGCCAGTAACGATCGATCAATCAAGTCGACGCCGCCCGCATGGCGCGTCGATCAAGGAGGGAACAGCGTGCCTGCTTCATGCTTGTCATCGAGCCTTTCGACCGTCGGCGACGGGACGGCCGTCGCCGCCCCCGAGGATCGATCGCACGCGTGCAGCGTGTTCTGGATTGCCGGATACGCTCGCTTGTCCGACGGCGCGCGGCGCGGCGCCGAGCATCTCGGCGCGGACTGGCGCGTGTGCGAATTGGACGGCGAGCCGTCGCACGACGCGCCGCCGACCGTCGAGCGGCTTGCCGCGCGCCTGCTCGAGCGAATCGTCACGCTCCAGCCGCACGGGCCGTACCGGCTCGCCGGCTGGTCGTCCGGCGGCATTCTTGCGTACGAAGTCGCGGTTCAGCTGACGGGGCGGGACGAGGCCGTCGAATTTCTCGGCCTCGTCGATGCGCCGTTGCTGACGGCGGAGGCGGCCGCCCGGCTCGCTCGCGGCGTCGATGCGGCGCCTGGCGCGCGTCTCGCCGAACTGATCCGCAGCGGCTGCGGCACCGGCCGGCCGCGCGACATGCGCAACGCCGAATGGCTGCGGCTGTTCGACGGCGACGGCGACGGCCGGGCGGCCCGCATGTGCTCGCCCGATGCGCGCGATATGCGCAACGCGCTCGCCGGCGCGTCGGCGACGCTCGGTTTCGACGAGATCGCGTCCCGGTGCCGCGCAGCGGGATTGCTGCCGCCCGCGTTGCGCGACCTGACCGATGCGCAATTGCTGCAATGGCTCGAGCGCTGGACGGCGCTCGATCACGCGCTCGCGCACTACGAGCCGTTTCCGCTGTCGCTGCCCGTCCACGTGTTCGAGTTGCGCAGTCCCGACGCGGCCTTCGCCGCGCCGCGCGATCGCGCCGACGGCTGGACGGCGCGGCTGCAGCAAGGCGAGATCCGCTTCGTCGACGTGCCGGCGCAGGCGCAGTTCGCGCCGACGGCGGGCGACGTCGCGCAGGCGATCGGCCGAGCAATCGCGCGTGCGCTACAGGACGCGCGGCGCACGGCGGCCGACGGCGCGCGCGACCCGAAGCGGCGCTCGCCGGAGGCGGACTATCACCCGCATATGCCGATTCAGCGCGGGACGTCAGGCCGCGCGCCCGTCGTGCTGATTCCGGGCGCGGGCGACAACGTCGCGACGTTCGTGCCGTTCGCGAGCGCGGTGGAGCCGGGCTGGCCGATTCACGGTCTGCAGCCGCGGGGCCTCGACGGCGTGCTCGCGCCGCATGCGAGCGTCGAGGCGGCGGCGCGGGCCTACCTGCCGGTCGTCGAGCGGCTCGCGGCCGACGCGCGCGAGCCCGTGCATCTGATCGGCCATTCGTTCGGCGGATGGGTGGCGATGGAGATCGCATGCCGGCTGCAGGCGAGCGGCCGCTCGCCAGCATCGCTGACGGTGGTCGATACCGAGGCGCCGGCGTCGGACGGCAGGCTTGGCCAGTCGTACACGTTCGAGCGCGTCGTCTGGAATCTCGTGCGTGCGCTGGAGGCGGCGACCGGCCGATCGCTCGGCATCGAGCGCGATGCGCTGCTTGACGCGCCCCGATCCGCGCAATGGGCGATGCTCCATCGCGGCATGGTCGACGCGCGCATCATCCGCCGCGGTTCGGGGCCGCACGATCTGCGGGGCATCGTGCGCACGTATGGGACGGCGTTGCGCACCGCATACCGTCCGTCCGCCGTCTACACGGGGCGTGCGACGCTCGTGCTCGCCGCCGGCTGCGACGACGCCGGCCGTCGTCTCGCGTCCGACGACGCGCTGTCCGGCTGGCGTGGCTTTATGCCGCGGATGACCGTATGGCGCTGTCCCGGCAATCACTACACGATGCTGCGGCCGCCGCATGTCGGCCAGTTCGCGCAATGGTGGCAGCGCGCGGTGCGCGACGACGCCGTCGCTGTCGCCGCGCCCGCGGCCCCGCATGCGTTCGGTGCCGTGCCGGACTGAAACGGAAGCGCGTTCGTCGAACGCATCGGCGCAAAACGACGATGGGCGGGGCGTCGCGCGCGCGACGGAGCGCGCGCGGCCCAATCCGCGTCGCCTGCGCGTCGGGACGGCGCGCCGCTGCCGACAAGCACGCAAACAAGGAGAGTCAGATGGTCGAGATCTTCGCGAAGCTCGGAAAAGTGATTTCGAGCGCGGGAAGCGAGCGGTTCGCATCCGACATGCACGCGTTGCTGGCCGAGTCGAT
Source organism: Burkholderia oklahomensis C6786 (assembly GCF_000959365.1). Lineage (NCBI taxonomy): Bacteria > Pseudomonadati > Pseudomonadota > Betaproteobacteria > Burkholderiales > Burkholderiaceae > Burkholderia > Burkholderia oklahomensis. The sequence goes on from NZ_CP009555.1 coordinate 3,342,119, forward strand.
TCCGCTCGGCATCACGAAGATCACCGAATGGACGTTCAACGAGCCGGCGGGCAAGGTCGTCCGCGTGCAGTCGCTCGGTGCGTTCGGTGCGCCCCGCGACGACGCGCCGATCGCGCTGCCCGCGGCGCCCGGCGAACGCGCTTGCGCCGGGCATCCGCTATTGAACCGGATATTGACCGCCTGCGATCGGCAACTGATTCACATCAATCCGCCCGCGCGTCGCGGCGACGGCGACGGCAACGACGCCGTGCCGCTTCGCGGGACGGGCGCGGGATTCCAGTGCCATCTCGTGTCGTGCAAGGCGAATCGCCGCTACGTGATCTCGTTGCATCGCACGTTTTCGCATCGCGACTTCTCGCTGCAGGAGATGTCGTTCCTCAAGAACTTCGCGGATACGCTGTTGCCGCTCGTCGAGTGGCACGCGGCGGCGCGGCGGCACGGCGCGCACGAACGCGTGCCGTGCCGCGATCCGGCGGCGAACGCATCGGGGCTCGATGCGCTGCGGCGTGAGTTCGAGTCGCGGCTCGAGCGCGCGGCGGTCGCGCTGTCGGCGCGTGAAAGCGAGGTGTGCCTGGGGTTGCTCGCCGGCAAGACGCTGCGCGAGATGTCCGGCGAGCTCGGCGTGAAGGAGAGCACGGTCGAGACGTACATCAAGCGCGCGGCGGTCAAGCTCGGCATCAGCGGGCGGCACGGCCTGACGAGATGGATGATCGACGATTGCGCGCCGTGCGCTTCGGCGGCCTGACGGACGGCTCCGTCGCAAACGTGCGGACCACGTCGACGCGCGCGCCGGATCGCATCGCGGCCGCGTGTCCGCCGACGCCGATGGTCAGGGCAACGCCAATAGCGCCGACAACGCCGACAGCACCGACAGCACCGACAACGCCGACAACGCCGACAACGCCGACAACGCCGACAACGCCGACAACGCCGACAACGCCGACAGCACCGACAACGCCGACAGCACCGACAACGCCGACAGTACCGACAGTGCCTGTCCCGGCTTCCCATTGCAGACATCCCATCGCACGGGTGCTTCAATCGACGCGTCGCGCGGATCGGCAGGCGCACCCGCCGTCCCCGCCTGCGCCGCGTTGCGCCGCGCCGCGGCACGTTTCCGCCACTTACCGCCGGGAATCCCTTCATGCACGAATCGAATGCCGCAGTGCCGGACGACTCTACGATCGACTTGCGCGTGCTTCGCACGATCGGCGCGTTCCGTCATCTCGCCGCGAGCCTGCCCGGGCCCGTCCGTCTGTGCCTCTTCGACGACGCGTGCGAGCTTCGTTCGGCATCCGATGCGATCGACGCGCAGCGGCTCGTCGCCGTCGCGTTCGCGCGCATCGGCGTGACCGACGCACGCTTCGCGCCGGACGGGGCGGCGCAACTGTCGTCGTTCGAATTGCTCATGAGCCGGCGAATCAGCGCGGCATTCGATTACCGATACGATCGTTTCCGGACGCCGGACGATGCGGACCGCGCGCGGCGCGAAGCGGAGCGCTTCGACTTCCATGCGCTGCCGGCAGGCGTCGAGCGGGTACCGCTTCCGCGCGAAGCGGGCGTGTCGTTGTCCGCCTATGCTTCGGGCCGACGCGACCGGCCTGCGGTCGCGCTCGCGCTGCCGTGCGGAATGCCGCTCGATCTCTGTCTGCGATGGCTCGACGCGCTCGCCGAGCGCCATTTCGTGCTGACGTGGGAGACACGTGCGATGTTCGGCGCGTGCGACGCGTTCGACCGGGTCTCGTCCGACGTCGATGCGCAGGTCGACGATCTGTTCGCGGTGATGGATCGCTTCGGCGTCGAAAGGGCGCACGTGATGGGCATCTGCGGCGGCGCTGTCGTCGCGCTGCGGGCGGCGGTCGCGCGGCGCGAGCGGACGACGTCGCTGAGCCTCTGGTATGGCGACTACAACCTGTCGGACGACGCGCTGCGCACGAAGCATCAGCAGAACTATGCGTGGCTGATGGAGGCGGCGGCGCAGGGGCGCGACGCCGCGCGGGATCTGCAGCGGATGTTCGCCGATCGATCGACGCTCGTCACGGTTCCCGCGGAGATCGCGCATGCGGCGCTCTATCCGTATGCGAACGCGGAGCTGATGTATCGGTATGCGAAGCTGAGCGACGCGCTCAACAAGGCCGACGTGCTGTCGTCGCTATCGCGGGTGAGCGTGCCGACGCTCGTCGTCGCGGGCGACGACGACGACGTCACGCATTGCGGCGGCTCCGTGTTCGTCGCCGGCCGGGTGCCCGGCGCGCGGCTCGAAGTGGAAGCGGGCGGCAGCCATGCGAGGCTGTTCCGCGCGCCGGCCGCGTCGACGTCGCTCGCGCTGCGGTTCTTCTCGAGCCTGCGGTGACCGCGACGCGCCGACGCGCGCCGGCCCGCTCGGACGCCCACGCTCACGCGTCGATGCGCGGCGACGCGCCGTCGCGCCGCGCAGGCCGCGCACCGCCCGCGTCGGCCGCGCCGCCCATGCTCATCGCGCCGCCGCCCGGCTCGTCGAGCATCCATCGAGTGAGACCATGACGTCCCGCGACGCCGAGCTTGATCGCCGCGCGCTTCAGATAGGTCTCGACAGTGCTTTCGCGCAGCGAGAACCGATCCGCGATCGCGGGCACGGTGTCGCCGGCGAGCAGCGCCGTGCACGCCTCGATCTCCCGCGCCGAGAGCTTCACGCCGGTTTGCAGCAGGCGCTCGGCGAAGCGTCGCTGCAGGCGCTCCCGGCCGGTTTGCGTCGGCGCCGGCGACGGCGCGGCGGTGTCGCGGCGCGCGAGCGGCGCGTCCGAATCGAGCGCCGCGACGTGGCTCTCGACGATCGGGAACAGCACGTGAGCGAAGTCTTTCAGGAAGGTCCGCTCCTGCGGCGAAAAATCGTCGAACGGGCTCGCGCGATACAGCGAGATCAGATAGTAGCGGCCCCGCTTGCGGGTCGCGAGGTGAAACTGCGGACAGGGCGGCGCGATCGGCGCGTGCGCGCGGACGAAGCGATCGAGCAGCGCGTGGACCTGGCCGTGACACGCGAGCGTGTCGTCGACGTGCAGATGGCGTCCGCTCGCGGACGGCCGCGACGCGTGCGGCTCGATCGCGGCGGCCGTCGCGCCGGACTGCGCGATCGCCGCGCCGACCGTGCCGATGCTGCGCACCCTGAGTTCGCCGTTCGGCGCTTCGTCGACCGCGAATTCCGAAATGCGGATCTCGTCGACCGGGAGCGCCGCGAAGATCAAGCTGTACATCATTCGCGGAAAGCGCCGGCTTCCGCTGCTCGAGATGGCTTCGCCGACATGCGCAAACAGTCTGTAGAACTCCATGAGGGGATTCCTGGTGACGTTGGACCGGCGCTCGCGCGCGCAAGGCTGCCGGCGTGATTTAAACACCCGGTCGCGGATGCGTCTGTAACGGATAGCCGGGACAACCGGCCGAATCGCCGGCGCGCATTTTTGACGCATCCGGTGCGGCGCGCGCCGAATGTCCCAGATTTCTGCGACAGACAGCGCGATGCGCCGATGCTTAAATCGGCGCATCCGATGCATGAAGCGATCGCCCGCACGGGCGATCCGCCGTTCGCTGACAGGAGGGCTCGCGGTGCCACTTTCCGAATCGGTTCGAGATGATCGTCGCGTTCCCGTTCGTCGTCATCCGGAGGTCCGTTCGCTTCACCATGCGTTCCGGATGCGCGCGCTCGAATTTCCGGATCGCGTCGCGGCGTCCGACGAAACGCGGCGACTGACCTATGCCGAGCTCGATCGCCTGTCGTCTGCCTTCGCGCGCGAGCTGAACGAGCAGGGCGTCGTTCGCGGCGCGCTCGTCGGCCTGTACATGGCGCGCGGCGTCGACATGCTGGTCGCGCTGCTCGGCATCCTGAAGGCGGGCGGCGCCTACTTGCCGATCGATCCGGCGTACCCGCGCCAGCGCATCGCGCACATCGTCGCGGACAGCGGCGTCGGGATCGTCGTCTGCACGTCGGACACGGCGGCCGAGCTGCGGGACGCGCGCGTGCGCGTGCTCGCCGTCGACGCGCTGCGGCCCGTGCCGGCCGGGCGTCCGGCCGGCGACGAACATGCCGATGCCGCGTCGGGCCCGGACGATCTCGCATACGTGATCTACACGTCCGGCTCGACGGGCAAGCCGAAGGGCGTGATGGTCGAGCATCGCAACGTGCTGCGCCTCGTCGAGCAATCGCGCGCATGGTTCGAATTCGACGCGTCGGACGTGTGGTCGCTGTTCCATTCGATCGGCTTCGACTTCTCGGTGTGGGAGGTGTGGGGCGCGTGGCTGTCGGGCGCGCACGTCGCGGTCGTTCCGTATCCGGTGTCGCGCGAGCCGGCCGCGTTTCATCGCTGGCTCGCGCGCACCGGCGTGACGATCGTCAACCAGACGCCTTCCGCGTTTCGCCATCTCGACGCGGTCGACCGCGGCGCGCCGCAGCCGCTCGCGCTGCGCTACGTGATCTTCGGCGGCGAGGCGCTGCCGCCGTCGCTCGTCGCGCCGTGGATCGAGCGCCACGGCGACGCGAAGCCCGCGCTCGTCAACATGTACGGCATCACGGAAACGACCGTGCATGTGTCGTTCAAGCGGGTCACGCGGCGCGACGCGCACGCGAACGCGAGCCCGATCGGCGTGCCGCTGCCCCACCTGCGGCTGCATCTGCTCGACGAGCGCAGACGGCCCGTCGCGGACGGCGTCGCGGGCGAGATCTATGTCGAGGGCGCGGGCGTCGCGCGCGGCTATCTGAACCGGCCGGAGCTGACGGCCGAGCGTTTCGTGCAGTTGCGCTGCCCGCAAACCGGCGGGCTCGTGCGCGCGTACAAGACGGGCGACCTCGCGATGCGCGGCGGCGACGGCGAATACGTGTACGTCGGCCGTGCCGACGATCAGCTGAAGATTCGCGGCTTCCGGATCGAGCCCGCCGAAATCGAGGCGGCGCTGATGCAAAGCGCGCGGCTGTCCGCGTGCCACGTGCGCGGGCACGATTACGGCGACGGCGATCAACGGATCGTCGCGTACGTCGTGCCGTCGCGCGACGCGTCGCGCTGGAGCGAGGCGGCGATCGCGGACCTGAAGGCGCGCGCGCTCGCGCACCTGCCCGACTACATGCGGCCGTCCGCGTACGTCGTGCTGGCCGGCCTGCCGCTGACCGCGCACGGCAAGATCGACAAGCACGCGCTGCCCTCGCCGGAGACGGCCGCGTGGACGCCGGCCGCGCAGGCGGGCGGCGACGCCGGGCAGTCCGACGAACTGGCGGCCGTGCTGCGCGTGTGGCGCGAGCGCCTCGGGCTCAAGGGCATCGGGCCGGACGACGACTTCTTCGCGTTCGGCGGCACGTCGCTCGCGCTGATCCGCTCGTTCGTCGAACTGAAGTCGCGCTACGGCATCGAGTTCGAGCTCGGCGCGCTGGCGAGCGGCGCGACGGCGGCGGCGCTCGCGGGCTTCATCCGGTCGCGGCGCGTCGACGCGCACGCTCAGGCCTGCTGACGGATGAGCGCGCGACGAAGCGGCGGTCTCGCGAGCGAGCGCATGCGTCGCGCGTTGCTGCGCGCATGCGGCGGGACGGGCGTGCGTCGTCGCGGCGTCGGCCGCGCCGTGGCCGTTCGCGCACGGAGCCGCGTTGCGCGTCGCGATCCGCGATCCGCCGCCCGGCGGTGCGCCGGGCATGCGCGCCGTTCGACGCCGTCGCGCGCCCGCGCCGCGGGCTTCGCCGCGCGCGTTGTCGTCGATCGGGCGGCCTAGCGCGTGCGGGCGTCACATCGATCGTCGAGCCGCGACGCGCGTCGTTCGGACGCATTCGGCGCGCAGCCGTCGCACGGGCGCGTCATGCATGCGTTCTCGCGCGAAGTGGATGCGTCGGGCGCGTCGCACGCGGCGAGCGCGCGTCGCGCCTCGCATTCGTCCGTACCTGGCGTCGAGCGCGCGCAAACGCGGTGGCGCGCACTTGCGATGTCGGGCGCGCTGCTCTGCGCGTTGACGGGCTGCATGGTCGGGCCGTCGTACCGGCCGCCGGACGCGTCGTCGCTGAAGATCCCCGACGCATGGCACGCGACGTTGCCGCATGGCGGCAGCGTCGTCGAGCTCGCCCGCTGGTGGCGTCAGTTCGACGATCCGGCGCTGTCGTCGCTGATCGACGCCGCGCAGGCCGACAGCCCGACGATCGACGCGGCCGTCGCGCGCATGAGGCAGGCGCGGGCGAGCCGCGCGACGAGCGGCGCGGGCCTGCTGCCGAAGCTCGACGGCGTCGCGTCGTTCAACCGGTCGAACGCGAACACGCAGGCGGTGACGTCGAGCGACGTGAGCCATTCGACGTCGATCGAGAGCGGCGAGCTCGACACGACGCGCGGCGGACTGCAGGCATCGTGGGAAATCGATCTGTTCGGCAAGACGCGGCGCAGGATGCAGGCCGGCGACGCGCGCATCGACGCGAGCGTCGCCGATTGGCACGACGCGCGCGTGAGCGTCGCGGCCGACGTGGCCGACGCGTATTTCCGCACGCGCGCGTGCGAGTCGCTCGTCGACGCGCAGGAGGACGAACAGCGCTCGCGGATCGCGACCGACGCGGTGACGCGGCGGCGCGTCGCGGCGGGCTTTCTGTCGCCGTCCGACGCGGCGCTGCCGAAGGCGTCGATCGCGGAGGGCGACGACGTGCTCGAGCGCCAGCGCGCCGAATGCGAGGCGGACCGCAACGCGCTCGTCGCGCTGACCGGCTTGCCGAGAGGCGAGCTCGACGCGCGGCTCGCGGCCGGCCGCGCGACGGTGCCGGAGCCGCGCGACGGCGCGATCGACGCGCTGCCGGCGCGCGCGATCGAACAGCGTCCCGACGTGCGCTCGTCGGAGCGTGCGCTCGCCGCGGCGAGCGCGGAGATCGGCGAGGCGATCGCGGCGCGCCTGCCTTCGCTGTCGCTCGGCGGATCGATCGAAATCGACCGGTACCGGGTCACGGGACAGGCGCTGACGCTGCGGCCGTGGTCGTTCGGCCCGTCGCTCAGCGTGCCGCTCTTCGACGGCGGCAGCGGCGCCGCGCGCGTCGAGGGCGCGCGCGGCCGCTACGACGAAGCGCTCGCGAACTACAAACGAAAGGTCAGGCAGGCGGTGATGGAAGTCGAAAACGCGTTGGCGAGAATCGATGCGTCGCTCGGGCGGCAACGGGCCGCGCTCGTCGCGCAGGAGAATTACGGGCGCTATGCGCAGACCGTCGAGCGGCGGTTTCGCGCGGGCGCGAGCGACGTGCTCGAAGTCGAGACGGCGCGCCGGCAATACGTGACGAGCCGCCAGTCGGTCGCGTCCGCGCGGCTCGAACGCGCGCAGGCGTGGATCGCGCTGTATCGCGCGGTCGGCGGCGGCTGGCGGCAGGCGGACGTGCGCGATGCGCGCGCATCCGGCACGGTGACGCGATGAGGGGCGCGCGCGCATCGTCCGTCGTCGGGTTCGTCGCGGCGCTCGCCGCGGCAATGGCGGCGCTCGCGGGCGGCTGCGGGCCGTCGCGGCAGTCGGAGGCGCATCCGGTCGCGAATCGGACCGGGGATCAGACCGCGATTCAGACCGCGGATCATCCCGAGCATCGGCCCACGAACCCGGTCGAGAACGCGGCGAGCGAGCCGGCCGCGCTCGGCGTGACCGTCGTCACGCCCGAGCTGCGGGATTGGGAGACGCGCGAGCATGCGAGCGGCAGCGTCGCCGCGTTCGAGGAGATCGAGTTGACGGCGCCCGGCGACCTGCCGCTCGCGGACGTGAGCGCGCACGTCGGCGACCGGGTTCGCAAGGGGCAGGCGCTCGCGCGTTTCGATACGGCCGGCCTCGCGGTGAAGCGCGCCGAGGCGCAGGCGGGCGTCGCCGAGGCGAAAGCGAGGCTCGCGCAGGCGAGCGCGCAGCTCGAGGGCGCGAAGACGCTCGACGCGACGGGCTCGATCAGCCGGCAGGAGCTGATCAAGACGCAGACGCAGGCGACGGTGGGCGTCGCGCAGCTCGCGAGCGCGCGGGCGCGTCTCGCGGGCGTCGAGCTGCAACTGCGCCAGGCGGTCGTGCGCGCGCCGGACGACGGCGTCATCGCGAGCCGCGCCGCGATCGAAGGCGCGGCGCCCGCCGCCGGCGCGACGCTGTTCAAGCTGATCCGCGGCGGCCGCCTCGAATGGCGTGCGCAGATGGGCGCGGGCGCGCTCGCCGCGATCCGCCCGGGGCAGCCGGCCGAGATCGTGCGCGCCGACGGCGGCACGACGCTCGGCACCGTGCGGCAGGTGTCGCCCGTGCTCGACAAGACGACGCTGACGGGCATCGTCTACGTCGACCTGCCGGCCGATTCGGGGCTGCGGGCGGGCAGTTTCGTGTCGGGCGCGATCGTGACGGGACGCACGCGCGCGCTCACGCTGCCCGATTCGGCGGTGCTCGCGCGCGACGGCTTCCATTACGCGTGGACGATCGACGCGCACGATCGCGTGCATCCCGTGAAGCTCGTGCGTGGCAGGGCGCAGGGCCGGCGCGTCGAGGTGCTCGCCGGGCTGCGCGCGGGCGAGCGCGTCGTCGCGTCCGGCGCGGGGCTCCTCGACGACGGCGACACGGTGACGATCGTCGCCACGGCCGGCCCGGCGGACGCGCCCGCGCGCGTCGCGCCGAACGGGGGCCGTCCGTGAACTTCCTCGCGTGGTCGATCCGCCGGCCGCTGCCGACGATTCTGCTGTTCGCGCTGCTGTGCGTCGGCGGCGCGGTCGGATTTCGCGCGTTGCCCGTCGCCGAGCTGCCGAGCGTCGACGCGCCCGTCGTCACCATCGACGCGAGCCTGCCGGGAGCGACGCCGTCGCAGGTCGAGCGCGAGATCACGCGGCCGATCGAGCAGGGCGTCGCCGGGATCGGCGCGGCGCGGCGCGTGCTGTCGCGCGTGACCGACGGCCGCTCGCATACGACGATCCAGTTCGCGCTCGAGGCCGACCCGCGCGACGCGCTCGAACGCGTGCGCGCGGCCGTCGGCCGTCTGCGCGGCAGCCTGCCGCCGGACATGCCGGAGCCCGTCGTCGCGCAGGAGCGCATCGAGCGCGTGCTGCTGACCTACGCGGCGTCGTCCGCCCGGCTCGATCCCGTCGATCTGTCGTGGTTCGTCGATTCGACGCTCAGCAAGGCGCTGCTCGCGGTGCCGGGCGTCGCGCGGGTCGAGCGGCAAGGCGGCGTGGACCGGCAGATCGATGTCGCGTTGAATCCGGTCGCGCTGCAGGCGCTGCGCATCGACGCGGGCGACGTCGCGCAGCAGGTGCGCGCGCGGCTCGCGGACACGCCGGCCGCGCGCATCGACGTCGGCGGCCGCGCGCAGTCGGTGCGGATGGAGAACGCGCAGACGAGCGTCGCGGAACTCGGCGCGCTCGATCTGTCGCTCGGCGACGGCCGGCGCGTGACGCTCGCCGACATCGCCGCGATCGACGACGCGTTCGCGCCGCCGAAGCAGATCGCGCTGCTCGACGGGCGGCCCGTCGTCGGCGTGCAGGTGATGCAGGCGCCGGGCGCGGACGAGGTTCGCGTCGCGCAGGGCGTGCGCGACGCGATCGAGACGCTGCGGCGCGCGCATCCCGGCATCGACGTGCGCGGCGTCGCGGACTACGTCGCGCCGATCCAGCGCGTGTTCGACGGCGCGATGTCCGCGCTGTACGAGGGCTGCGTGCTCGCCGTCTTGATCGTGTGGCTGTTCCTGCGCGACTGGCGCGCGACGCTCGTGTCGGCGTCGGCATTGCCGCTGTCGATCCTGCCCGCGTTCCTCGCGATGGCGTGGCTCGGCTTCTCGCTGAACCAGCTGACGATGCTCGCGCTGATCCTCGTGATCGGCGTGCTCGTCGACGACGCGATCGTCGAGGTCGAGAACATCGCGCGTCACCTCGGCGACGGCAAGCCGCCGTTCGCCGCCGCGCTCGACGGCGCGCGGGAAATCGGCGTGGCCGTCATCGCGACCTCGCTCACGCTCGTCGCGGTGTTCCTGCCGACCGCGTTCATGAACGGCGCGATCGGCCGCTATTTCAAGCAGTTCGGCTGGACCGCGGCGGCGGCCGTGCTCGCGTCGCTCGTCGTCGCGCGTCTGCTCACGCCGATGATGTCCGCATATTGCCTGCGCCGCGCGCCGCCGCCGCGCGGCGAGAGCCGGACGATGCGCGGCTATCTCGCGTGCGTGCGTTGGTGCGTCGCGCGGCCATGGCGGTGCCTGTTCTTCGGCGCGGCGTTCGTCTGCGCGTCGGTCGCCGCGCTTGCGTCGCTGCCGAAGGCCTTTCTGCCGGCGCAGGATCGCGCCGAGATCGTCGTCGGCGTGCGGGCGCCGCCCGGCAGCGATCTCGATGCGACGCGCGCGGCGGTCGAGGCCGCGCGACGCGCGGCGGCGGGCGTCGCGGGAATCGCGTCGATCTACGCGACGATCGGCGACGGCTCGGCGTCCGGCGGCGGCGCCGCCGATTCGGCCGTGCTGACCGTCGCGCTGACGCCGCCCGGCACGCGCACGCGGTCGCAGGCGCAGGTCGAGGCCGAGCTCGCGCGCCGCTTCGCCGCGGTGCCGGGCGTGCGCTTCACGGTCGGCGACAAGCAGACGGACAAGGTGGCGTCGATGGTGCTGTCGAGCCGCGACGGCGCTCTGCTCGAGCGGACCGCGCGCGGCGTCGAGCGGGCGCTGCGCGCGGCGCCCGGGCTCGGCGCGGTCGGCTCGACGGCGGGCGCGCGCCGGCCGGCGATCGGCATCGCGATCGACGGGCCGCGGGCCGCGGCGCTCGGCGTCACGCGCGAGGCCGCGGGCGACGCGCTGCGGATCGCGACGATGGGCGACGCGCCCGAGCGTCTGCCGCGGCTCGACGTCGGGAGTCGCCAGGTGCCGGTTCGCGTGCATGCGGCGCCCGGCGCGCCCGGCGCGCCCGGCGCGGACGATGGGTTGTCGCGGCTCTTCGTGCCGGGCCGCGACGGCAGCGTGCCGCTGTCGAGCGTCGCGCGTCTGACGGAAGACAGCGAGCCCGCGCAGATCGACCGGCGCGACGGCGAGCGCTATGTGACGCTCGATATCGGGCTCGCCGGCCGGCCGCTCGGCGATGTGATCGCGCAGGTCGACCGGCTGCCCGAGGTGCGCGATCTGCCGGCCGGCGTGCGCCGAATCGCGAGCGGCGACGCCGAATCGCTCGACGAGCTGTTCGGCGGCTTCTATTACGCGATGCTGTTCGGGCTCGCGTGCGTGTACGCGATCCTCGTCCTGCTGTTCGGCGGCTTCGTGCTGCCGGCGACGGTGCTCGTCGCGCTGCCGCTGTCGCTCGGCGGGGCGGCCGCGCTGCTCGCGCTGTGCGGGCTCAGCCTGTCGCTCGCGTCGCTCGTCGGCTTGCTGATGTTGATGGGCCTGTGCACGAAGAACTCGATCCTGCTCGTGCAGTACGTGATCGTCGCGCGCGAGCGGCGGCGGCTGTCGCGCGTCGACGCGATCGTCGACGCATGCCGCAAGCGCGCGCGGCCAATCGCGATGACGACGTTCGCGATGATGGCCGGCCTGCTGCCGCTCGCGTTCGATGCGCAGGGCGACGTGTTCCGCTCGGCGATGGCGATCACCGTGATCGGCGGCCTCGTCACGTCGACCGCGCTGAGCCTGCTGCTCGTGCCCGTCGCGTTCGTCGTGCTGGACGGGGTGCAGGCGGGGCTGTCGAAGCGGTTCGCGCCGCGCGTCGGCGAACCGGCGCGCGGCGACGGCGGGCTTGACGGCGGCGATGGTGACGACGGCGGCGACGGCAGTGACGGCGAGGGCCGAGGCCGCGAAGGCGTTGGCGTCGGCGACGATGGCAGCGGCGCGCGCGAGATCGCCGCGCGCCAGCGCATCGACGAGGCGCCTGTCCGCAGCGCGTAGCCCCGGCCACCCGACGCGACGCCTGTGCGCCGGCGACCCGGCCGATGTCCCGCAATTCATCGGCAGACGCGCACCGCGGCGACGTCTACGATGCACGTACCGATCGACGCGACCCGATCGACGGCGCGGTTGCGGCCCGGCGGACGGCGGGCCGCAATGAATCGACCATCGACGAGGACACCGTGATCCGGCCGATCCCGAAGACGCTTCATCAGATCTGGTATCAAGGCGAGCATGCGCTGCCGGAGAAATATCGGCGCTACCGGGCGTCGTGGCGGCGCAACCATCCGGACTGGACGCTGCGCCTCTGGGATGCGCGCGCGCTGCGCGAGCACGTCGCCGCGCATCATCGCTGGTTCCTGCCGCGCTACGACGCGTTCGCGCACGACATCCAGCGCATCGACAGCGCGCGCTACTGCGTGCTCGCCACGTTCGGCGGCCTGTACGCCGACGTCGACATCGAGAGCCTGCGGCCCGTCGATGCGCTGCTCGACGGTCACGAGCTCGTGCTGTCGGCGACGCGCGGCTACAACAACGCGCTGATCGGCAGCGCGCCCGGACATCCGCTGTGGCGGACGGTGCTCGACGCGCTTCGCGACGGCGCGACGGCGCCGCTCGACGACATGCCGGCGCGTCTGCGCACGAGCGCGTCGGTGCGGATCGCGGCGACGACCGGGCCGCGCTTCTTCACGATGTGCGTCGAGCGAAGCGGCGTGACGGCGTCGCATACGACGCTGCGCTGCCCCGGCCATTATTTCGAGCCGGATGCGGCGCAGGCGGCGAGCGTCGGCGCGCTCGCCGCGTACGGCCGGCACGACATGGATCTCAACTGGCAGTCGCTGTCCGCGCGGCTGCTGTCGAGGCTTTCGCGATCGGTTTTCGCGGCGTGCGCGAAGCTGCGCGGCAAGCGCGCATGAGCGCGGGCCGTGCGCCGCGCGCGTGCGAAGCGCCCGCGTGATACGACGGTCGGCTAACGCCTTCGGCGACGCGCAGGCCGTCGGTCATTTCGTCGATCAGCGCGTACGGCGTCGTCGTCGTGCGCCCGTCCGGAGTGTGCGTGCGGCCCCTCGTTGGATCGCCGAGGTAGCAGATGTGGTCGCCGATGCGCGCGCAGGCGACGGACATGACGGCCGGCTTGCGCCCGCTCGCGCGGCCGAGCGCGTCGATCGCCGAGAGGCTGTTGTCCGCGCCGCCGCCGAGGTTGTGGACCTCGGCGGCGCGCGGCGCGTCGGAGCACGCGCGGATGAAGCCGGGTGCGAGCGTGTCGACGACTTCGAAGCCGATCGGGCCGCCCGAGCCGGTGACGAGCCGCGCGGACATGATCGCGCGCTCAGTAGGTGTAGAACTCGGCGGGGAACGTCACGGCGCGCGACGGGTCGCGCTTGAAGTCGAACAGCAGCACGACCCGCGTCTTCGTGCCGCGATTCCATGCTTCGTGCTCGGTGGTGTCGTCGAACACGAGACACGAGCCCGCGCTCCAGCTCCGCACTTCCGGGCCCACGCGGATCGCGCAGTTCTCGGAGGGCTTGAGGCCGACGTGGCAGCGAAGCACTTCGTTCGTGTAGCCGTAGTGCGGGCCGATGTAGGTGCCGGGGGCGAGCGACGAGAAGCCGGCGTTGACGAGTCCCGGCACGGATTCGAGCAGGCGCGTCGTCTGCGGGCACAGCAGGCAGTTCTGCTCGATGCGCCGCTCCGCTTTGACGAGCGGAAAGACCGTCCAGTTGCCGTCGTAGATGCTGGTCTCGGGCCACTTGGTGAACGCGGTTTGCGCGAGGTTGTCGAGCTCGTGCAGGATGGTTTCCCAGCCGCGTGCGACGGCGGGGATGGCGGTGAACAGCTCGGGCGGATAGAACACGGTCGTTTCTCCTTGTCGTGGGTCGTAGGCGAATGCGTCGCGGATCGGCGCGCGTCGGCGGGCCACGCGATCGGCTCGGGCCGCGTCATCGACGGGCTCGCGATGCGACGAGCATCGCATCGACGTCGCGCATCGCGCGTGCGGGCCGCGCGTGGAACGCGCGGCCCGGATCGTGAGCGGCGCCGAAGCTCGTGTAGACGACGGGCCGCTCCCCGATGCGGACGAGTCGAAATCCTGCCGCACGTGCCGCTGCGGCCCGCCGGGGCCGCAGGCCGGTCGAGGCGACGTTGACGAACGGCGCTTTCATGATCGGCCGTCCTGTCGGGAGAGCGCGTCGCGGTGCGCGGCCGCCGCGTTTCGAACGCCGATCGCCGCGTCGATGCGCGCGGCGATCGCGTCGGCGAGCGGCTGCAGATGCGGCCCGCGCAGCATGCTCAGGTGGTCGCCCGGCGCGCGATGCACCGACACGCCCGCCGACGTGCGCGCGGACCAGCCGAGGTCGGCGCCGCCGTCCGCCCGGCGCGCGCCGTCGCCGCTCACCCACACGGCGACGGGCGAGCCGATCGCCGCGGGAGCCGGGCGGCTCGCGAGCGCCTTGTCCGCCGCGAGATTCGCGCGGTACACGTCGACCATGCGCGCGATCCGGCTCGCCGGCACCTCGGGCGGCACGACGCCGCTCGTTCGCAGCCGCTCGGCGAGCGCGTCGATCCGCTGCGCGTGCGCGAGCGGCGCGAGCTCGGCCGCGTCGATCCGCACGTCGCGGCCGAGCGACTGCGCGAGCGCGGTCGTCATGTATTCGAGGAGGCGAGGCTCGTCGGCGGGAATCCGCGCGGCGAAGCCGGCGTCGCTCACGGGCGGCGCGTCGAGCGCGACGACGAGGCATGGCGCGGCGCCGCGGCGCTCGAGCGCGCGCGCGACCCACGCGGCGACGGGCGCGCCCCATGAGTAGCCGACGACAACGAGCGGCGCGTCGGCCGCGCCCGCCGCATGCAGCGCACGCGCGTGCGCGTCGGCGATCGCCTCGACGTCGGCGAGGGGCGTCGCGTGTCCGTCGAGGCCGGCCGCTTGCAGGCCGAGCACGCGGTAGCGCTCGCCGAGCGCCGCGGCGAGCGGCACGAGCGGCACGACGAACCCGGAGATGTCGGGCAGCAGCGCGACCGTCGCGCGGTGCGCGTGCGAGTCGCCCGCGAGTGGAATCACCGCGTCGCCGCACGCGCATTCCGCGTGCGGCGGGCGGCCGGCCGCCGCACGCGCGGCCGCGTCGACGGCCGCGCTCAGCGCGTCGATGCCCGTGTGGGCGACGAGCGCGGCGAGCGGCAGCGCGACGCCGAAGCGGCGCTCGATCCGCGCGATCAGCTTGACGGCGAGCAGCGAGTCGCCGCCGAGCTCGAAGAAGCCCGCTTGCAGCGAATCGACCGGCCGGCCGAGCGTGTCTTCCCACAGTGCGCGCATCGCGTCCTCGGTCGGGCCGCCGGCGGCGCGGCGCGCGGCCGCGCGCTCCGGCACGGGCGCGGGCAGGCGGTCGCGGTCGAGCTTGCCGTTCGCGTTGAGCGGCAGCGCGTCGATCGCGAGCACGCGCGCCGGCACGACGGCGGCGGGCAGATGCGCGGCGAGATGCGCGCGCAGCGTCCGTCCGACATCGTGCGCGCGCGCGTCGGAGTCGACGCCGCCGCCGAGCACGGCGTACGCGATCAGCTCCTGCCGTTCGTCCGCATGCGACACGACGCGCGCGGCGGCCTGCCGCACCCACGGATGCGACGCGAGGCACGCGTCGATCTCGGTCAGCTCGATCCGGCTGCCGCGCAGCTTGACCTGCGCGTCGCGCCGGCCGATGAACTCGAGCGCGCCGTCGCGCCGCCAGCGAACCCGGTCGCCCGTCCGATAGAGGCGCTCGCCGCGCGCGAACGGGTCCGGCACGAAGCGCGCGGCCGTGAGCGCCGGGCGATGCAGATAGCCGCGCGCGACGCCGCTGCCGCCGATGTACAGCTCGCCTTCGACGCCGATCGGCGCGAGCTCGCCGCGGCGGTCGAGCACGAGCAGGCGGCTGCCGGCGATCGGCGCGCCGATCGGCGCCGCGGCGCCCGCGGACGGCGTGCGGTCGACGAATTGCATGCTCGCCCAGACGGTGGCCTCGGTCGGGCCGTATTCGTTTGCGAGCAGGCAAGCGGGGGCGCGCCGGTAGTGCGCGTCGACGACGTTCGCGGTCAGCGTCTCGCCCGCGAGCACGACGACTTCGAGCGGCGCGAGCGATGCTCCGCTCAGGTCCGCCGCGAGCTTGTACAGCGACGGCACGCCGAGCCAGCCGGCGATGCGGCCGCGTTCGACCGCGGCGGCGAGCGCGCGCGGATCGCGCGCATCGGCGGCGGCCGGGATATGCAGCGTGCCGCCGCTCGCGAGCATCCAGAAGAGGGTCGCGATCGAGCTGTCGAACGCGAGCGACGGGACGAGCAGCATGCTTGCCACCGGCGGATACGCGCGGATGCGCGCCGACGTCGATGCGGCGAGGCTGCGATGGCTGATCGCGACGCCTTTCGGCACGCCGGTGGAACCGGATGTGAAGATCGCATACGCGAGCGCGTCCGGATGCGCGGGCGAATCGACGGGCGACGCGTCGCGCGCGGCGATGTCGGCCGCGTCGCGATCGACGAGCAGCAGCGCGCGGGCCGCTGCCGCGAAGCGCGGCGCGAGCTCGGCGCGCGTGATCACGAGCGCGGGCCGTGCTTCGCCGACGATCGTCGCGACGCGCGCGGGCGGCTGCTCCGGATCGATCGGCACATAGACGCCTCCCGCCTTCAGAATCGCGAGCAGCGCGACGACCGCGTCGATCGAGCGCTCGAGCGCGACGGCGACCACCGTTTCGACGCCGACGCCCGTCGCCCGCAACTGGCGGGCAAGCCGGTTCGCGGCGGCGTCGAGCTCCGCGTAGCGCAGCGTGCGGCCGCCTGCGACGAGCGCGGGATGCTCGGGCGCGGCGAGCGCGCGCCGCGCGATCGCGTCGTGGACGAGCGTCTCGTCGAGCCGCGTCGCGCGGCGGTCGCCGAAGCCGAGGAGCTGCGCGCGCGCGGCATCGTCGAGAAGCGAGATGCGCGCGAGCGGCGCGTCGGGCGCGCGCGCGATGCCGGCGTACAGCCGGCGCAGCTGCGCGGACCACGCGCCGATCGTCTCGCGGTCGAACAGGTCCGCGTCGTACTGCCAATCGAGCCGCAGTTGTCCGGACGCCGCGTCTTCGTGCGCGAACAGCGTCAGCTCGAACTGCGCGGCGGTTTCGGCGTCGTCGAACGCGTCGACCGCGAGCCCCGGCAGGCGGATCGCATGCCGGGGCGCGTTTTGCAGGACGAGCATCGCCTGGAACAGCGGTGTGCGATCGAGCGCGCGCGCGTGGCCCGACGACGCGACGATCGTCTCGAACGGCACGTCCTGCAGCTCGAACGCGTCGAGCACGACGTCGCGCAAGCCGCGCAGCGCGTCGCGCGCGCTCGGTTCGCCGCGGAAGTCGCAGCGCAGCGGCAGCGTGTTCAGGAAGCAGCCGATCATTCGCTCGGCGTCGCGTGTCGGGCGCTGCGCGATCGGGCTGCCGATCACGACCTCGTCCTGATCCGCGTGGCGGGCGAGGAGCGACGCGTAGCCGGCGAGCAGCACGACAAAGAGCGTCGTGTCCGTTTGCCGCGCAAGCGCGCGCAGCGCGGCCGTTTCGCCGGCATCGAGCGTGAACGACACCTTGCCGCCCGCGTGGCCGCGTCGTGCGCGTCGCGGGCGGTCGGTCGCGAGCGCGAGCGTCTCGGGCGCGCCCGCGAGCCGCCGTCGCCAGCGCGCGAGCGCCGCGTCGAGGCGCGCGTCGGACGCGGCGGCGCGCTGGCGCGTCGCGTAATCGGCATAACCGAACGGCAGCGGCTCGAGCGGCGCTTCGCCCGCATAGAAGTGCGCGAACTCGCGCGCGAAGAGGCCGAGCGACCAGCCGTCGCAGATGATGTGATGCATCGCGACGACGAGAAGCGCGTCGTTCGCGCCGAGTTCCAGCAAGCCGACGCGCAGCGGCGGCGCGGCGGCGAGATCGAAGCGCTCGCGGGCGAAGCGGCGCGCGGCGTCGCGAATGGCGGCGTCGTCGGCGCCGGCGAGATCGACGACGCGCAGCCCGGGCCGCCAGCCGGCGTGCACGCGCTGGCGCGGCTCGTCGCCGACGAGTTCGAACGTCGTGCGCAGGCTTTCGTGGCGCGCGACGATCGCGTCGATCGCGCGCCGCGCGGATGCCACGTCGAGCCGGCCGCGCAGGCGCAGCGCGGACGCGATGTGATAGAGCGCGCTGTCGTCGCCCGCGAGGCGGTCGAGGAACCAGAAGCGCTGTTGCGCGAACGACAGCGGGGCGGCGCGGCGGGTTTCGGTTTCGGCGACGGCCGCGGCCGGACTCGCGTTGCCGGTCCCGGCCGTGGCGGTGGAGGACGGCGACGGTGTCGACGCCGGCGCTCGCGCGTCGGCGGTCGTGCGCCCGTCCGCGCGCGGCCGGGCGGGCGTGTGCGCGTTCGGCGGCGTAGCCGGCTGCATCGGCGTCAGCCGGGACGACGGCTTGGTGGCGCGGTCGTTGTCTGTGCGTGTCGTGCCGGTCGTAGATGTAGGCGTGGGTGCAGGTGCAGATGTGGATGTGGATGTGGATGTGGATGCGGATGCAGAGGCGGCCGTCGTCGTCGCGGCCGCAGTCGCGCCGGACGGTGCTGCGTGGCGATCGGGCGCGTGCTCGTCGGCTCGTTCGTTCTCCCGCTCGTCCGACCGCTCGTCCGCACGTTCGCGCCGCTCGGCGGGCGATTCGGCCGCTTGCGCGGCCGCGTCGATCGCGGCTGCGAGATCCTGCACGGTCGGCCGATCGAAAATCGTCCGCAGCCGCAGGTCGATGCCGTGATCGCCGCGCAGCCGCGCGATCGCCTGCGTCGCGAGCAGCGAATGCCCGCCGAGCTCGAAGAAGTGCCCGGCGCGGCCGACCCGCGCGACGCCGAGCACTTCCGCGTAGACCGCGGCGACGAGCCGCTCGGTCGCGGTCGCCGCATCGGACGCATCGCTTGTCGCCGGCTCGCCGTCGACCGGACGGCCAATGGCCGATGCCTGCTGCGGCGACGGCAGCGCGTCGCGGTCGAGCTTGCCGTTCGGCGTGAGCGGCAGGCGTTCGAGCAGCAGCACGGCCGACGGCACCATGTGCGCGGGCAGGCGCTTTTGCAGATGCGCTCGCAACGTGCGCGGCAGGTCGTCGCCGCCGCGGAACGGGATGTTGAAGAAGCGCAGCAGATCGCCGTTGGCCGGGGCATGCTTGGCCAACGCATCGGACGCATCGGACGCATCGGACGCATCGGGCGCATCGGGCGCATCGGGTGCATCGGGTGCATCAGGCACATCAGCCGCACCCGCTGTTTCAGCCGCATCGCCCGCCCCGAACACCGCCGAAGTCTCCGGCGTCCCCGCGCGCAGCATGTCGCGCGCGGCGTTCGACGGCGCGACGAATGCATCGAACGCGCCGTGCGCATCGCCCGTCGACCACCGCAGCCGGCACGCCGCGCCGGCCGCCGTCGCCGCCGCGTCGACGGCGGCCGGATCGACCGCGTCGCCGCCGGCCATCGTCGCGAACGCGTCGGGCAGCGGCGCGCCGTCGTCTTCGCCGTCGAGCCACGCGAGGAACGCGTTCGCCTGCGCGAGCCTGGCGTTGGGAAGCCGCCGGACCACGACGCCCGGCTCGGCGCGCAGCGCGTCCGCGCATAGCGCCGGCAGGTCGGCGGCGGCCGTCGCATCGAGCGCGCGCGGCGCGGCGGGCGAGGCGGCCGTTGCGCCGCCCGCCTTCGTGACGATCGCATCGTAGCGATACGACGCGAGTTCGTTGGCGCTCGCAAAGCCCTTGAGCCGGACGTCGACGCCGGCGATGTCGTCGCGCTGCCGCCATAGCGCGTCGAAGAACGCCGGATCGACGAGCAGTTCCGGCTCGTGCGCGACGAGGCGGCGCAACTGCTCGCGCAGCGTCGCGCGATCCCGCGCACCGTCGCGCCGCCGCAGCAGCTTCGTCGCCTGAAAATGCCGCAGCAGCGGCAGGCTGCGCAGATCGCCGACGATCAGCCGGCCGCCCGGCGCGAGATGGCCGAGCGCGCGATCCACGACGCGCAGCGCGTAGGCGGCGTCAGGAAAGTACTGCGCGACCGAGTTGACGATGATCGTGTCGAAGTCGCGGGCGAGGCCGTCGAGTTCGTCGGCGGCGCGCTCGACGAGCGTCACCGTGTCGAGCCCGCGCCGTGCGACGACGCGGCGAAGCCGCGCGATCGCCTGCGCGGAGAAGTCGAGCCCGACGAAGCGCTCGCACGACGCCGCGAGCGGCAGCAGCAGCATGCCCGTGCCGCAGCCGATCTCGAGCACGCGGCGCGACGGCCGCTCGCGGATGCGCGCGAGCACCTCGTCTCGCCACATTCGCATCTCGTCGCGCGGGATCGGCGCGCCGTCGTAGCTGTCGGCCCAGCCGACGAGATCGAGCAGCTCATCGTCGGCGTCGCCGCCGCTGTAGATCATGTCGAAGCTGTCGCGCCAGCCGGGTGCGGCCCCGGCCGGCTCCGGGGCCGCGCCGCCGGCCGCGTGCGGGCCGCGCGCGCCGGCGTCGCCGCCGCGCGGCACCGCGTAGGCGGCGAGCTGCGCGGCGTCGCCCGCTCCCGTCACGACGACCGCGCAGTCGGCGACGGCCGGATGCGCGCGCAGTGCCGCCTCGATGTCGCCGAGCTCGATCCGGAAGCCGCGCAGCTTGACCTGCGTGTCCGCGCGGCCGCGGTATTCGAGCCGGCCGTGCGCGTCGACGCGGCCGAGATCGCCGCTGCGATAGAAGCGGCTGCCGGCGTCGTCGACGATGAAGCGCTCGGCCGTCAACGCCTCGCGGCCGAGATAGCCGCGCGATACGCCGGCGCCCCCGACGACGATCTCGCCGACCATGCCGGGCGGCACGGGCTGCAGATGCGCGTCGAGCAACCGGATCGACATGTCGGGCAGCGGCTCGCCGATCAGGCTGCCGTGGCGCCCGCGCACGTCGGCGAGCGTGATGCGCCGATACGTGACGTGCACGGTCGTCTCGGTGATCCCGTACATGTTGACGAGCGCCGGCGCGTCGTCGCCGTGGCGGTCGATCCAGCCGCGCAGGCTCGACAGCTCGAGCGCCTCGCCGCCGAAGATCACGTGGCGCAGCGCGAGCTCCGCCTCGCGGCCGTTGCGCTCCTCTTCGGCGATCAACTGGCGGAACGCCGACGGCGTCTGGTTCAGCACGGTCACGCGCGCGTCGCACAGCAGGTCGTAGAACGCGTCGGCCGTGCGCCGCACCGCCTCGGGCACGATGACGAGCTGCGCGCCGTGCACGAGCGCGCCCCAGATTTCCCACACCGAGAAATCGAACGCGTACGAATGGAACAGCGTCCACACGTCGGTCGAATCGAAGCCGAACAGCGTGTCGGTCGTCGTGAACAGCCGCGCGAGGTTGCGCGCCGTCACGCAAACGCCCTTCGGGCGGCCGGTCGAGCCCGACGTGAAGATCACGTACGCGGTCGCGTCGGGGTCGGGCGCGGGCAGCGGCCGCGGCGCGGCAGGCGGCGCGTCGTCGTCGATCGCCCAGACGGTCGACGACGCGCTCGCGAAGGCGGGCAGCGTCGCGCGCAACGCGCGCTCGGTGAGGACGGCGGCGGGCCGCGCGTCTTCGAGCACGGTCAGCACGCGCGCTTCCGGATAGCCGGGGTCGAGCGGGATGTACGCGGCGCCCGCGCGCAGGACGGCGAGCATCGCGACGATCATGTCGAAGCCGGGCCGGAACCACAGGCCGACGTGCGCGCCGGCGCCGAAGCCCGCGTCGAGCAGCCGGTGCGCGAGCGCGTCGGCGCGCGCGTCGAGCGCGCGATAGCCGAGCGTCGCCGCGCCGAGCCGCAGCGCGATCGCGTCGGGCCGCGCGCGCGCCTGCGCACGCACGCGCTCCGAGACGGGCTCGAAGCGTTCGGCGGCGAGCGGCGCGGCCGGTACGGCAGACGCAACGGCCGTCGGCGGCGCCGTCGACAGCGCGAGCCGCGACACGGGCCGGTCCGGCTCGCGCGCCGCGTGCCCGAGCAGCGCGACGAACTGCGCGGCGAGGCGCTCGACCGACGCGCGCTCGAACAGCGCCGCGTCGAACGAGAACGCGGGCGCGAGCGCGTCGCCGTCGCGCACGACGAACAGCTCGAGATCGAAGCGCGACGCCTCTTGCGTGACGATCGGCTCGACCGTCAGTCCGCCGATCTCGAACGTCGCGTCGGGCGATTGATCGAGCATCGTGACGGCGACCTGGAACAGCGGGTTGCGGCCGGCTTCGCGCGGCACGCGCAGTGCTTCGATCAGCCTGTCGTACGGCAGCGCCGCATGGCTCATCGCGTCGCGGATCACGGCCGTTTGACGGCGCGTCAGCTCGCGCAATCCGGGGTCGCCCGACAGGTCACCGCGCAGCACGACCATGTTCGCGAAAAAGCCGACCATCGCCTGCGTCTCGACGCGGTCGCGCCCCGACACGGACGTGCCGATCACGACGTCATCCTGTCTCGCATGCCGCGCGAGGAGCGCCATGAAGCCCGCGACGAGCACCGAGAAGAGCGTCGTGTGCTCGGCGCGCGCGATGCGCTCGAGCGAGGCCGTCGTGTCGGCGCCGATCGCGAACGGCAGCAGGCGGTCCGTCGCCGCCGTCTTGCGCCGCGCGTGCGAGCGCACGCCGTCGTGCGGCAACTCGAGCGGCGCGGCGCCGGCGAGCTGCTTGCGCCAGAACGCGCGCTCGCGCGCCCAGTCGTCGCCGCTCGCGCGCTGCCACGCGGCGAAGTCGCCGTATTGGATGCGCAGCGGCGGCAGCGCGTGCGCGCGGCCCGCGCATCGCGCGTCGTACAGGCTGACGAGCTCGCGCAGCAGGATGCCCATCGACGTCGCGTCGCCGAACAGATGGTCGAGATGCATCAGCACCGCGCGCTCGCGCGCCGACAGCCGCACGATGCGCAGCCGGAACGGACGTCCCGCCGCGAGATCGAACGGCGTCGCGAAGAGCGCGCGCGCGGCGTCGAGAAGCGCCGCGCGCCGCGTCGCGGCGGGGCGGTCGGTCCAGTCTTCGAGCGCGATGTCGGCGTTGCCCGCCGCGCACACGTGCTGCTCGGGCACGCCGTCGCGCACGCGGATCGCGGTGCGCAGCGCTTCGTGGCGGCGCACGAGCGCGCCGACGCATTCGACGAACAGCGTCTCGTCGAGCTCGCCGAGCAGCCGGAACGCGCTGCCGATCGTATAGCCGTTGCCGCTCTCGTTCAGCTCGTGCAGGAACCACAGGCGCTGCTGCGCGAACGACAGCGGCGCGGCGCCGCCGGGCGGCCGGCGCGGGATCGCGCGGTCGGGCGCGCCGTGGGCGACGTCGTCGCCCGCGAGCGACTTCAGCAACGCGAGATCGAGATCGAAATCGAGATCGAGACCGGTATCGTGGGTCATGTACGCTCCGTCGGATCGGAATCGGCACCGGCAACCGGCAACCGGCAACCGGCAATTGGCGAGGGCGCGCGGCGCTTACGACTGCGATTGCTCGAGGAAGCGCCGCAGGCTGAGCGGGCGCATGTCGGTCCACACCTCGTCGACGTACGCGATGCATTCGTCCTCGGTGCCCGTCTTGCCGACTTCGCGCCAGCCGGCGGGCACGGGCCGGTAGGTCGGCCAGATCGAGTACTGTTCTTCGTCGTTGATGACGACCGTGTAGACGGTGTCGTTGTCGATGTCTGCCATCTGCGTTCTCCTTGGGAAGTCGAAAAGATCCGGTATGCGAAGCGACGGGCGGGCGACGGCGGCGCTCATCCGAACGCGGCGCCGCCGTCGATGGCGAGCGTGCGGCCGACGTACGCGTCGCATTCGATGATGAAGCGCAGCCCGAGCCATATTTCATCGGTCGTCACCATCCGGCGAAGCGGCATCGCGGCGATCAACTGCTCGCGGGTCGCGGGGTCGAGCGCGGCGGCCATCGGCGTGTCGGTGAGGCCGGGCGCGAGCCCCGCGACGCGCACGCGATGCTCGGCGAGCTCGATCGCCCACGTGCGGGTCAGCGCGTCGAGACCGGCCTTCGCGGCCGCGTAGTTCGACTGGCCCGCGTTGCCGGCGCTGCTGACCGACGAGATGTTGACGATGAGGCCGTCGCGCCGCGCGCCGGCCTCGAGCCGCGCGGCCACGAACTCGCGCGCGAGCAGGAACGGCCCCGTCAGGTTGATGCCGATCACGCCGCCCCATTGCGCGGTCGGCAGCTTGCGCGCGTAGCCGCTTGCGTCGAGCGTCGCGAGCCGGCCGTCGCGCAGCACGCCCGCGTTGTTGACGAGCACGTCGGGCAGCGCGTCGTCTTCGACGAGCTCGGCCATCGCGGCCGCGACCGCGCGCTCCTGGCTCACGTCGACCGCCATCGCGCGTAGCCGCGCGGGCGCGTCGAGCGCGTCGGCGAGCGCGCGCAGGCCCGCCGCATGGTGGTCGAAGCCGATCACCCGCGCCGCGCCCGCCGCCAGCAGCGCCTCGCACAAGCGTTTGCCGATGCCGCTCGCCGCGCCCGTCACGAGCGCCGTCGCTCCTTCAATTCGCATCGCCGATCTCCTCGTTGACGACGGCGGAACCGGATTGCTTCGCCGCGTGCGCGTGCCGCAGCGCGTCGCGCTCGGCGGGCGTCATGTCGCGCAGCCTCGACCACGCGGCCGCGATCCTCGCCGCCGCGCCCGGCGACGCTTCGTGGCGCTCGATCAGCGCGGCCATGCCGGCCGGCGTGCGGCTCGCGAGCATGTCGCCGAGCGGCGGCTCGATGCCGAACAGCCGGATCACGCGCGCGTGGATCTGCGTGAGCAGCAGCGAGTTGCCGCCCAGTTGGAAGAAATCGCTGTCGGGCGCGATCGACCGGTCGTCGAACACGCGCCGCCACAGCGCGCACACGGCTTCTTCGAGCGCGTTCGCGGAGGCGCGCGGCGGCGCGGCGGCGAGCGGCCGCGCGGGCGGCGCCGCGAGCGCGCGGCGGTCGAGCTTGCCGTTCGCGGTGCGCGGCAGCGCGTCGTGCAGCGCGAACATCTGCGGGACCATGTAGGCGGGCAGCCGGCGCGCGAGCGCGTCGCGCAGCGGCGCGTCGTCGAACGGCCGCGCCGGGTCGCGCAGCACGAGGTGCGCCTCGATGCCCCAAGCGCGTCCGTCGAGCCCGCGCCGGACCGACGCGGCCGCGTCCGCGACGTGATCGAGCGCGCGCAGATGCGTCTCGATGTCGCCGAGCTCGATCCGAAAGCCGTTGATCTTCACCTGGTCGTCCGCGCGGCCGAGCAGCGTCAGCGTGCCGTCGTCGTGGCGCACCGCGAGGTCGCCCGTCGCGTATGCGCGCGCGCCCGGCTCGGCCGAGAACGGGTCGGGGCGGAAGCTGCGCGCGGTGCGCCCCGGCTGGCGCGCATAGCCGCGCGCGAGGCCCGCGCCCGCGATCATCAGCTCGCCGACGACGCCCGTCGGCGTTTCATGGCCGTCCGCGTCGACGACGTGAAGGCGCGTCGCATCGAGCGCGCCGCCGATCCGCCCGGCGACGGCCGCGTCGACGACGGGCTGCGCGGCCGACCAGATCGTCGTCTCGGTCGGGCCGTACACGTTCAGCAGCGCGACGCCGCGCGCGACGAGCGCGTCGGCGAGATCCTGCGGCAGCGCCTCGCCGCCGCACCACGCGCGAAAGCCCGGCTGCGGCCGCCAGTCGGCCGACAGCAGGAGCCGCCACGTGAGCGGCGTCGCCTGCAGCACGTTCACGCGATGACGCGCGATCTCCTGCGCGAGCGCGACGCCGTTCGCGGCCGTCTCGGCGGACGCGATCACGAGCGGCGCGCCCGTCACGAGCGGCAGGAAGAGCTCGAGCGCCGCGATGTCGAACGAGACCGTCGTGACGCTCATCAGCACGTCACCGGCCGCGAGCGGGAAGCGCGCGGCGAAGCTGCGCAGCAGATTGACGAGGCCGCCGTGGCGCACGTCGACGCCTTTCGGGCGGCCCGTGCTGCCGGACGTGAAGATCGTGTACGCAAGCGCGTCCGGATGCGCGCGCCGCGCACGGGCGAGCGCCGCTTTCGCCGCGGTCAGCGCGGCTTGCGCATCTTCGGCGTCGCGCGCGCCGTCCGGATCGCGCGCATCGAAGCGGGCCGGCGCGACGATCGGCACGCCCGCGCGGCCGATGTCGCTGCCCGGCTGCGCGACGATCGCGACAGGCGCGGCGTCGGCGAGCATCAGGTCGCGGCGCTCGGCCGGCAGCAGCGGATCGATCGGCACGTACGCGGCGCCCGCGAGCAGCACGCCGACGAGCGACGCGAGCAAATCGACGCCGCGCGGCAGGCAGACGGCGACCGTCGAGCCGGGCGCCGCGCCCGCCGCCGCCAGCCGCTCGGCGAGCTGACCCGCTTGCGCGAACAGCGCGGCGCGAGCGATCGCCCGGTCCGGCCCGCGGATCGCGCTTGCCGGCGCGGCGTCGAGCGCTCGGCCGAACAGGTCGATCAGCGCGTCGTCGCCGGCGCGCGGCGCGGCTTGCCGCGGTGGGGAGGCCGGCGCGCGCGACGCGAGCGCGCCGATCGTGCAAGCGCGTCCGGATGCGATGCCCGAGACGAGCTCGACGAGCGCATCGAGCAGATGGCCCATGCGCGCGGCGGGCAGCCGCGACGCGTCGTGCACCGCGTCGATGACGAGGCCGTCGGCGTTCGGCTTCACGTAGAGCATCAGCGGATAGTTCGACGCTTCGTTCGCGTCGATCGCGCCGATCCGCAGACCGCGTTCGTGCGCGCCCGCGCGCCGGTCGACCGGATAGTTTTCGTAGACGAACACGCTGTCGAAGAGCGGCTGCTGCGCGCTCGCGCCGCTCCAGCGCTGGATGTCGACGAGGCTGCAATGCGCGTATCGGCCGACCGCCGACTGCGCGGCGAACAGCTTGCGCAGGAACGCGCCGACGGACAGCGCCGGCCGGCAGTCGACGCGCACGGGCAGCGTCGAGATCAGCGCGCCGACCATGCGTTCGATGTCGGCGACGTCCACGTCGCGGCCGGCGAAGGTGACGCCGAACGTGACGTCGCGCGTGCGCGCGATCCGCGACAGCAGCAGTGCGTACGCGCCTTCGATCACGGTGTTGAGCGTCACGCGCTCGCGCGCGGCGACGGCGTTCAGCGCGGCCGTCAGCCCGGGCGGCAGCCGGCGGCGCAGCGTGTTGGGCGGCGCCGCATGCGCGGCCGTCGCGACCGTCGCGGCGACGGGCGCGAGGCCCAGGTCGAGCGGCGCGTGATGCGCGCCGAGCGTCGCGCGCCAGAATGCTTCGGCATCGCGCAAGTCGTGCGCCGCATGCCGGCGCGCGGCGACGAAGCGGCCGTACGACGGCGCGGCCGGCAGCTCGGGCGCGCGCGCGGCGGCGAACGCCGCATAGCAGTGCGCGACTTCGCCGAGCAGGATCGCCATCGACCAGCCGTCGAGCAGCGCGTGATGATGGGTCCACACGAGACGCCACGGCGCGCCGCCGCGGCGCAGCAGCGTGATGCGCATCAGCGGCGGCCGCGCGAGGTCGAGGCCGCGCGCGCGGTCCTTGGCGAGGAACGCGGCGAGCGCGCGCTCGGGATCGTCGTGCGCGCCGATCTCGCGCGTATCGAGTGCGAGCGGCTGCGGCGCGTGCACGCGCTGCACCGGCTCGTCGAGGCCGCGCCACGCGAAGCTCGCCCGCAGCGCGTCGTGCCGCGCATACACGTGCGACCACGCCCGTTCGAGCAGCGCCGCGTCGCATTCGCCTTCGATCTCCGCGACGATCTGCTCGAGATAGACGCCCGCCGACGCGTCGGCGGCGCGCGCGTGATACAGCATGCCCTGTTGCGTCGGCGTCAGGCTCCACACGTCGGTGACGCTCGGCTCGGCGTCGAGCAGCGCCGGCAGCGCGTCGGCCGCGACCCGCGCGAGCGGGAAGTCGCTCGGCACCGCGGCGAGCCGTGCGTCGCTCGCCGCGAGGAGCGCATGCAGCTCGTCCTGCGCGCGCGCGGCCATCTCTCGCACCCGCGCTTCGTCGAAGGTCCGCGCGTCGTAGTTCCAGCGCACGACGAGCCGGCCGTTCGCGACGAACGACACGATGTCGAGCGCGAAGCCGCGGTCGTTGCCGGCGGCGGCGCTCGGGCCGCAGTCGTCGTCGGCGAGCCGCACGGGCGACGCGGCGGGCAGCGCGCCGTCCGTCTGGCCGAGATAGTTGAAGCAGACGTCGGGCAGCGTGGCCCGCGCAAGCGTGTCGTCGGGCCGCGCGCCGTGGCGCAGCCGCCCGTAGCCGCGGCCGTGCGCCGGCACGGCCCGCAGCGCATGCTTCACCGCGCGCAGCCGCGCGAGCGGCGACGCCGCGTCGAGCCGTTCGACGGCGAGCGGGTAGAGCGTCGTGAACCAGCCGACCGCGCGCACGAGCGTCGCGTCGGCGTCGTCGCCGTCGCCGCGGCCGTGGTGCTCGATCGTCACGCCGACGCTGTCCGCGCGCGCCGCTTCGGCGAGCGCCGTCGCGAGCGCGGCGAGCAGGAGCTCCTGCGCGCTCGCGTGCAGGCGCGCCGCGCCGTCCCGCAGCACGCGGGTCGTCGCGTCGGCGTCGAGTGCGAGCTCGAGCGTGCGCAGATCCGCGTAGCGCGCCGCATGCGCGCGCCGCGTGGCGGGCGCCGCGCCCCGGCACGCGAGGGCGGCGCGCGGCGCGGCGTCGAGCCAGTAGCCGCGCTCGGCGTCGTCGACGTCGAGCGCGGCCTGCGCGCGCGCCCAGTCGACGAAGCCGGACGGCGACGCGGCGACGGGCCGCGCGTTCAGCGCGTCGTGCAGGTCGCTCGTCAGCACGCGCCACGACACGCCGTCGACGATCAGGTGGTGCATCACGAGCAGCAGCCGCGCCGAGCCGTCCGCGAAGCCGTGCACGTGAAGGGCGCGAAAGAGCGGCGGCGCGGCGAGGTCGAGGCCGCGCTGCGCTTCGCCCGCGAGCGACGCGAGCGCGCCGGCGGCGGCCGCGCGGTCTGACGGCACGCGCGCCGAGCGGAACCACGCGTGCGGCGGGGGCGCGTCGGCGAGCAGATCCTGCTCGACGCCGTCGTCGCCGATCCGGAAGCGCAGGCGGAACACGTCGTGCGCGGCGACGACGGCCGCGAGCGCGTCACGCACGGCATCCTCGCCGAGCGCGCCCGGCACGCGCAGCATCAGCGCCTGGTTCCAGTGCGCGGGCGTCGGCTGGCGCAGCGCGAAGAACCACGCCTGCGCGGGCGTGAGCGGCACGGGGCCCGGCTGCGCGGCGGCCCGCGCGTCGGGCGCGGCGCGCACCGCGACGCGCGCGAGCGCGGCGATCGTCGGATGCTCGAACAGGTCGCGCGGCGAGATCTGCCAGCCGCGCTGCCGGGCGCGCGCGCTCACTTGCAGGCTGACGATCGAGTCGCCGCCGAGCGCGAGGAAATCGTCATCGACGCCGATCTCCGCCTGTCCGGGCAACAGCTCGCGCCAGATCTCGGCGAGCATCCGCTCGACGGCCGTCGCGGGGGCGCGCGACGGCGGCGCGCCGTGCGCGGAATCGACGGACGGGAAGCCGCCGCGATCGGTCTTGCCGTTCGGCAAGCGCGGCCAGTCGGCGATTTCGCGGAACGCGCCCGGTATCAGCGACGCGGGCAGCAGCTCGCTCAGGAAGCGCCGGTAGTCGGGCGGCGCGGCGTCGCCGGACGCGGGCGTCGGCGCGTGCGGCTCGATCCACGCGACGAGGCGCACGCTGCCGTCCGGCAAGTCGCGCGGCAGTACCGCGCAGCGGCGCACGGCCGGATGCGTCGCGAGCAGGCTTTCGATCTCGCCGAGCTCGACTCGCCAGCCGCGCAGCTTCACCTGATGATCGCGGCGGCCGAGATAGTCGAGGCGGCCGTCGGGCAGGCGGCGCGCGAGGTCGCCCGTGCGGTAGAGGCGGCCGCCGTCGACGCCCGGCAGCGGGTCAGGGCGGAAGCGCCGCGCCGTTTCGCCGGGGCGGCCGTGATAGCCGCGCGCGAGTCCCGCGCCGCCGATCCAGATCTCGCCCGCGACGCCGGGCGGCGACGGCTGCATCCGGTCGTCGAGCACGAACAGGCGAACGTTGTCGATCGGCGCGCCGAGCGAGGGCGGCGCGGCGGGCGATGCAACGGCCGCCGCGGCCGGGGCGTGTGCGATGCGGGCGTCGCTCGCGCCGTCGTTCGCGTCGTTCGCATCGCTCGCATCGTTCGCGTCCGCCCGATCGACGACAACGCAGCTCGACGCGTCGATGGTCGTCTCGGCGGGGCCGTACAGGTTGATCAGCCGCGCGCGCAGCTTTTGCCGGAAGCGCTCGACCGTCGCGCCGCGCAGCGCCTCGCCGCCGACGAACACGCGCGTGACGCGCCCCATCCGCGCGAGCGCGGCCGGGGCGTCGAGCATCACGTCGAGCAGGCTCGGCACGAGTTGCACGACCGTCGCGCCGCTGCGCTCGATCGCGTCGGCGAGCGCGCCCACGTCGCGCGACGCGTCGGCCGGCGCGAGCGCGAGCGTCGCGCCGCTCGCGAGCGGCGCCCAGAATTCCCAGACCGACGCGTCGAAGCTCACGGGCGTCTTCTGCAGCACGACGTCCGCTGCGTCGAGCGGGAAGCGGCGCGCCATCCACCGCATGTGATTCGCGAGCGCGCCGCGCGAGACGGCGATCGGCTTCGGCCGCCCGGTCGAGCCCGACGTGAAGACGAGGTATGCGAGCGCGTCGTCCGGCACGTTGCGAACGATCGCCTCGACGCGCGGCGCGGCGTTGGCCGGCGCGCGGCAGTCGTCGATCAGGACGACGTCGCAATGGCAAGGCGGCAGTTGCGCGGCCGTCGCCGCGGTCGCGACGACGAGCGCAGGCCGCGCGTCGTCAAGCGTCGACTGCAGCCGCGCGAGCGGCAGCCCGGCGATGTCGAGCAGGCAATACGCGCCGCCCGACTTGAGCACCCCGACGAGCGCGATCGCGAGCCGCACGTCGCCTGGCGCGAGTGCGATCGCGACGATCGTGTCCGCGCCGACGCCGCGCTGCGCGAGGCGCGCGGCGAGCGCATCGGACGCGGCGTCGAGCGCGGCGAAGTCGAGGCGCTCGTCGACGCCGCGCACCGCGCAGCGCTGCGGATGCGCGCGCGCCGCCGCACGCACGCGCGCAAGCAGGTCGCCCGCGGGCACGTCGGCATGCGCGCCGCACGACGCGCGCAGCGCGGCGCCGTCCGCCGCGGCGAAGCGCTCGCAGGCGTCGTCCGGCCGTGCGGCGAAGCGCTCGGCCGCCTGCACGTAGCGATCGGCGAGCCAATCGATCTGCGCGTCGGAGAACGCGTCGCGATCGTACGACAGCGAGACCGTCACGCCGCGCGCGCCGTCGTTGTCGCGCGTGACCGCGAACGTCGTCGCGCACGGAATCTCGAGCGCCTCGTGGCGGCGGGCCTCGACGACGGTCAGCGCGCCGTCGCGCCGCAGCGCGTCGTATGCGTGGAAGTCGACGAAATTGAACGACGTGTCGAACCATGCCGCGCGATCGCCGGCGGCGCGCAGGCTCGCCATCGCGGCCATCGGATAGCGGCGATGCGGGAACAGATCCGCCTCGGCGGCGGCCGCCGCGCGCGCGAGATCGGCCCAGCTGCGCGCGTCGACGCGCAGCCGCAGCGGCAGCGTGTTGAGGAACAGCCCGACCATCGCCGCGCCGTCGGACGCGGCCGGGCGGCCGTTCGACACGAGCCCCGTCACGACGTCGCGCGCGCCGCACGCGAGCGACAGCACCTGCAGATGGATCGCGAGCAGCAGCGACTTGAGCGGCAGCCCGCTCTGTTCCGCGTGCGCGCGCAGCGCGGCCGCGGTCGCCGCGGGCAGCGCGCGCTCGCGCCGGCCGGCGCGCGGCGTGCGGTCGTCGCGCGCCGCGCGCGGCCAGCGCGGCAGCGCGCTCGACGGCGCGTCGGCGAGCCGCTGCGCCCAGAAGCGCTGCGTATCGGCGTTCGCGGCCGCTTCGCGCTCGAGCCTCACGAATTCGCGATACGGCGTGGCCGGCGCGGCGATCGCCCCGCCGCCGACGAGCGTCGCGAAATCGGCGAGCAGCCGCGCGACGCTCCAGCCGTCGAGGATCGCGTGATGGAAGGCGATGCCGATCTGCCATTCGTCGCGATCGAGCGCCTGCAGCACGATCCGCAGCAGCGACGGCCGCCGCGGGTCGCACCGCTCGGCGCGCAGGCGCGCGAGCAAGTCCGTGAAGCGTCGCTCGCGCTCGAGCGGATCGAGCGCGGTCAGGTCCTCGACGCTCGCCTGCGGCGTCGCCCGCGCATGCACGAGCTGCAGCGGACGGTCGACGCCGTCGAGCAGGAAGCTCGTGCGCAGCGCCGGATGCGCGGCCGCGAGCGCGTCGAGCGCGGCGGGCAGGCGTGCGACGTCGATGCGCGCGCGGACGTGAAAGCACATCGCGTCGTAGTACAGGCCGCGCTCGTCGCCCGATTCGGCGTGGTGCAGCATGCCCGCCTGCAAGCGGGCGAGCGGGTACGCATCGTCGACGTCCGCGGGCAGGCGCCGGCGCTCGTCGTCGGTGATCAGCGCGAACGCGGCGGCGGGCCGCGCATCGTCGCGCGGCGCGTGCCCGGGCCGGCCGCCGTGCGGCTTCGCGGCGAGCAGCGCCTCGATCGTCCGGTGCCTGAACAGATCCGCGATGTCGACGTCGAAGCCGCGCTCGCGCGCGAGACCCGCCACGCGGATGCTGCGGATCGAGTCGCCGCCGAGCGCGAAGTAGTCGTCGCGCACGCCGACCACGTCGACGCCGAGCGCTTCGCGCCAGATGGCGGCGAGCGCCTCCTCGTCGGCGTTGCGCGGCGGCACGGGCGCATCGGCCGCGCGCGCCGGCGCGGGCAGCGCGCGCCGGTCGAGCTTGCCGTTCGACGTCAGCTCGAACGCGCGCGTCGCGATCAGGAACGACGGCACTTCGTGCGCCGGCAGCCGCGCTTCGAGATGCCGGCGCAGCGCGTCGGCGTCGACGGCGGCGCCGGGTTTCGCGATGAACCACGCGCACAGGCGCGCGTCGGCATCGCGCCGCTCGGCCGCGACGAACGCGTCCGCGATCTCCGGATGCGCGAGGAGCGCCGCGCGGACTTCGTTCGGCTCGATCCGGTGGCCGCGGATCTTGAGCGCGTCGTCGCTGCGGCCGACGAACACGAGCTCGCCGTTCGCGTCGCGCCGCGCGAGGTCGCCCGAATGGTAGACGCGCGCCGCGCCGTCGCCCGTGAAGCGCTGCGCGGTGAGGTCGGGGCGGTTCAGGTAGCCGGTCGCGACGCCCGCGCCGCCGATCAGGAGCTCGCCCGTCGCGCCGTCCGGGACGTCGTGCCCGTACGCGTCGACGACGCGGATCGACAGGTCCGAAAGCGGCTCGCCGATCGGCGACGCGTCGGTCGCGACGTCGCGCTCGCGCATCCGTCGCAGCGTCGCGTGCACGGTGATCTCGGTGATGCCGTACATGTTGGTCAGGCGCGGCGCCGCGTCGCCGTGCCGCGCGATCCAGCCGGCGAGGTCGCGCGGGTGGAGCGCCTCGCCGCCGAACACGACGTGCCGCAGCGCGAGCGCCGGCCGACGCCGCGCGTCGGCCTCGTCGAGCATCCGGAACGACGACGGCGTCTGGCTCAGCATCGTCACGCGCTCGTCGGCGACGAGCGCGAGGAGCGCATCCGGATCGCGCGCGGCGTCCCGCGACGCGATCACGACGCGCCCGCCGTGCAGCAGCGCGCCCCACAGCTCCCACACCGAGAAGTCGAATGCGAACGAGTGCGTGCAGCTCCACGTGTCGGCGGGGCCGAAGCCGAAGGGCTCGCGCGTCGCGGCGAACAGGCGGCTCACGTTGTCGTGGCTCACGAGCACGCCCTTCGGCGCGCCGGTCGAGCCCGACGTATAGATCACGTACGCCGGCTGATCGCGCTCGACGGGCTCGAACGCGGCGCCGGCGGCGCAGGGCCGGCCGAAGGCGTCGTCGATCGGCAGCGCGTCGCAGCCCTGCGGCGCGCGCGCCGCCGTCGAGCGCACCGTGAGCAGATGACGCGCGCCGCTGTCGCGGACGATGTACGCGAGCCGTTCGTCCGGATGCGTGCTGTCGAGCGGCACGTAGCAGCCGCCCGCGAGCAGCACGCCGAGCATCGCGGCGACTTGCGCGGCGTCGCGTTCGAGCAGCAGCGCGACGCGATCGCCGCGCGCAAGCCCCGCGTCGCGCAGCCGCGCGGCGATCGCGCGGGCCGCGTCGGCGAGCTGCGCGTATGAAGCGTGGCCGCCCGGATGCGTGACGGCGATGCGTTCGCCCGCGCCGGCGGCGACGGCGAGGAATTGCTGCGCGAGGCCGGGCGCGCGCGCGGCGGGCAAGCGCGCCGGCGGCGCCGCTGCCGCCGCCGCGTGCGCTGCGGCGCTCGCCGGCCGCAGGCCGATGTCGCGCAGCTCGGCCGACGCGTGCTCGACGAAGGTCCGCGCGACGTGAAGCAACGCGGCGAGCACGCCGTGCGCGGCGTGCGCGTCGATGCGCGCTTCGTCGAAGCCGAGCTTGACGGCGATCTGCCGGGGCCCCGGCGCAAAGCTCAGCGTGAGCGGCAGATGCGTATGCTCTTCCTGCCGCACGTCCGAGATCCGGAAGCCGACGCCGGCTGTCTCGAGCGCGTCCTGCAACGGAAAGTTGTCGACCGCGACGAGGCATTCGAAGAGCGGCCGGTCCGATGCGACGCCCGCTGCGTCGCGCACGTCGGGCAGCGCGCAGTGCGCGAGCCGCTGCAGGCCGTGCTGGCCGCGCTGCACGTCGCCGAGCCAGTCGGCGACGCCGCGCGCGCCCGGCACGCCGATCCGGAACGGCGCAGTGTTCGCGAGGAGCCCGACCATCTGCTCGATGCCGTCGACGGGCGCCGTGCGGCCCGACAGCACGAGACCGAACACGGCTTCGTCGGCGCGGGAGAGCCGGCTCAGCACCAGCGCGCATGCGCCGATCAGCACGGTGCCGACCGAGACGCGCGCGGTTGCCGCGAGCCGTGCGATGTCCGCGGCGGGAAGCGCGGCGCGCAACGCGCGCATGCGCTTGCCGTCTTCGCCCGGGCGGGCCGGGCGGTCGATTCCGAGCGGCATCGGCAGGTTCGCGCCGTCGAGCAGCATGCGCCACGCGGCGACGTCGCGCGCGCGATCCTGCGCGCCGAGCCAGTCGACGTAATCGGCGAAGCGGGCGGGCGGCCGCGGCGCGTGTGCCGGATTCGCGTAGAGCGCGAGAAAATCCTTCAGCAGCAGCGGGAGCGACCAGCCGTCGATGATCACGTGATGGTGCGTCCAGACGAGCGTCCAGCGCACGTCCGTTTCGCGGATCAGCGCGACGCGCATCAGCGGCGGGCGGTTCAGCCGAAAGCCCTGCCCGCGCTGCGCGTCGAGGAAGCGTTCGAGCGCGTCGGCGCGCGCGTCGGCCGCGCGTGCGCGCCAGTCCTCGACGGTAAGCGGCACCGTCGCGTCGGCGAACACGACCTGCCGCGGCTCCGACTGCCCGCGCGTGACGAACGCGCTGCGCAGCGTCTCGTGGCGGCGTACGAGCGCGGCGAGCGCGCGGCGGAAGCGCTCGGGATCGACGTCGCCGTCGAGCCGGCAGACGATCTGCTCGAAATAGGCCGGGCTGTCGGGCGCCGCCAACGCGTGAAACAGCATCCCGCGTTGCAGCGGCGACAGTCCGATGATGCGCTCCACGACAGGAGCGGTTCGCGACTCGGGGATCGCGGGGCTGATCTGCGCTTGGCTCATTCGGTATCCGTAATGTCGAGAATCAGGGCGTCGAGTTCGGCGGGCTTCAGATGCTCGCCGCCCGGCAGCGGGTGCAGATGCCGTTGCGACGGGGCGGGCGATGCGTCGAGCCGCGCGCTCAGATGCGCGCACAGCGCGCGGATCGCTTCGTCCGTCAGCGCGGCGAGCCGGGCGATGTCGGGCGGCTCGGCGGCATCGCGCGGCTCGCCGCTGTACGCGAAGCGGATCGACAGCTCGCCCGCGGCGATCGCGGCGTCGATCGCGAGCGGATGCGCGACGGTGTCGTCGGGGGCGCGGCCGTCGGGCAGGCCGCCCGCCGCGACGCGCGCGCCGAGCTCGGGCAGCGCGCCGGCGTCGCCGTCGGCGGCCGCGCCGAGGTAGTTCCAGCTGACGGCGCGCGGGGGCGCGTCGACGAGCGCGTCGGCGCCTTCGTGCCGCGTCAGCACGCCGAAGCCGACGCCCCCGTCCGGCACCGCGCGCAGCAGCGTTTTCGCGCGCGATATCGCGGCGTCCCAGTCGTCGTCGGATTCGATGCGCAGCGGATACACGCAGGTGAACCAGCCGACCGTCCGCGACAGGTCCGCGTCGACGCCCGGAGGCGCGTGGCGTCCATGGCCTTCGACGTCGAGCCGCAGCGCCGCGCCGCGCGTCCAGCGCGCCCATGCGCGGGCGAGCGCGGCGAGCAGCAGCTCTGGCGCGCGGGTGTCGTGCACGCGGTTCAGCGAGCCGTTCAGCCGCGCGGTGAGCGCGGCGTCGAAGCCGATCCGCACGACGTCGAGCGCGCCGACGCGGCCCGGCGAGCCGAGCGCGCGGCCCGCGTCGCGCGCGTCCGCGGCGAGCATCGATTCCCAGAACGCGCGCTCGGGCTCGCGTGCGTGCGCCGTCGCGAGCAGCGCTTCGCTCCAGCGGCGGTAGCTCGTCGAGCGGGGCGCGGCGGGCATCGGCTCGCCGCGTCGCGCCGCGCCGTAGCACGTGTCGAGATCCGCCAGCAGGATGCGCCACGACGCGACGTCCATCACGAGGTGATGCGCGACGAGAATCAGCTCCGGCGCGCCGCTCGGTCCGTGCGGCGCATAGGACGCCCGCGCGACCGGCCCGCGCACCGGATCGAGCGCCGCCTGCTGCGCGGCGGCATGCGCGTCGAGCGCGGCCTCGTCGAGCAGCGCGCCGGACGCGATCGCGAGCGGCAGCAGCGGCGCGCCGTCGCGCGGCGCGTAGCGTTGGCGCCAGCCGCGCGGCCCGCGCTCGACGCGCAGGCGCAACGCGTCGTGACGCTGCGACAGCGTCGCGAGCGCGCGGGCGAGCGCGTCGGGATCGAGCGGCGCCGCGAGCGTGAGGCGCACGTCGATCGTGAAGCGCCGCGGCGCGTCGCCGCCGCGCTCGAGGAACCATCGCTGGATCGGCGCGAGCGGGACGTCGGCCGATTCGGGCTCGGCCTCGTGAGCGAGCGTTCGCGCGTCGGTCGCGAGCCGCTCGCGGCAGGTCCGGGCGATCGCGCGCGGCGTGCGCAGTTCGAGCACTTCGCCGGCGCCGATCTTGACGCCGTGCCGCAGCATCGTCGCGCTCACCTGCAACGCGAGGATCGAGTCGCCGCCGAGCGCGAAATAGTCGTCGTCGACGCGCGCGTCGGGCGCGCCGAGCACGTGCCGGAACGCGTCGCGGACCCATGTTTCGACGTCGTCGCGCGGCGCGTCGGCAACCGTGTCCGCGTCCGCGTCCGCGCGCGGCGCGTGCGCGTCGCGCAGCGCCGCGCGATCGATCTTGCCCGACGACGTGAGCGGCCAGGCCGGCACGCCGACGAAGCGCGCGGGCACCTCGTGCGGCGCGAGCTC
Source organism: Burkholderia oklahomensis C6786 (assembly GCF_000959365.1). Taxonomy (NCBI): domain Bacteria; kingdom Pseudomonadati; phylum Pseudomonadota; class Betaproteobacteria; order Burkholderiales; family Burkholderiaceae; genus Burkholderia; species Burkholderia oklahomensis. The sequence continues at coordinate 3,379,395 of NZ_CP009555.1, forward strand.
GCGCGCCGCGTGCGCGCGGAGCGTGTCGACGTCGAGCGCGCCGGCGTGCGGGATCACGAACGCGGTCAGTTCCGGACGACGCCGATGCTCGGTCACGTCGACGAGCGCGTCGCGCACCGACGGATGCCGCAGCAGCACGCCGGCGATGCCGTCCGGATCGATCCGGTAGCCGCGCAGCTTCACGTGGCCGCCCGCGCGGCCGAGGTAGCGGATCGAGCCGTCGGCGAGCGCGACGCCGCGATCGCCCGTCCGATAGAGGCGCGCGCCCGGCTCGGCCGACGTCGGGTCGGGCACGAAGCTCGCCGCGGTGAGGCCGGGGCGGCCGAGATAGCCGCGCGCGAGCGCGGGCCCGCCGACGCAGATCTCGCCCGCGACGCCGACGGGCGCCGCGCCGAGCCAGTCGTCGAGCACGATCGTGCGTGCGCCGTCGATGCCCGCGCCGATCGGCGGCAGCGGCTCGCGCGCATCGCAGACGTGCATGCTCGCGCAGACGGTCGCCTCGCTCGGCCCGTACGCGTTGACGACGCGCCGGCTGCGCGCCCAGCGCGCGAGCAGGCCGGCGGGCGCGGCTTCGCCGGCGGCGACGATCGTCTTCACGCCGGCGAGATCCGCGTCGTCGAGTACTGCGAGGAGCGACGGCGGCAGCGTCGCGTGCGTGACGCCGCCCGAGCGGGCCGCTTCGATCAGCGCGGTCGACGTGTCGCTCTGCTTCGCGCCCTCGGGCGGCAGCGCGAGCGCGGCGCCGCTCGACAGTGCGGTGAAGATCTCGGCGACCGACGCATCGAACGTCAGCGGCGGAAACAGGAAAACGCGGCTCGTCGCGTCGACCGCGAAGCCCGTGCGCATCGCGCGGCACATGTTCGCGATGCCCGCGTGCGTGACGCCGACGCCTTTGGGCTCACCAGTCGAGCCCGACGTATAGATCACGTATGCGAGGCTCGAAGGCGGCTGTGCGCGGCCGGGCGCAGCTTGCGTCGGCGCGCCGGCGCCGGCGTTCGCGTTCGCGTCGAACTCGAGTTCGAGCAAATCGGCGAGGCGAAGCGCGACGACATCGCCGGCATCGATCGGCGTCAGGCCGGCCGGACCGATCACGAAGCGCGCGCCGGCGTCGCGCAGCATGTAGCCCGAGCGCGCGGGCGGGTAGGCCGGGTCGAGCGGCAGGTACGCGGCGCCCGCTTTCAGGATGCCGAGAAGCGCCGCGATCGCGTCGGCGCCGCGCGGCAGCATCATGCCGACGATCGCCTCCGGTCCGACGCCGCGCCGGCGCAGTTGCGCGGCGATCGCGCCGGCGCGGCGCGCGAGCGCCGCATAGGTCAGCGTGCCCTCCGGCGCAATCAGCGCGGGCGCATGCGGGTAGCGCGCGGCGGCGCGTTCGAACAGCGTGTGCGCGAGCGGTGGCGCATCGTCGTCGCTCGACGGATCGGCAACCGGCGCGGCAACCGGCGCGCTCGCGGATCGGGAGCCGGATGCGAACGTGAATGCGAATGCCGGCCGCGCGCGGGCGGCCGCGAGACGCCCGCCGTCGTCGCCGACCGTCGCGAGCGTCGCGTCGGGCGTCGCCGCGAACCGTTCGAGCAGCCGCGCGAGGCGCTCGACGAGCGCCGCCGCGTGCGCATCCGGATAGCGGTTCGCGTCGTATTCGAGCCGCAGCGCGAAGCGCTCGCCGGGAATGACCGCGAGCGTGACCGGATAGTTCGTGTGCTCGTGATAGTCGGGCCGCGCGAACGCGAGACCGCTCGGCGCGGCGAAGTCGCCTTCGACAGGGTAGTTCTCGAACACGACGAGCGTGTCGAACAAGTCGTTCGTGCCGGCGTCGGCCGCGCGCAGGATGTCGGACAGCCGTTCGTGCTCGCTCGCGTGCAGCTCGGCGAGCCCCTGCCGCACGCGCGCGAGCAGCGCGCGGACGGTCTGCGCGGGCGCGAGCGTCACGCGCAGCGGCAGCGTGTTGATGAAGAGGCCGATCATCGCGTCGGCGCCCGGCGCGCCGCTCGAGCGGCCCGACAGCGTGACGCCGAACGCGACGTCGGCGCCGACGCCGCTGCGCGCGAGCAGCAGCGCCCAGGCCGCGTCGAACACGGCGCTCGCGGTGACGTCCGCGTCGCGCGCGAGCCGCTCGATCGCGTCGCTCGTCGCTCGGTCGAGCGCGATCTCGCGTCGCGCGTGACGCGCGGGGCCGCGCGCGGGCGCGGCGAGACGCGCCGGCTGCAGGCGGGCCAGGCGCTGCCGCCAGGCGTCGCGCGTCGCGTCGGGCGCGCGCAGCGCGAGCCACGCGAGGTGGTCGGCGAACGGACGCGGCGCGGGCAGCGCGGCTTCGCGGCCCGCGTAGATCGCGATCAACTCGCGGAAGAAGACGGGAATCGACCAGCCGTCGAGCAGGATGTGATGGAAGCTCCACAGCCAGCGATGACGCCGCGGCCCGAGCGTCGCGATCGCGAGCCGCATCAGCGGCGGGCGTGACAGGTCGAACGGCCGTGCGGCGTCGTCGCGCAGCCATCGTGCGAGCAGCGCGTCCTGATCGCCGGGCGCGGCCGCCGCGGACCAGTCGAGCCACGCGACGGGCAACGTCGGCCGCGCATCGACGAACTGGATCGGGCGGCCGTCCGCGCGCGCGATGAAGCCCGCGCGCAGCGCGTCGTGCCGCTCGAGCATCGTTTGCCACGCGGCCGCGAAGCGACGCGGGTCGAGAGGGCCGTCGACGACCGCGGTGAGCTGCTCGTGAAACGCCGACGATGCGCGATGCGCGTTCGCCTCGAACAGCATGCCTTCCTGCAGCGGCGTGAGGCTGCAGAGCGTCGCGGCATCGGCGACGCGGGGCGCCAGTTCGTCCAGCTCGCGCTGCGTGACGCGCGCGAGCGGATGGTCGGCCGCGAGCCGCGGTGCGCGCGCGATCGCGTCGAGCAGCGCCGCGAGCTGCTCGATCCAGCGCTGCGCCGCGTCGCGGACGAGCTGTGGATCGAGCACCTTCGGCGAGTAGCGCCAGTCCATCCGCAGTTCGCCGTCGATGACGCTCGCGACGACATCGAGCGTGAAGCTGCGGCGATTCGCGGCGGCGCGCTCGCCGACGATCAGGTCCGGGCGCAGCGCGAACGCGCCGCCCGCCGGGCGGGCGACGACGCCGAGGAAATTGAAGCTGATCTCCGGCAGCCCGGCCGCGTCGAGCCGCCGGCGGACGTCGGGCGACGCGCCGAGCCAGCGCGCGAGGCCGTACTCGTGCCGGCGCGGCGCGAGCGCGGCGAGCGCATGCGCGGCGCGGGCGACGAGATCGAGCGGCGCGCCGCGCAGGCAGTCGTCGACGACGATCGGGCTGAGCGCGGTGAACCAGCCGACGAGCGACGACACGTCGACGCCGTGCTCGCCGTCCCGGCCGTGATGCTCGAGCGTGAGCGCGACGCGCTCGCTCGCGAGCGCGGGCGCGAGCGCCGCGCACAGCGATGCGAGCAGGATCGCCTGCGTGCGCGAACGGCGGCCGGCCGGCGCGGTGTCCAGCAGGCGCGCCGTCTGCTGCGGCGGCAGACGGCGGGTTTCGACGAGCGTATCCGCTTCGAGCCCGGGCGCGGTCGCGTCCGGGCGCGTCGGCAAGGCCGGGAAGCCGCGCGCGGCGAGCGCGAGCCACGGCGCCGGATCGGCCGCCAGCGCCGCCGTGCGCGCCGCACGATGCCAGTCGGCGAGCGATGCGGCTGCGGCGGGCGGCGCCGCGTCGCCGGCGAGCGACGCGGCGAGCTGGTGCAGCAGCACCGACCACGAGAACGCATCGACGGCGACGTGATGGACGGCGAGCGCGAGCAGCGTCGGCGCGCCGTCGCGGGCGAGCAGCGCGGCGCGCGCGAGCGGGCCGCGACGCAGATCGAGCCTTGCGGCGAGCGACGCGATCGCGTCGCGTGCTTCGTCGTCGTGCTCGACCGTGCGGACGTCGAGCGGAAAGCGGTCGCGCCCGTCGTGCATATCGAGGGTGTCGATCATGTCGCGCCCGTCGGGCGAGCGGTCGTCGTCCGGCTCGAACACGACGCTCGCGCGGCCCGCGTCGAGCGTCACGCGCTGACGCAGCGCCGCGTGCTGCGCGGCCAACTCGCGCAACGCGCCGCGCAGCCGTTCGGGCGCGATCGCGTGCGTCGTTTCGAGCACGATCGTCTGCGCCCAGTGATCCGGCGCGTCGAGCGCGAGCCCGGCGAACCACGCAAGGATCGGCGTCGGCGGCAGCGCGTCGTGCGCGCGCGGCTCGCCGGCGGCGGGCGCGGCGGCGGGCGCGGCCTCGGCGCGCGGCTGCCGGTCGAGCTCGTCGGCGAGCGCGCGCAGGCTGAGGCCGCCGAGCATCTGGCCCGGCGTCAGCAGCAATCCTTTGCCGCGCGCTTCGACGATCGCGCGCAACGCGCTCAGGCTGTCGCCGCCGAGCGAGAAAAAGCTCTCGTCGCGACCCGGTTCGCGGCCGAGAATGCGAGCCCAGATGTCCGCAAGCGCGCGCTCGGTGGGCGTCGCGGGCGGCGTGCGGGCGACGTCGCCGTTGTCGCTGTCGCTGTCGCTGTCGTTGTCGTTGTCGTTGCCGTTGCCGTTGCCGCAGTCGTCCCCGCGCCTTGCCGCGGCGGGCCGCGACGACGGAGCGGCCGCGCGCGGCGAGCCGATCGCGGGCGGCGCCGCGAGCCTCGGCAGCGACAGGCGCGCGATCGGCATGCCCGGCTCTCGCAGCACGGCGTCGAGTAGATCGGCGAAGCTTGCGAGCCATTGATCGGCCGTCGGCGCATCGAGCACGTCGCTGCGATGCTCGAGCGCCGCGTGCAGCGCGTCCGCGCGCGGCTCGAGCATGAAGGTCAGGTCGAATTTCGCGGCGGCGGGGAATACCGGCACGACGTCGATCGTCGACGCGCCGAGTCGCGGCTCGCGAAGCGGCGCGCTCTGCAGCGCGAACATCGCGTGAAAGAGCGGCGTGTCGACGGCGTCGCGCGCGCGACGCCGCGCGACTTCGTCGAACGGCGCGCGCGAATGCGCGAACGCTTCGAGCGCGACGCCGCGGCAGCGCTCGAGCAACGTCGCGAAGCCGGGCTCGTTCGAAACGTCGACGTCGAGCACGAGCGTGTTCGCGAAAAAGCCGATCATCGGCTCGAACTCCGGCCGCGGCCGGTTCGCGACCGGCGTGCCGATCGCAAGCCGCGTCGCGCCGCTCGCGCGATGCAGCAGCGCGGCGAACGCGGCGAGCAGCACGACGAACGGCGTCGTGTCGGCTTCGCGCGCTGCCCGCGCCGCGCGCTCGGCGAGCGATGCGGGCAGCGCGCGTTGCGCCGTCCTTCCGCGCTCCGCGCGTCGCGCGCGGGCCGCGCGCTCGCACGCCGGTTCCTCGGCGCGGGCGCGCGCGAGCGCGAACGGAAGCGGCTCGATCGGCGCAAGCCGCTTCGCCCAGAAGTCGACGTCGGCCGTCAGCGCATCGCCGGCGTCTTCCTCCCACGCCGCGTAGTCGCCGTACTGGAGCGCCGGCTCGGCGGGCGCGCGCGCGGCGGCGCCCGTTTCGAACGCGTATTGCGCGTCGAGCTCGGCGACGATCCGGTCGAGCGACCAGCCGTCGCACGCGATGTGATGGAACACGAGCGACAGCACGTGCTCGTCCGGCGCGAGCTCGAAGAGCGCCGCGCGCAGCATCTGCGGACGGCGCAGGTCGAAGGGCGTCGCCGCTTCGTCGGCGAGCCGCGCGTGCAGCGCGTCGCTGGCGATCCGCGCGCGCTTGAGCTCGAACGAGGCCGTCGCGTGCACGAACTGCATCGGCCGGCCGTCGACCGCGCCGTAACTCGTGCGGAGGATCTCGTGCCGGCGCACGAGCGCATCGAGGCTGCGCGCGAGCGCGTCGGCGTCGAGCGCGCCGCCGATGCGCAGCGCGAGCGGTATCGCATACGCGGTCGAGTCCGGATCGAGCTCGGCCAGCATCCACACGCGCCGCTGCGCGCGCGATTGCGGAAAGACGAATACGTCTTGCGCGTCGATCGGATCGCGGTTCGTTTGCGTCATCTCAGAGGGCTTTGTCGAGAGTGGTGAGGCGCGAGCCGTCCTGCTCGGCGGAAATCCGCGCGCGCACGCGCGGCGCGCGGCGAACGGGCGACGGCGTGTCCGGCCCGCGCGCGTCGGCGGCGAGCGAATCGATCCACGCGGCGAGCGCGTGCAGCGTCGGCTGCGCGAACATGCCCTGCAGCGGCAGATCGATGCCCGTCGCATGCCGCGCCGCGTTCAGCGCCTTGAGCGACGCGATGCTGTCGCCGCCGAGCGCGAAGAAGCTGTCGTGGCGGGACGGCGAGCGGCCGAGGACGCGGGTCCAGATATCGGCGAGGAGGCGTTCGGTGGGGGTGGCGGGCGGCTCGTGGGCGACGGCGTCGGGGAGGGCCTCGGGCGCGGGCAGCGCGCGGCGGTCGAGCTTGCCGTTGACGGTGAGGGGCAGCGCGGCGAGCGCGACGAAGTGCGCGGGGAGCATGTGAGCGGGCACGCAGGCGGCGAGATGGGCGCGGAGCGCGGCTGCGTCGAATGCGTTGAATGCGCGGCTCGGGCGGTCCGGTTCGCTGGAACCGGGCGGCGGCGGGTTCGAATCGCTCGCGCGGCCGGCGTTGTCGATGCCGCGTCGCGTGACGTACGCGACGAGCCGCGCATTGCCGCGTGCGTCGGCGTCGCAGACGACGGCGGCGTCGCGCACGGCCGGATGCCGCCGCAGCGCGGCCTCGATCTCGGCGGGCTCGATCCGGAAGCCGCGGATCTTGATCTGCTGATCGGCGCGGCCGAGATAGTCGATCTCGCCGTCGGCGCGGCGCCGGGCGAGGTCGCCCGCGCGATAGCGTCGCGCGCCGGGCGGTCCGGACGGATCGGGGACGAAGCGGGCGGCGGTGAGGCCGGGCCGGTTCAGATAGCCGCGCGCGACGCCGGGGCCGCCGACGTGAATCTCGCCGGCGACGCCGTCGAGGGCGGGCGCGCCGTGGGGATCGAGGATCTGCAGCGAGAGATCGGCGAGCGGTTCGCCGATCGGGCAGAGGGCGGCGTCGGCGTCGGCATCGGCGCGTTGCAGCGGGCGGGCGGTGACGTGGACGGTGGTTTCGGTGATGCCGTACATATTGACGAGCCGGGGGCGCGCGTCGCCGTGGCGGCCGAACCAGCCGCGCAGGCTGGCCGGGGCGAGCGCCTCGCCGCCGAACACGACGAGGCGCAGCGCGGGGAGCGGCGCGGGCTGCCGGTCGAGCAGGCGGAAGGCGGACGGAGTCTGGCTGAGGACGGAGACGCGGTGATCGCGGAGGAAGCCGGCGAACGCGAGCGGGTCGCGGCTCGTCTCGTAAGGGACGAAGACGGCGCGCGCGCCGTGCAGCAGCGCGCCCCACAGCTCCCAGACGGAGAAGTCGAAGGCGGTCGAATGGAAGACGCTCCAGACGTCGTTGCTGGAGAGTTCGAACGGGTCGCGGGTGACGTCGAAGAGGCGCAGGACGTTCGCGTGCGTGACGACGCAGCCTTTGGGCGTGCCGGTGGAGCCGGACGTGTAGATCACGTAGGCGGCCTGGTCGGCGCAGAGGGTGCGGGGCGGCGCGGGACGCGGGGCCGCGTCGCCGTCGAGCTCGATCGCGCGGCGGGGCAGGCCGTGCGGGGGGAGCCGGTCGAGCTCGTCGGTCATGCCGACGATGGCGATCATCGCGCTGTCGTCGATGAGCAAGCGCAGGCGCTCGCCGGGATAGGCGGAGTCGAGCGGCACGTAGGCGGAGCCGGTCTTGAGGATGGCGAGCATGCCGATCGCGAAATGGATGTCGCGGCCGGTGCACAGGCCGATGCGCTGCTCGGGGCGTGCGCCGATCGCGCGCAGCGACCAGGCGAGCGCGTTGGCGCGGGCGTCGAGCTGGGCGTAGGTCAGCGAGCCGGCGTCGCCCGAGACGGCGAGGGCGGCGGGATGACGGGCGGCGATCGCCTCGAACGCGCTGCATAGATTCGCATGGCGCGGCATCGGGGCCGCGGCCGTGCGCGCGGTTGGCGCGTCGCGTACGCCGGCGACCGGCATCGCGAGCCACGACGCGTCGACGTCGGCGGCGATGTCGCGCAGCGCCGCGTCGAGTACCGCGAGATGCCGCTCGATTTGCGGCGCGGCGAAATGCGCGACGTCGTAATGCAGCGAAACGTCGACGCAGTCGGCGGCCGGGTCGCGCGCGAACTGCACGAGCAGCGGAAAGTCGGTTTCCTCGCGGGCCTCGAAATTGACGACCGCGACGCCGGGCAGCGCGAGCGCGTCGCGATAGACATGGAAATGGATGTAGTTGAATGCGACGTCGAACAGGCGGCCGGCGCCGGCCTCGTCGGCCATCGCGGCGAGCGGCAGGCGCTTCAGCGCGTCGAGCTCGCGTTCGGCGGCGGCCACCTGCCCGATCAGCGCCGCCCACGAGCCGGGCGCGAGCCGCGCGCCGAACGGCACGGTGTTGAGGAAGAGGCCCGCCGCCCGCGCGCTGCGAGGATGATCGGGCCGGTTGTGGACGACGTAGCCCGTGACCGGCCGGTCCGATCCCGTCAGCATCGATAGCGTGCGCAGATGCGCGGCGAGCAGCAGCGAGCGCAACTCGACGCGGAGTGCGCGGGCGCGCTCGACGAGCGCGAGCGACAGCGCCGACGGCACGCGCCGCACGACGCGCTCGACCGCGCGCCGGCCATCGGGGGCGCGCGCCGCGCCGCGTTCGTTGGCGTCGCCGTTCGCGAGCGGCGTCGCCGGCGAATGCGCGAGACGTTCGCGCCACGCGCGGCGCAGTGCGTCGTTCGCGAGCGCGTCGCGCTCGGCGGCCGCGTGCAGCGCGAGCACGGGCGCATCGCTTTCGGGCGCGGCCGCTCGGCCGCCGCATGCGCGGACGATGATGTCCGTCATCAGCGACGCGACGCTCCAGCCGTCGACGATCGCGTGATGAAAGCTCAGCGTGACGTCGATCGCGTCGTCGGCCACGCGATGGATGAAGAGCCGCAGCATCGGACCGTGCGAGACGTCGAAGTCGCGCCGCTGCTCCGCGTCGACGAACGCGCGGAGCGCGGCCCGCTGCGCCGCGTCGTCGAGCGCGCGGCAATCGAAGACCTGCAGCGCGGGGGCGGCTTCGCGCCGGATCAACTGCAGCGGCGCCGAGAAGCCGTCGAGCGCGAACACGGTGCGCAGCGCCGCGTGCGCGCGCGTTGCGGCCGCGAGCGCGCCGCGCCACGCGGTCTCGTTCCATGCGGCGATCCGCAGCCGGTAGCGGAACACGTCGTGGAAGACCGCGCCGCCGTCGCGCTCCCGATGGAACAGCATGCCGAGCTGCAGGCGCGACATCGGCAGCGCGTCTTCGAGTCCGTCGGGCAGCGATGCGCGGTCGGCGTCCGTCAGCAGTTCGAACGGCACGGGCGCGGCGGGGGCGGCCGCACCCCATTGCGGATCGCGATCGACCGCTTCGGCGAGCGCCTCGAGCGTCGGACTTTCGCGCAGTTGCCGCGGCGATACGTAGACGCCTTGCGCGCGTGCGCCGGTGACGACGGCGAGCGAATTGATGCTGTCGCCGCCGAGCGCGAAGAAGCTGTCGTGGCGGGACGGCGAGCGGCCGAGGACGCGGGTCCAGATGTCGGCGAGGAGGCGTTCGGTGGGGGTGGCGGGCGGCTCGTGGGCGACGGCGTCGGGGAGGGCCTCGGGCGCGGGCAGCGCGCGGCGGTCGAGCTTGCCGTTGACGGTGAGGGGCAGCGCGGCGAGCGCGACGAAGTGCGCGGGGAGCATGTGAGCGGGCACGCAGGCGGCGAGATGGGCGCGGAGCGCGGCTGCGTCGAATGCGTCGAATGCGCGGCTCGGGCGGTCCGGTTCGCTGGAACCGGGCGGCGGCGGGTTCGAATCGCTCGCGCGGCCGGCGTTGTCGATGCCGCGTCGCGTGACGTACGCGACGAGCCGCGCATTGCCGCGTGCGTCGGCGTCGCAGACGACGGCGGCGTCGCGCACGGCCGGATGCCGCCGCAGCGCGGCCTCGATCTCGGCGGGCTCGATCCGGAAGCCGCGGATCTTGATCTGCTGATCGGCGCGGCCGAGATAGTCGATCTCGCCGTCGGCGCGGCGCCGGGCGAGGTCGCCCGCGCGATAGCGTCGCGCGCCGGGCGGTCCGGACGGATCGGGGACGAAGCGGGCGGCGGTGAGGCCGGGCCGGTTCAGATAGCCGCGCGCGACGCCGGGGCCGCCGACGTGAATCTCGCCGGCGACGCCGTCGAGGGCGGGCGCGCCGTGGGGATCGAGGATCTGCAGCGAGAGATCGGCGAGCGGTTCGCCGATCGGGCAGAGGGCGGCGTCGGCGTCGGCATCGGCGCGTTGCAGCGGGCGGGCGGTGACGTGGACGGTGGTTTCGGTGATGCCGTACATATTGACGAGCCGGGGGCGCGCGTCGCCGTGGCGGCCGAACCAGCCGCGCAGGCTGGCCGGGGCGAGCGCCTCGCCGCCGAACACGACGAGGCGCAGCGCGGGGAGCGGCGCGGGCTGCCGGTCGAGCAGGCGGAAGGCGGACGGAGTCTGGCTGAGGACGGAGACGCGGTGATCGCGGAGGAAGCCGGCGAACGCGAGCGGGTCGCGGCTCGTCTCGTAAGGGACGAAGACGGCGCGCGCGCCGTGCAGCAGCGCGCCCCACAGCTCCCAGACGGAGAAGTCGAAGGCGGTCGAATGGAAGACGCTCCAGACGTCGTTGCTGGAGAGTTCGAACGGGTCGCGGGTGACGTCGAAGAGGCGCAGGACGTTCGCGTGCGTGACGACGCAGCCTTTGGGCGTGCCGGTGGAGCCGGACGTGTAGATCACGTAGGCGGCCTGGTCGGCGCAGAGGGTGCGGGGCGGCGCGGGACGCGGGGCCGCGTCGCCGTCGAGCTCGATCGCGCGGCGGGGCAGGCCGTGCGGGGGGAGCCGGTCGAGCTCGTCGGTCATGCCGACGATGGCGATCATCGCGCTGTCGTCGATGAGCAAGCGCAGGCGCTCGCCGGGATAGGCGGAGTCGAGCGGCACGTAGGCGGAGCCGGTCTTGAGGATGGCGAGCATGCCGATCGCGAAATGGATGTCGCGGCCGGTGCACAGGCCGATGCGCTGCTCGGGGCGTGCGCCGATCGCGCGCAGCGACCAGGCGAGCGCGTTGGCGCGGGCGTCGAGCTGGGCGTAGGTCAGCGAGCCGGCGTCGCCCGAGACGGCGAGGGCGGCGGGATGACGGGCGGCGATCGCCTCGAACGCGCTGCATAGATTCGCATGGCGCGGCATCGGGGCCGCGGCCGTGCGCGCAGCCGGCGCGTCGCTGCGCGATGGCTTCGCCGGAACGAGGCGCGCGTTCGTATCGTCGAGCGCTTCGCGCATCACCGACCGGAACGTTTCGACGAGCGCATTTGGCGCGAGATCGCCGAAGCACGAATCGTTCGTGTCGAAGTCGACGAAGATCGGGCGCCGTGTGTCGAAGTCGCGCACGTAGACCCGCAGCGGATAGCTTTGCACCGGCGTGCGCAGCGGCGTCACCGTCATCGACGTGCCGTCGAACGTCGCATCGTAGTCGTGCTTTTCGTACGACAGGCTCACTTCGAACGGAAGGCGGCCCTGCTCGCCGGCGAGCGCGTCGAGCGGATAACGCTGATGCCTGAAGTCGGCCTTCAACTGCGCGGCGATGCGGGTGACGAGATCGGAGAACGTATCGGCCGGCGCGGCCGACGTGCGCAGCACGCAGAAGCCGAGAAAGAGGCCGATCGTCTGCTTGTCGGTCGCGGTGCGCCGATTCAGGATCGGCAGTCCGATCGCGAGATCGCGCGCGGCGACGAGGCGAAACAGCGTCGCGTGCAGGACGGCTGCGAAGAAATGGAATGCGTTCGCGTGTCGCGTTCCGGCCCAGGCGCGCACTTGGGCGGCTTCGCGCGCGGTCAGCTCGAGCACCGTGCGGCGGTTCGACAGCGACGTCGCGCGGCGGAAATACGTGCTGTCGTACGACGCGAGACGTTCGGCCCAATATCGGCGCGAGGCGGCGCATTTGCCGGACGACAGGTAGGCGCGCTCGTCGTCGAGCATCGACTCGATGCGCGTCTCGCTCCACGCGACCGGTTCGCCGCCCGCGCGCAGCCGGTTGTATGCATCGCAGAGCAGCGTATAGAAGCGCGACGTTGCCCACCCGTCGAACAGCGTGTGGTCATACTTCACATAGGCAATGTGCTCGGTGTCGCCGACCCTGATCAGCACCATGCCGTTCGCGATCTCGCGCCCGTCGGACGCGAAGGGGCGGCGTTCGAAATCGTCGTCGACGAAGCGCCGCGCGGCCGCGTGCGGATCGGCGTGCGCGCGCAGGTCGAGCGTGTCGCGCGCGAAGCGCGCGTCGTCGTGCACGATCTGGAACACGCCGTCGACGCCGTCGTACAGCGATGAGCGCAGCGCCGGGCTGTGCCGCGCGACGAAGTCCGCCGCGCGCCAGAACAGATCGTGATCGAGCGGGCCGACGATGCGCGCCGTCGCGCCGATATTCGCGAGCCGGTGGTCTTCGTGGATCTTTTTCGCTGCGTGGATGTTGCGCTGTGCCGCCCGCAAGGGATATCTCATCTGACTGCCCGCAGTAGATTGATTCGCTTTCGAATGTCCTTCGGATGTCGACTCGTCGTGCACGCGTCGCGGGACGAGCGGCGTCGCGCTCGCGTCGTTCGTCCCGATTCGGCCTTCGGCGTCTGTCGACGAACGCGGGCGGCGATCGCGGCCGTTTGCAAGTGACGCAAATTAAAGCACCGCGCCGGCGGAGCGTCTGTCCCCGGAACGCCGGACAACGGCCTTCGTCATGCATTCCCGTGACAGACATCGCGCATGGCCGATGATCTAATCCGGCAGGCCTGTCCGCGCTGCCGTCGCGCGGCGCGCACGCCGATCGCGACGACGTTCGCGCCGCTTGCGCTTGATCGTGCTCGAACCGATAAGGACTGCATGTCGCTAGGTCGACGTTTCTATTTTTTCTGGCTCGGCGAGTCGTCGATGCAGTTCGGCGCGGCGCTGATGTCGTTTGCGCTCGGCGTGTGGGTCTATCGGCAGACCGGCTCGGTGATGGCGTTCTCGAACACGGTGATCGCCGCGACGCTGCCGTCGTTGCTGATTCTGCCGTTCGCAGGCGGTCTCGCCGACCGGGTCGACCGGAAGACCATCATCGTCGCGGCGGACGCGACGCTCGCGCTGTTGACGTCGCTGTTGCTGGCGCTCCTATGGACCGACCGGTTGCAGCCGGTTCATCTGTACGTCTTCAACGGCTGCGCATCGGCGGTCGGCGCGTTTCGGACGCCTTCGTATCAGGCATCGATCAATTCGATCCTGGAGAAGGGCCCGTTGACCCGCGCGAACGGCTTGATCGGCATGGGCAAGAACGTCTCGACGCTCGTCGCGCCGTTGCTCGGCGGGATGATCATGGGCGGCGTCGGGCTGCAGGCGGTATTCGCGATCAATCTCGTCGCGAGCGGCGCGGCGATGCTGTTCGTGATCGAGGCGCTGCGGCATCTCGGCCCGGCGCGCGGCGATCCGTATCGCGCAGGCCGGCCGCTGATCCGCGACGTGCTGACGAGCATCGCGAGCGCGCTGCGCTTCTTCCGGGCGGAGCCGCTGATGCTCGGCCTGCTCGCGTACGTGACGATCCAGAGCGCGCTGATTTCGCTCGCGACGCTGATGATCGCGCCGCTCGTGCTCGCGAATCACGCGAGCGAACAGCTCGGGCTCGTCTATGCGTCGGCGGCGCTTGGCGGGTTTGCCGGCATGTCGCTCCTCGTCGCGACGACGAATCCGCAGCGCCTGATGCTGATCGTCGTGGCGGCGGACGCCGTGCTGTCTCTGTGCATGCTGTCGATCGGCCTCGTGTCGGCGACGTCGTCGTATTGCGCGATCGCGTTCGTCGCGCTCGCGGCGGGCAGCGTCGCCGAAGGATGCTGCAACGCGCTGTGGATGCGGAAGATACCGGTGCGGCACAAGGCGAGCGTGCTGTCGCTCGTCAGCATGTCGACGATTGCGACGGTGACCGCCGTCGTCGCGGCGAGCGGATTCGTCGTCGATCGTTTGCTCGAGCCCGCGCTGTCGGCGGGCGGCGCGGCCGCGCAGATCGCGAGCGCATGGTTCGGCATCGGCAAGGGCGGGGGCGTCGCGCTGCTGTTCGTCGTCAGCGGCGCGGCGAGCGTCCTGCTGTGCGCCTGCACGTTCGCCTATCCGGGCACGCGCAGAATCGATCTGCTCGTGCCCGACGGGGCCTGACGAACGATGCGCGGAAGCGAGGCGGCGCGAAGCGGCAAAGCGGTGCGCCGCACCGGCCGCTCGCGCCCGGCGTCGCGGCGGCTTCGCGCGGCCGATCGATTGCCGTCGGGATGCCGTCGGGATGCTGCTCGGGACGGCGGCGCTCGACGCAACGCGATCCCGGCTGCCCGAGTCCGAATGCGATATATCGGCGGCAGAGCGGACCTCGCGCGCCGATAGGCGACTACCGCGCTGTTTCGCTACCGCGCTCGTTCGCCGTGATGCGAAGCGGGAACTCGCCCGGCATCAGCCTGAGCGTCGCCGCCCAGAACGCGAGCGCCGCCGCGCTGACGGACGCGCCCAACATGCAGACGCCACGCCATCCGGCCGTCGCGTAGACCGCGGTCGACGCGATCGCGCCGAGGCCGCTGCCTGCCGAGTAGAACAGCATGTAGACGGCGACGAGCCGGCTGTGCGCGTCGGGCTGCGCGCGGAAGATCATGCTCTGATTGATCACATGAATCGCCTGCCCGCCGACGTCGAGCAGCACGATGCCGGTCACGAGCGCGCACAACGACGCGGGCATGAGCGACAGCGGCAGCCATGATGCGAGCAGCAGCGCGAGCGCCGTGCCGCTCGTCAGTTGTCCGAAGCCGCGGTCGGCCCAATGCCCGGCGCGCGCGGCGGCGAGCGCGCCCAGCGCGCCGACGATCCCGAACGCGCCGATCGCGGTGTGCGAGAACCCGTAGGGCGGCGCGCTCAGCGGCAACACGAGCGCATTCCAGAAGATGTTGAACGCGGCGAACATCAGCAGTGCGATCGTTCCGCGGATCTGCAATACGCGCGCGTCGCGCAGCAGCACGAAGAGCGACACGATGAGGCGCGGATAGCCGATGCGCGGCGATGCCGGCGCGAGGCCGGGCAGCTTGCGCCAGAGCAGCGCCGCGAGCACGAGCATCGTCGCCGCCGAGCAGAAATAGACGCTGCGCCATCCGGCCAGATCACTGACGACGCCCGCCAATACGCGCGCGAGCAGCAGCCCGATGACGACGCCGCCCTGCGCGGCGCCGACCACGCGTCCGCGCTCGTGCGACGCCGCGGCGCTCGCCGCATACGAAATCAGCCCCTGGGTCATTGCCGTGCCGAAAAGCCCCGCGCCGAGCATGCCGGCGAACAGGACGGACGCGGCGGGCGCGATGCCGACGACGGTCAACGTCGCCGCGAGCGCGAGCGATTGCACGAGCATCAGCCGCCAGCGGTCGACGAGGTCGCCGAGCGGAACGAGCAGCAGCAGCGCGAGCGCGCAGCCGACTTGCGTCGCGGTCACGACGCCGCCGATCGCCGCGCGTCCGATCGCGAACTCGGCGGCGAGCGCATCGAGGAGCGGCTGCGCGTAATAGACGTTGGCGACGCTCAGGCCGCTCGCGCAGGCGAACAGCGCGACGGCGCCGCGCGGCAGCGTCGCAGACGCCGCCGGGGAATCGGTCGTGCGAATCGGAGGGGCGGCAGGCGCCGCTTGGGGAGCTTGCATGCGAGTGTTCCGTTTGTGTAGTTGCAAAATGAAACTATGCGGAGAATAGATCTGATGGTTTTGAAATGCAACTGGATGGCGCAAGGTCGCGATGCAGAGGCGAGGTCGTGATCGCGGCGAAGGGCGCGACGGCAGGAAAGCGGGTTCGAGGCCGTGAGTCTTCCCAGTGGTCCCGTGCGTATCGCACACCGAACGCCGCCGAACGCCGCCGCGCGACGGCGAGCGTGGCCGGCCGATCCGGTCTATGCTACGAAGCCGGCGTCGGCCGCAGCCGGCCGCCCGCGGACAATCAACGAACCCGTCAAGGAGAACCCATGGCACTTTCGATGTACGACGTCTCGATTCCCGCTCTGATTCGCGGCCTGAACAACCTGTCGGCCGTGCTCGACAAGGGCGATGCGCACGCGCGCTCGCAGGGCATCGATCCCGCCGAACTGGTTCGCGCGCGGCTCCACGACGACATGTACTCACTCGACGCGCAGGTCCAGCGGGCGAGCGATACCGCAAAGGGATGCGGCGCGCGGCTCGCGGGCATTGCGGTGCCGTCGTTCGCCGATACGGAAACGACGTTCGCCGAGCTGCGCGCGCGCGTCGGCAAGACGATCGATTTCCTGAAGACGATCCAGCCGGTGCAACTCGACGGCAGCGAAACGCGCACGATCGAGCTGCCGCTGCGGGACGGCGTGATGACGTTCGACGGCAAGTCGTATCTGCTCGGCTTTGCGCTGCCGAATTTCTATTTCCATACGACGACCGCGTACGACATCCTGCGGCACAAGGGCGTGCCGCTCGGCAAGATGGATTATCTCGGCGGGCGCTGACGCGAAGCCGGCGCGCGGACGCCGTCGCCGGCGGCTTCCGCGGGCAGTGATTCGGAACAATTGGGGCGATTCGGGGCGATTCGGTGGCCCGGCGACTCGCCGATCGGGAATGGGCGCGCCGCCGGAACAAGGAATGGCTTGCTGGAGCAGAGCCGGGAAGACGCTAGGGCCGTGATCGTCGAAGATGAGGCGACGGGCGTGTCCTCGGCGTATTCGGCCCGGAAGCGGGAGGTGGCCGAGCCTGTCGCGAAGCGCGTGCGCATGACGAAGCGACGGCTGTCGGACGACGTCGCGCGAAACGGGCCGGGGCGCCGGCGAGGCGCAAAAGGCAAAAGACAGAAAGCAAGGACGAGCGATAGCGACCGCAGGTCATTGCAGGCCGAACGAGCGAAAAGCCGCCGTCGACAGCCGCCCGCCGGCGGCCATGCCGCGAGCGGCGGGCGTTTCGCCGCCCGAATCCGCTCCCGCCGCGCGTTCCGCTGCGTCTAGAACCTCAGCCCGGTCGCACACCCGCCCGCAAACCCGCCATTGCCGCCGACGCCGCTGCACATCGCGCCGCAGCCCGACGACAGTCCGGCGACGGCGAGCGAAGCGGCAAAAACGAGGGCGCGAACACGGCGCCGAATGGCGATCGACATTGCTTCTTTGCGCTGAGCGAGCGTGGAGCGGCAAGCGCCGCGCGGTTGGAGAGGCCGCAGCAAGAATAGCGCCTTTCCCCGCGTCCGGGCTCGGATATCGAGCATTTGCTCGGATGGGCTGGACCTGGGCGCGCTGCCTGCTAAAATCCGCATGCCGCATTGTTATGAAATCCCGATGAAACTGCTTGACGCTCTAGTCGAACAACGTATCGCCGCCGCCGCCGCGCGGGGAGCGTTCGACGATTTGCCGGGCGCCGGCGCGCCGATGGAACTGGACGACGATCTGCTCGTTCCGGAAGAGGTGCGCGTCGCGAATCGGATCCTGAAGAACGCGGGCTTCGTGCCGCCCGCGGTCGAGCAACTGCGGGCGCTGCGCAACCTGCAGGACGAACTGCGCGCGGTCAGCGACCGCGCGACGCGTTGCCGTCTGCAGGCGAAGATGCTCGCCCTCGACATGGCGCTGGAGTCGCTGCGCGGCGGCCCGATGGTCGTGCCGCGCGAATACTGCCGCCGCATCGCCGAGCGTGTGTCCGAGCGCGTGCTCGGCGACGCGCAGGGCGAAGCGGGGCCGATGTGAGGCCCGCCGACGCGTCAGCAGCCGGCATCCTGCCCGACGAGCCGCCATCGCCGCTCGCGCGCGCCGACGCCGAGCGCGATCGCCGCTACATGCGCATGGCGCTCGAAGCCGCCGACGAAGCGCGCGCGGCAGGCGAAGTGCCGGTCGGCGCGGTGATCGTGCGCGGCGACGAGGTGATCGCCCGCGGCTTCAACCACCCGATCGGCGGCCACGATCCGTCCGCCCACGCCGAGATGGCCGCGCTGCGCGCCGCCGCGCGCGCGCTGCGCAATTACCGGATGCCGGGCTGCGAGCTGTACGTGACGCTTGAGCCGTGCCTGATGTGCTCGGGCGCGATCATGCACGCGCGGATCGCACGCGTCGTGTTCGGCGCGCCCGATCCGAAGACGGGCGCGTGCGGCAGCGTCGTCGACGCGTTCGCCGATGCGCGCCTGAACCATCACACGGCGGTCGAAGGCGGCGTGCTCGCCGACGAATGCGGCGCGGCGCTCAAATCATTCTTCGCGGAGCGGCGGCAGGCGATCCGCGAGGCTCGCCGCGCGCAGCAGGCGCCCGATGCGCCGCCGCGCGACGAATGAACCGAGCGGTGCGGGGCGCCTCTAAATACGTCCGATCGATTCTTCCCAGCGAATTCATGACTTCCACGTTCCGCACGCCGCGCACCATCCGCCTTCTCGCGCCCTCCGGTTATCCGCACGACCCCGCCGCCATCGATCGCGCGCTCGAACGCCTGAGCGTCGAGCAGCATCGCGTCGAGAACCTCGACGCGACGCAGCGCCGCTATCAGCGCTTCGCCGGCACCGACGGCGAGCGCGCGGGCGATCTGAACCGGCTCGCCGACGCGTCGCTGCCGCTGCCCGACATCGGCCTCGCGGTGCGCGGCGGCTACGGCGCCGCACGGATTCTTCACGGGCTCGACTATCGGGGGCTCGAAAGCCGGCTGCGCGACAAGCCGATCGCGCTCGTCGGCCACAGCGACTTCACCGCCATCCAGCTCGCGCTCTACGCGAAGGCGCGCGTGAAGACGTTCGGCGGGCCGATGCTGTCCGCCGATTTCGGCGCGGAAGCGCCGAGCGCGTTCACGCTCGCGCATTTCTGGCAGACGCTCACGCAGCCGTCGACGACGATCGTCTCCGACGTGCCGCAAACGCAAGTCGTCAACGCGTCGGGCACGCTGTGGGGCGGCAACCTGGCGATCGTCTCGTCGCTCGTCGGCACGCCGTACATGCCGCAGATCGAAGGCGGGATCCTGTTCGTCGAGGACGTCAACGAGCAGCCGTTCCGGATCGAGCGAATGATCTACCAGCTTCATCTCGCGGGCATCCTCGCGCGCCAGCAGGCGCTCGTGCTCGGCCAGTTCACGGGCGCGCGCCCGTTCGAGTACGACAACGGCTACGACATGCAGACGATGATCGACCAGGTGCGCGGCGTGATCGGCATTCCGGTCGTCACGGGACTGCAGTTCGGCCACGTGCCCGATCTGCTGACGCTGCCGTTCGGCGCGCGCGCGGAACTCGTCGCGAACGAGCACGGCTTCAGGCTCACGATGTCGGACTATCCGTGCCTTGCGGCGTGAGCGCCGCGCGCGTGCGGATGCGGAACGAAAAGGCGGGCGACCGCCTTTTTTTGTGCGCTATTACGCAACTAACGATCCACCGTCGCAACGTGCCGGAGCTGTCGCGGCGCATCATTCGGAGGCGAAATTGTCGACAAAAAAGAGGGGCGCTTGCGTCGATAGTCTCGATTGAATGCGCTGAAAGCTCGATGCGATGCGCCAAAGAGGGGCAATGGTTCCAACATCGAGCAAACCGAATCGCCGGGATTGTGCAAAATCACGAAACAAAATTGTTGACAATGTTTATGTCCAATCTAGGATGCTGTCCATAACGAGATGCGAACCATGACGAAGAAAGATTCCGCTCAGACGGGCGCGAGCCCCGAGTCGATCGCCGAACGGATCCGCACCGCGATCCTCGAGCATCGGCTCGCGCCCGGCACGAAGCTGACGGAAGCGCAGCTGTGCGAAGTGTTCGGCGTGAAGCGCGGCCCGATCCGGCAGGCGCTCGCGCTCCTCGCGACCGATCGGCTCGTCGACCTTGAGCCGAATCGCGGCGCGTTCGTCGCGAGTCCGACGCTGCAGGACGTGCACGAGGTGTTCGAGATGCGGCGGATCGTCGAGCTCGCGGTGATGGAGCGGCTCGCGACGGGACCGGGCGCGAAGCGCCTGAAGGGCGTCGCGGCGATGATCGACAAGGAGCGCAGCGCATTCGAGCGGCGCGACTTCCCGGCGTGGATCCGCCTGTCCGGCGAGTTCCATACCGAGCTCGCGGCGCTGACCGGCAACACGGTGCTGCGCGATTGCCTGGAGGGGCTCGTCGCGCGCTCGACGCTGATGTCGGCATTGTATGAATCGCACGGGCGCAGCCCGTGCTCGTTCGACGACCATGCGCAGATCCTCGCGGCGCTCGAAGCGGGCGACGCGAAGCGCGCGGCGCAACTGATGGCGCACCATCTGCAGCACGTCGAGCTGAAGATGCTCGATCGGCCGGCGCAAGGCGCGGTCGATCTGCGCGAGGTGTTCGGCAATCCGGGCTGACGGCCCGGCCGTGCGCCCCAGCGCTCACTGAACTGACGAAATGCCGGGAGGCCGCGCACGCGGCCGCCCGCCAGGGCGGCGCCGGGCGACCACGTTCGGGCCGCGTTTCAATGACGATCGCGCGGCTCGTCCGCGGCAGGCAAGGAGATGTCATGGCTCAGTTCAGTGTGGCGCAGCAAAGCGCCTCGTATCGGCCGAACGAAGATCGCCCCGGCGATCCGGACGGCGGCGCGGCGGTGCCCGCCGGCTACAGCAAACGTCTGTACAACGAAGATCTCGCGCCGCTCGCGAACCAGAACTGGGGCGCATACAACATCTTCGCGTTCTGGATGTCCGACGTGCACAGCGTCGGCGGTTACGTGTTCGCGGGCAGCCTGTTCGCACTCGGCCTGACGAGCTGGCAGGTGCTGGTCGCGCTGATCGTCGGCATTTCCGTCGTCAACGTGCTGTGCAATCTGATCGCGAAGCCGAGCCAGCAGCTCGGCGTGCCGTATCCGGTCGCGTGCCGCGCGACGTTCGGCGTGCTCGGCGCAAACGTGCCCGCCGTGATCCGCGGGCTCATCGCGATCGCATGGTACGGAATCCAAACTTATCTCGCGTCGAGCGCGCTCGTGATCGTCGTGCTCAAGTTCTTCCCGCAATGGATGCCGTACGCGGACGTGCATCGCTATGGCTTCCTCGGGCTCTCGGCGCTCGGCTGGGCGGGCTTCATGCTGCTCTGGGTGCTGCAGGCGCTCGTGTTCTGGAACGGGATGGAGACGATCAAGAAGTTCATCGACTTCGCAGGCCCGGCCGTCTACGTCGTGATGTTCATCCTCGCGGGCTACATGGTGTGGCGCGCGGGCTGGCGCAACATCGGCCTCAATCTCGGCGGCGTCAAGTATCACGGCGCCGAAGTGATTCCGGTGATGGCGACGGCGATCTCGCTCGTCGTGTCGTATTTTTCCGGACCGATGCTCAACTTCGGCGACTTCTCCCGCTACTGCGGGAGCTACGCGGGCGTGAAGCGCGGCAATTTCTGGGGGCTGCCCGTCAATTTCCTCGCGTTCTCGCTCGTCACCGTGATCACGACGGCCGCGACGCTGCCTGTGTTCGGACAACTGATCACCGATCCCGTCGAGACGGTCGGCCGCATCGACCATCCGACCGCGGTGATCCTCGGCGCGCTGACCTTCATGATCGCGACGATCGGCATCAACATCGTCGCGAACTTCGTGTCGCCCGCGTTCGACTTCTCGAACGTCGCGCCGCGCCTCATCAGCTGGCGCGCGGGCGGGATGTTCGCAGCGGTCGCGTCGGTGTTCATCACGCCGTGGAATCTCTTCAACAATCCCGCCGTGATCCATTACACGCTCGACGTGCTCGGAAGCTTCATCGGGCCGCTGTACGGCGTGCTGATCGTCGATTTCTACCTCGTGAAGCGCGGCGCGCTCGTGCGCGGCGATCTGTACACGATGTCGACGGACGGCGCGTACTGGTATCGCGGCGGCGTGAACCGGCGAGCGATCGCGGCGCTCTTGCCCGCGGCCGCGATCGCCGTCGCGTGCGTGATGGCGCCGGCGCTGTCCGGATTCGCGAACTTCTCGTGGTTCATCGGCGCGGCGCTCGGCGGCGTGTTCTATCTCGCATTCGCAAAAGCATGACGGAGTCCGTATGAAGATCAAGCTCATCAATCCGAACACGACGCAGCGGATGGCCGACACGATGGGTCGCTGCGCGCGCGAGGTCGCATCGGCGGGCACGGCGATCGTCGCCGTGAGCCCGTCGATGGGGCCGCCCTCGATCGAAGGCTATTACGACGAGGCGCTCGCGACGCCGGGCCTCCTCGCCGAAGTCGCGGCGGGCGAGCGCGACGGCTTCGACGGCTATGTGATCGCGTGCTTCGGCGATCCGGGGCTGTACGCGGCGCGCGAGCTCGCGCGGGGGCCCGTGATCGGCATCGCCGAGGCGGCGATGCATGCGGCGAGCGTGCTCGCGCCGGGCTTCTCGGTCGTGACGACGCTCGCGCGCACCTGCGGGATGGCGTGGCATCTCGCCGAGCGCTACGGGATGAAGCGTTTTTGCCGCAACGTGCGCGCGACCGACGTCGCGGTGCTCGATCTCGACAAGCCCGGCTCGGCCGCGCGCCGCGTGATCGTCGACGAATGCCGGCGCGCGCTCGACGAGGACGGCGCGGACGCGATCGTGCTCGGCTGCGCGGGAATGGCGGAGTTCGCGCACGAGATCGAGGCGGCGATCGGCGCGCCCGTGGTCGAGGGCGTGACGGCCGCCGTCAAATGGGCGGAGGCGCTGATTGCGCTCAAGCTCTCGACCGCGAAGCGCGGCGACTTCGCGCGGCCGCTCGCGAAGCGCTACGACGGCGAGTTCGCGCGCTTCAGCCCGGGCGGCGCGCTCGCGCCCGGGCATGCCGCGCCCGCCGGCACGGCTGCATCCGGCACGGCGACGCTCGCCGCCGCGACGCCCGACGTTTTTCCGCAACCGCACATACATTCCGTCTGACATGCACTATCCGTGTGCCCGTATGGGCGGTCCCGGGCGTTTTCGCTACACTGGGCCATCCGTCGCACCGGCCTCGCAGCGCCAGTTTCCAGGCGCCGCGCGGCGGGCGCGAACCTGCTGACGGGGCATTACTTCGCATCCAATCATGGCATTCGATCCCAACTATCCACGCGATCTGATCGGCTACGGCCGACATCCGGTGCAGGCGAACTGGCCGGACCGCGCGCGCGTCGCGGTGCAGTTCGTGCTCAACTACGAGGAAGGCGGCGAGAACTGCGTGCTGCACGGCGATCCGGCGTCCGAGCAGTTCCTGTCCGAGATCGTCGGCGCGGCCGCGTATCCGGCGCGCCACATGAGCATGGAGTCGATCTACGAATACGGCTCGCGCGCGGGCGTGTGGCGCATCCTGCGCGAGTTCGAGAGACGCGGGCTGCCGCTCACCGTGTTCGGCGTCGGCATGGCGATCGAGCGGCATCCGGAGCTCGCGCGCGCGTTCGTCGAGCTCGGCCACGAGATCGCCTGCCACGGCTGGCGCTGGATCCATTATCAGGACATGACGCCCGAGCGCGAGGCCGAGCACATGAAGCTCGGGATGGAAGCGATCGAGCGCGTGACGGGCGTACGCCCGCTCGGCTGGTACACGGGCCGCGACAGTCCGAACACGCACCGGCTCGTCGCCGAATACGGCGGCTTCCTGTACGACTCCGACAACTACGGCGACGACCTGCCGTTCTGGATGGACGTCGAGGTGTCGGGCGGCGCGACGGCGCCGCAACTGATCGTCCCGTACACGCTCGACGCGAACGACATGCGCTTCGCGACGCCGCAGGGCTTCAATACCGCCGATCATTTCTTCCACTATCTGCGCGACGCGTTCGACGTGCTGTACGAGGAGGGCGACGAAGCGCCGAAGATGATGTCGATCGGCATGCACTGCCGGCTGCTCGGCCGCCCCGGCCGTTTCCGCGCGCTGCAGCGCTTCCTCGATCACCTCGAGCGGCACGATCGCGTGTGGGTGACGCGCCGCGTCGACATCGCGCGGCACTGGCGCGAGCATCATCCGTATCGGCCCGCTCGACGCGAGGGGGACGCATGATGAAGGCGATGCGCTACACGCTCGATCGATTGAACGCGATGTCGACGGATGCGTTCGTCGCGGCGCTGTCCGGCATCTTCGAGCATTCGCCGTGGGTCGCCGAGGCGGCCGCGCAGGCGCGCCCGTTCGACAGCGTCGACGCGCTGCTTCGGACGATGAGGCACGCGGTCGAGACCGCGGGCGAGGCGCGGCGGCTCGCGCTCGTCAACGCGCACCCGGAGCTCGCCGGCAAGGCGGCGGTGCGCGGCGAACTGACCGCCGAATCGACGCGCGAGCAGAGCGGCGCGGGCCTCGATCGCTGCACGCAGGACGAGTTCGACAAGCTGCAGCGGCTGAACCGCGCGTATCGCGAGAAGTTCGGCTTTCCGTTCATCCTCGCCGTGCGCGGCTACGACCGGCATGGAATCATCGCGAACTTCGAGGCGCGCGTCGATCATTCGCGCGACGAGGAATTGCGCACGAACCTCGAGCAGATCTATCGGATCGCGCGCTTCAGGCTCGACGACCTGATCGACGCGTGAGCGTCGGCTGAACGCCGCGGCCGGCGCGGCGCGATGCCGCCGCGCGCGGCGAGGCGAAAACGAATCAGGCGATGCGCGGCGCGGCACGTTCGCCGCGACGACATCCGCTGCGGTGCGCACGGCGCGCCGCGTTTCCCGCCGCGCACGCACGCGACGACGTGCAGCGACGGCTTTCCACTCATCACGCATCACGACAAGGACAATACGATGGCTCTTCCGCTTTCCGATCCGAACGCACCCGAGTTCACGCGGCGCTACGTGAATCTGGCCGATCCGCGCCTCGGCGCGCAGGCGCTCGAGGCGAGCGACGATTTCTTCGCGCCGAAGGAGCGCATGCTGAATCCGGAGCCGGCCGTCTTCATTCCGGGCAAGTACGACGATCACGGCAAATGGATGGACGGCTGGGAGACGCGCCGCAAGCGTACGACGGGCTACGACTGGTGCATCGTGAAGCTCGCGCGTCCCGGCGTGATCAAGGGTTTCGACATCGACACGAGCCACTTCACCGGCAATTTCCCGCCCGCCGCGTCGATCGAAGCCGCGCACGTTCCCGAAGGCGCGCCGAACGAAGCGACGAAGTGGGTCGAGATCGTGCCGTCGACGACGCTGCAGGGCAACAGCCATCACTACGTCGAAGCGCAAGACGCGAACGCGTACACGCATCTGCGCGTGAACATCTACCCGGACGGCGGCATCGCGCGGCTGCGCGTGCACGGTCAGCCGCAGCTCGATTGGGCGGGCGCGAGCAAGTCCGAGCGGTTCGATCTCGCCGCGATGGAGAACGGCGGCTACGTCGTCGCGGCGAACAACCAGCACTTCGGCCTCGCGTCGAACCTGCTGTTGCCGGGCCGCGGCGTGAACATGGGCGACGGCTGGGAGACGCGCCGCCGCCGCGAGCCGGGCAACGACTGGGCGATCATCGCGCTCGCGCAGCCGGGCGTGATCCGCAAGATCGAAATCGATACCGCGCACTTCAAGGGCAATTATCCGGATCGCTGCTCGATCCAGGCCGCATACGTGACGGGCGGCACCGACAGCTCGCTCGTCACGCAGGCGATGTTCTGGCCGGTGCTGCTCGGCGAGCAGAAGCTGCAGATGGACAAGCAGCACGAATTCGAAGCGG
Organism: Burkholderia oklahomensis C6786; assembly: GCF_000959365.1. Lineage (NCBI taxonomy): Bacteria > Pseudomonadati > Pseudomonadota > Betaproteobacteria > Burkholderiales > Burkholderiaceae > Burkholderia > Burkholderia oklahomensis. Next base: position 3,404,976 of record NZ_CP009555.1, read on the forward strand.
AGCTCGCCGCGCTCGGGCCCGTCACGCACGTGCGCCTGAACATCGTTCCGGATGGCGGCGTGTCGCGCCTGCGCGTGTGGGGCACGCTCGACCAATGAAGACGCTCGCGATCGAACCGTTGACCCGCGCCGCATTCGCGCCGTTCGGCGACGTCATCGAGACGGACGGTGCGAAGCAGATCCCGATCAACCTCGGCACGACGATGCGCTTTCACGATCTCGCGCGCGTCGACGTCGCCGACGAAGGCGGGCGGCCGCTCGTGAACCTGTTTCGCGGACAGCCGCGCACGCTGCCGTTCGAGGTAACGATGCTCGAGCGGCATCCGCTCGGCAGCCAGGCGTTCGTGCCGCTCGCCGACGCGCCGTATCTCGTCGTCGTCGCGCCCGCGGGCGATCTCGATCCCTCGAGGATTCGCGCGTTCGTCACGCGCGGCTGGCAGGGCGTCAACTATGCGAAGGGCGTCTGGCACCATCCGCTCATCGCGCTTCACGGCGTCAGCGATTTCATCGTCGTCGATCGCGGCGGCGACGGGCTCAACCTGAACGAGCAGCGGCTGCCGGAGTCGCTGTGGCTGACGGAGGATGCGCTGCAAGTGGTGTCGGCTTGAGGCTGCGCGTCGCGATGCGTGATGGCGCCGCGTCGTCGCGGCGCGGTGCGCAGTACGCGGTACGTTGCGTCACGTCGTTTGCGTCGGGCATCCGCCGCGCATCGCCGGCAGGCATCCCGAGGCGAAAGCGGGGAGCTTGAACGAGCATCGGTCTGACGTGCGCCGGGCATCGTTCAAAGGCTCAGCAGCGAGGACGAACGAGCATCGGCGCACGGTCGCGCGAAGCCCGATCTTTCGTCTACCGAAGAAACATGGTCCAATCGGCTTGCGCCGGTCGGGCCATTTTTTTATCGCGCATCGTCGCGTATGCGCGGCGCGATTCGACGCCGGACGCGTGTGGGCGGATGCTATCGCGTCGATCCACGCCACGCGTTCGGCCAACATGCCGACATCGACATTGCTACCGATGATCCAACCCGAATCCGATCTGACGAAACTGCTGTGCACGCTTCAGCCCGCGTTGCAGCCGGGCGTCTATGCATTCACGACGATCGCGCCCGACGCGCCGGTCCTGCTCGCCGACGTCGTCGCGACGTTTCGCGAAGCCGAAGGCCTGACGGTCGTCGCCGAGGAGCCGGTCGTGGCGCGCCACGGCTGGCCGATCCTGATGCGCGCCGCGTGGATCACGCTGACCGTGCATTCGGACCTGCACGCGGTCGGCCTGACGGCCGCGTTCGCGACGGCGCTCGGCCGCGCGGGCATCAGCTGCAACGTGCTCGCCGCCGCGCATCACGATCATATCTTCGTGCCGTTCGAAGACGGCGAGCGCGCGCTCGCCGCGCTCGTCGCACTGCAGCGGGAAGCGCTTGCCGCCGCGCGTGATTGAGCGCGGCGCGAGCATGCAGCGGCGCTCAACAGTAGGGATGCGAAGCCGTGCATGACCCAAGCGGGTCGCGATCGCGCGGAAGCTGTCCGAGCTTGCCGGACGGTTCGCGCTGATCGATCGGCGCACGGTCGTTTCGGCATCGCGCCGCTTCGACGCGGTTCGGGTTCGAGAAGAAGGATGCCTGTCAAAAAAAACAGGCTCGCGAAGCGAGCCTGCAAAGCATGGCGATCGTCGGGTCGCCGGGTCGCCGGTCCGACGGTTCGTCAGACGTCTTCACACAGCTATTTCGTCGCGCCGCCCTCGAACCACGCGGCGATCTGCGTGCGCTCGCCGTCGGTCATGTGCGTGACGTTGCCGATCGGCATCGCCTTCAACTGCACCGCCTGCTGATAGATCCGCGGCGCGTTCTGCGCGATCTCGTCGGGCGTGTCGAACATCACGCCGGCGGGTGCGCTGCCCATCAGCGTCGGCTTTGCCGAGTGGCACGCGACGCAGCGCTGCTGCAGGATCGGCGCGATGTCCTTGATCGCCACCTTCGGCGCGTTCGCGGCCTGCGCCTCGGGCGCGATCGGCTTCGGCATCGTCGCGACGAGCGCGATCACCATCAGCGCGACGCCGCCGAGCGGCAGATACCATCGCTGCTGGCCGCGATGGCGCATCACGAAGAACTGACGAATCAGCGCGCCCGCGAGCATGATGATGACGAGCACGATCCAGTTGTACCGGTTCGCATACGTCATCGCGTAGTGGTTCGACAGCATCGCGAACACGACGGGCAGCGTGAAGTACGTGTTGTGCACCGAGCGCTGCTTGCCGCGCTTGCCGTAGATCGGATCGGGCGTTTCGCCCTTGAGCAGCTTGTCGACCATCTTGCGCTGGCCGGGGATGATCACGAAGAACACGTTGGCCGTCATGATCGTCGCGAGCATCGCGCCGACGATCAGATACGCGGCGCGGCCCGAGAACACGTGGCACGCGAGATACGCGGCCGCGACCACGTAGACGCCGACGAACACGCCGAGCAGCTTGTCGCGGCCGCCGAGCAGGCGGCACGCGCAGTCGTAGACGATCCAGCCCGCGAGCAGGAAGCCGAGCGCGGCCGAGACCGCGACGACGGGGCCCATGTCGAGCACGTTCCTGTCGATCAGATACGTGTTCGGCGCGAGCAGGTACAGCACGAAGAAGAGGCCGAAGCCGGACATCCACGTCGTGTACGACGGCCACTTCGACCAGTGCAGGTCTTCCGGCATCTCGGGCGGCGCGACGAGATATTTCTGCATGTTGTAGAAGCCGCCGCCGTGCACGTGCCACAGCTCGCCGAACACGCCGCGCGCCTTCAGCTGCGCGTCCTTCGGCGGCTTGAGGCTGTTGTCGAGCGCGACGAAGTAGAACGACTCGCCGATCCATGCGATCGCGGCGACGACGTGCAGCCAGCGGATCGCGAGATTCAGCCAGTCGGTGATGAAGCCTTCCATGAACTCCTCCTGAGTCGATCGTTGTCGTGTGTGGGCAGCGATACGTGGTCAGCTGCCGCGATAGGTGCTGTACGACCACGGCGACACGAGGAGCGGCACGTGATAGTGCGCGGCGGGATCGGCGATGCCGAAGCGCAGCACGACGAGATCGACGAAGCGCGGCTCGGGCAGCGCGACGCCCTGCGCGGCGAAGTAGTCGCCCGCATGGAACACGAGTTCGTAGGTGCCGGCCGTGAGCGCGTCGCCTTCGAGGAGCGGCGCGTCGCAGCGGCCGTCGTCATTGGTGAGCGCGGTCTTCAGCAGGCGGTATCCGTCGCCCGAAAGCGCATGGAGTTCGATCTTGATTGCGGCGCCCGGACGGCCGTGCGCGGTGTCGAGTACGTGGGTAGTGAGCTTTCCCATTCGCAATGTCCTTGTGTAGTTGCGAGGATCGGCGGCGGCTCGATCCGATGCTGCTATGGCGGATCGAGGCTCCACGTCAGTGGCTACATACCCGTCGGCGGATCGAAGCGAGCGCCGTGCAGCCATTGTAAAAAGGTTCGGACAGGAAACCGTGAGCGATAACGAAGATAATGCGCGCCGCATGACGGCGCGTCCATGCGCGCCGGAGCGCGTATGCGCGCGGGCCGCGCCGGCGAAACGGCGCTCGGGCGATACGGCGCGTTTTTGCGTTGTCCCGTGATCGAAGGTAGCCGAACATATTGGCTGCGTGAAGGCGAATATGCGCGCGGCCCGCTTGCGCGGCGCGCCGCGTTGCGCGATGCTCGGCCGGTGCGCAGGCGCCCGGCGGTCCGATGGGGATCGCGGCCGGCCGCGCACCCCGAAGACGGCAGGTACGCCGGGTAACCGGGCCAGGGCGTTCGAACGGACGCGGCGGCACGGTGCGTGCCGCGCGTCGCGTTCGAGCAAGACGCACCGCCTCGACGGCGGAACGATATGGAGATCGAACGACGATGGAACGACACCCGAGCGCGCGCGACGGCGCGCAATCCCTTTCCCCGGCCCGTCCGAAGACGCTGCTCGTCAAGCACGCCGACGTGCTCGTGACGATGGACGGCGCGCGCCGCGAACTGCGCGACGCGGGCCTTTACGTCGAAGACAACCGGATCGTCGCGGTCGGGCCGAGCGCCGGGCTGCCGGCGCACGCGGACGAGGTGCTCGACCTGCGCGGCCATCTCGTGATCCCGGGGCTCGTCAACACGCACCACCACATGTACCAGAGCCTCACGCGCGCGATTCCCGCCGCGCAGAACGCCGAGCTGTTCGGCTGGCTCACGAGCCTGTATCGGATCTGGGCGCACCTGACGCTGGAGATGATCGAGGTGTCGACGCTGACCGCGATGGCCGAACTGCTGCTGTCCGGCTGCACGACGTCGAGCGATCATCTGTACATCTATCCGAACGGCAGCCGGCTCGACGACAGCATCGCGGCCGCGCGGCGCATCGGCATGCGCTTTCACGCGAGCCGCGGCAGCATGAGCGTCGGCCGGCGCGACGGCGGGTTGCCGCCCGACTCGGTTGTCGAGCGGGAGCCGGACATCCTGCGCGACACGCAGCGCGTCATCGAGGCCTATCACGACGACGGCCGCTACGCGATGCTGCGCGTCGTCGTTGCGCCGTGCTCGCCGTTCTCGGTGAGCCGCGGGCTGATGCGCGATGCGGCGGCGCTCGCGCGCGAGTACGGCGTGTCGCTGCACACGCACCTCGCGGAGAACGTCAACGACGTCGCGTACAGCCGCGAGAAGTTCGGGATGACGCCCGCCGAATACGCGGAGGATCTCGGCTGGGTCGGGCGCGACGTGTGGCACGCGCACTGCGTGCAGCTCGACGAGCCGGGCATCGCGCTGTTCGCGCGCACCGGCACGGGCGTCGCGCATTGCCCGTGCTCGAACATGCGGCTCGCGTCCGGCATCGCGCCCGTGCGGCGGATGCGTGTCGCGGGCGTGCCGGTCGGGCTCGGCGTCGACGGCTCCGCGTCGAACGACGGCGCGCAGATGGTCGCCGAGGTGCGGCAGGCGCTGCTGCTGCAGCGCGTCGGCTTCGGGCCCGATGCGATGACGGCGCGCGATGCGCTCGAGATCGCGACGCTGGGCGGCGCGCGCGTGCTGAACCGCGACGACATCGGCGCGCTCGCGCCCGGCATGGCGGCGGATTTCGTCGCGTTCGACTTGCGCGCGCCGCAGTTTGCGGGCGCGTTGCACGATCCCGTCGCGGCGCTCGTGTTCTGCGCGCCGTCGCAGGCGGCGTACAGCGTCGTCAACGGGCGCGTCGTCGTGCGGGAAGGGCGCTTGACGACGCTCGAGATCGAGCCGGTCGTCGCGCGGCACAACGCGCTCGCGCGCACGCTCTACGAAGCCGCGCGCTGAGCGGCGTGGCCGGCAGGCCCGCGGGCCGCATTCGAAGTGCATTCGACAGTGCATTCGAAATGCATTCGACAGTGCATTCGGCGGCGCATCCGACGGCGCATCCGACGGCGCACTCGCCGGCGCACTCGCCGGCGCGCTGCGCAAGCGACTTCGCCGTCGATTGCGCGATGCGCGCCGCTTGCGCCGCGAGCCGCGAGCCGCGAGCCGCGAGCCGCGCAGCCGCGCAGCCCGCGCGCTCACATGTCGATCAGCGTGCGGGTCGCCTCGGCGACGAGCCCGCGCAGCCAGCGCACCTCGTCCGAGTAGTGGCAGCGCTCGTGCCAGAGCTGGTAGTACTGCATCGGCGGAAAATCGAGCGGCGCGGGCACGACCGAAAGCGGCAGGAACTTCGCGTAGTGATCGGCGAAGAGCCGCGTCGTCGTGAAGATCAGATCCGACTTCACGAGCACGTACGGCGCGAGATTGAAGTACGGCAGCGTGACGACGACGTGGCGCTTCAGGCGCTCGCGCGCGAGATGGACGTCGATCGCGCCGCGCTGGCCGACCGAATATGGCGTCGGCGCGAGATGCGGCGCGTTCAGGTACTGGTCGAGCGTGAGGCCGCCGCGCTTCGCGAACGGATGCGTGTTGCTCATCAGGCAGACGATCTCGTCGACGAACAGATTCGACAGATGCAGTTGCTCGGGCGGCTCCGGCCAGTTGCCGACGACGATGTCGAGCTTGCCGTCCTCGAGCGCGAGTTCGTAGTCGAATGCGGGGCCGAGCGAATGGAATTCGAGCGTCGCGTTGGGCGCGGCTTGCCGGAAGCGTTCGACGACGGTCGGCACGAACAGCACGTTCAGATAGTCGGGGCAGCCGATCCGGTAGCAGCGAATCGACGTCGCCGGATCGAAATTGTGCTGCTGGAACTTGATCCGCTCGATCTCGCGCAGCGCGTTCTGCACAGGCTCGAGGAGGCGCAGGCCGTACTCGGTCGGCACCATGCCGGACTTGCCGCGCACGAGGAGCGGGTCGCCCGTGATGTCGCGCAGGCGGCGCAGCGCGGCGCTGATCGCCGGCTGCGACTGGTTCAGTTTGACGGCCGCGCGCGTCACGCTGCGCTCCATCAGCAAAGTGTGCAGGACGCGCAAAAGATACGTGTCGATCGCCTCGCGTTGCTGGCTCATGCTCTCTCCATTTATATGTGCAGGCTGATCGATTGGGGATGGGGGTATATGGTTTTTAATATGGACATAAAGGGGCGTCAAGCGCGGCTTTTTTGAATCGCCCGGCGCGGCGCACGGGATCGGCGGGGCGCGAACGTTGCGCGCGGTGGGCGGCGTACTTGCGGTGTTGCCGCGTAAAGGCTATGAAATCGGGCGACGAAGACGGCGAAAAAAGGGACGGCGTGACGGCGCGTGAAGGACGCCGAAAGGACGCCGAAGAGCCGGCATGTCATGCGACACGCTTCGCGCGTGGCGTGCGCCTCGCCGCGGGTGCACGCCGTCCGCCGGCGATTGCCGACTGCCGGTTGCGGATTGCCGACGCAGGCGCCTTCGCATCGCGGCCGACTTCGACGACCGGCGCGATGACGAACGCGCAAACGCGCGAATCGCGAGCGCGCGTCACGCGCCTTTGCGACGCCGGCCGGCAGACAAGCCGAATGCATGATGCTCAACGCAAGCGGCTCGCCGAGCACGCACCGCGTGAAAGCGGCAATAGCGCGCTCGACGCGCGCCGCGCGCTTGCGATGCGCCGTCCGCGCGCGCGGTGCGAGCGTTCCAAACGATCGTTCGACGCCGCCCCGGCGCAGCCGGTCAGTCTTCGATGCGCAGTCCGACCTTGAGCGTCACTTGCCAGTGAATCACTTGATCGCCTTCGATGTGTCCGCGCATTTCGGTTACTTCGAACCAGTGCAGATTGCGCACGGTCTTCGCGGCCTTCATGATCGCGTTGCGGATCGCGTCGTCGCTCGATTGGCGCGACGAGCCGGTGAGCTCGAGCAGCTTGTAGACGTGGTCGTTCATGACGTTCTCCAGTGAGTCGTTCGACGTTTGGTCCAGAGCGGTGCGCGCATCCTTCGTTTTCGCGCATGCCTTGTTGAGTGATAGGTATGATGGGCGGCAACTTCAATCGGTATTCGAACGAGAGGAAAGGGGAAGACGTGGACGTAGGGTTTTGCGGACCGGGATTGATGGGCGCGCCGATGATTCGGCATCTGCTGTCGGCCGGCCATCGGGTGCACGTATGGAATCGCACGCGCGAGAAGGCCGACGCGCTCGCCGGGCACGGCGCGCAGGTCGTCGATACGCCGGCCGAGCTTGCCGCGCGCGCGCAGACGGTGATGCTCTGCGTGCTCGACGCACCGGCGGTCGGCGACGTCGTGTTCGGCGCGTCGGGCGTGCTCGCGGGCGATGCCGCCGCGCGCCGCGTGCGGCGCATCGTCGATCATTCGAGCATTCCGCCCGCGGCGACACGCGCGTTTGCGGCGCGTGCGGCGGCGCTCGGCGTGAGCTGGGTCGACGCGCCGGTATCGGGCGGCGTGCCGGGCGCGCAAGCGGGCACGCTCGCGGTGATGGCGGGCGGCCCGCAGGCGGACGTCGACGCGGTGCGCGAGCTGATTGGCGCGTATGCGTCGCGCGTCACGCATCTCGGCGACGCGGGCGCGGGGCAGACGGCGAAGCTGTGCAATCAGGCGATCGTGACGGCGACCGTCACCGCGATCGCGGAGGCGGTGGGGCTTGCGCAGGCGAGCGGCATCGACGCGGCGCGTCTCGCCGAAGCGCTCGCGGGCGGCTGGGCGGATTCGGTGCTGCTGCAGACGTTCGTGCCGAGGATGACGGGCGGCGGCCATCCGCCGATCGGCGCGCTGAAGACGTTCCAGAAGGACGTCGACGCGATTGCCGACGCGGCGCGCGACGCGGGCGCGGTGATGCCCGTCGCGGCGACGGTGCAGCAAGTGCTGAGGCTCGGAGCGGCGATGGGGCTCGCGCAAGCCGATTTCGCGGCGTTCATCGACATCGTGCGGCCGCAGGCGAGACGGCACGAATAAACGAAGCGCGAGCGACGCGCGTGCGTCGACGACGCGTGCCCGCCGCACGATCGCGAGGCGGCGTCCTGATGAAGAAACGGGCCGTTTCAAACGGCCCGTTTCATTGTTGCGCTGGCTACAGCGAGCGAGGCGTCGTGTCGCCGGCGTTCGGCTGTCCGATCCCGCTTCGCAGCCCGGCTTTCACGCCTGCACCAAATTCGGGCAGGATGCGCGCGCGGGCGCGGCTCGCGAACACGAGGAAGCCGAATCCGTTCGCTTCGTACCAGTAACCGCCGTTCTCGAGCCCGTCGAGCGGCTGCTCGAGCGCGTTGGCGATCGATTCGATACAGCGCTTGCGCAGTTCGGCGATCGCGGGATACGGCGGTTGCGCGCCGCGCACGCTGCAGAGCAGGACGTCGAGGCCGGGCAGCACGTGCGCGTAGAGCACGGGCTCGTCCTGTGCGCGGGCGCGCGCGATCTTCGTGTCGAGCTGGGCGAACGGCTTCGCATGACGCAGCACCGCGAGGAACGATTCCTGGCCGTCCGGTTGCGCGCGTCGGCGTTTTTTCGGGAAGGACATAAACACTCGCCTCAAAAACAATTGCAAGAAATGCGGCATCCTCATGCGACCCACTCCCGGCTATGCGCGCCGCATGTCGATCTTTTATAGCATACGAAAATGCCGGCTTCACGAAGTTCGCCGATGCCGTATTGCCGTGCGTCGACCGAACCGGGGAGAGCCTACGATCGCCAAAGCCAGCGCTTTTGCGCCTGCACTGTCGTTGAGTCTCCATGATAGACCCGGTAGCGCCGCGCGTGCGACCGAACGTCGCAAAAAATGATTCGGGTATTCTCTGCCCCCGCGCGCGGCGCCGCATCGCGCACGGTGCCCGAGACCATCCGGACGACGAAAAAAAGCCCGCGCGAAGCGGGCCCGGTTGCGATCGTGCGGCGCGTGCGTTCAGCGCTGCTTCAGCGAATCGCGGATCTCGCGCAGCAGCACCACGTCTTCGGGCGTCGCGGCGGGGGCGGCCTCGACCGGCTTGCGCAGCTTGTTGATGAACTTGACCATCAGGAAGATGATGAACGCGAGGATGACGAAGTTGATCAGCACGGTGATGAACGAGCCGTAGCCGAACGCGGCGACGCCTGCCGCCTGCAGGTCCTTGAACGATTCCGGATTGCCCTTGAACGAAGGCGGAATCTGCCCGAGCAGCACGAACTTGTTCGAGAAATCCAGGCCGCCCGTCAGCACGCCGATGACGGGCATGATGAGGTCCTTCACCACCGAGTCGACGATCTTCGAAAACGCTCCGCCGATGATCACGCCGATGGCGAGATCCATGACGTTGCCCTTGACGGCGAATTCCTTGAATTCCTGGATGATGCTCATGGGCGGCTTGCTCCTGTCGAAAATGAAATGGGGCGCAGCGCAACGATTCGTTACGGCGCGTTGATGGCCGTCATCATAACGAACCCGGTCCTTTATCGGTAGTACATCTGAGAAATCTTGACAAAGGGGACCGATAAAAAAATGGGCCGTTCCGGCCCATTTCGTCGTTCTAACGATGCATCGTCAACCGTTGTTGCTCCAATCGTCGCCACTGCTGCCGAGATCGACGCCGCTGCCGCCGTCGGAGCCGCCGCTGTCCCAACTGTCGCCCTGGCCGAAGTCGACGCCCGGATCGGCCGCGCGGCGCCGCGCTTCGTCGTCGACGATCACGTCGCGCTCGATCACGCGGTCGCGGCCGTGCGACATCGCCTCGCCGAGCAGCACGCCCGTCAGCAGGCCGCCCATGCCGCCGCCGAAACCGCCGCCCTGCTGGATCACGACGGGCGGCTGCTGCGGTTGCGGCGGATACGGCGAGTAGGGCGGCTGGCCCGGCGCGCCCGTCAGTCGATCGGCCTCCTGAGCAAACACCGAGCCCGAGTTGCCGGGCGCGCCCGCCGCGGCCGCGTTCGGATCGGGGCGGCCTTCGACGCGCGCCTTCAGGCTCGCGCATTGCTTCTCCAACTCGTCGAGTCGGTACGGCGGCGCCGGATTCTTGCCGTTTGATAGCGTCTCGACGAGCTCGCGCGCCTGCGCTTCGAGCGTCTCGATCTCGCCGTTGAGCGCGGCGGCGCCGGGCGCCGTCGACAGCCGCGCGTCGAGCTTGAGCGGGCGCACGTCGTTGAGGATGTCGGTCGCGCGCTTCAATTGCGCGCGGCGCTCTTCGTCGGCGCGCTTGTCGTCCGTCGAGCGCGCGCGGCGCAGCGTCCAGCGCAGCACGAGCGCGATCGCGCCGATCAGCACCGCGATGCCGATCCACATGCCCGTCGACGGTCCGCGATGCATGGGCGCGGCGGGTACCGCGGCGAACTGCGACTGCGCTTGCGCTTGCGTCTGCGGCGCGGCGAGCATGCCGCCCGACGTCGCCGGCCGCGACGTCTGCGCAGCCACGCGGCGCGCATCGGCGCGCACGCGCGCTTCCGTTTGCGCGAAGCGCGACGGATCGGTGAAGCGCAACTGAGGATCGAGCGACTTCGCGCGTTCGATCTGCGCGAGCGCCTCGGTGGAGCGGCCTTCGCGGTCGAGCACCTGGCCGTACAGATAGCGGGCGCGCGCGTTGTCCGGATACGCGTCGATCACTTGCGAGAGCTGCGCGTCGGCGCGTTGCCAGTTGCCTTGCGCGATCGATTGCTGGATTTGCTGTAGCGACGGCACCGCCGCGTTGGCGGCGGCCGACACGAGGATCAGCGACAATCCGACGGCTGCGAGAAGCTTTTTCATGATCGGTTCGGGCGCTCGGCCCGTCTCCTTGCGGATTTTCGCGCGCGGCGGCGGACGCGTTCGATGCGCACCGCCGCCGCGTCGCGAAGCGCCGGCGGGCGGAGTGCCGCCGTTACTGCGCCGGCGTGTTCAGTTGCTTTTTCAGCGCTTCGAGGCGGTCCTCGACGGACGGGCCCTTGTTCAGCGCCGCGAGCTTGTCTTCGAGCGCGCGGCCGCTGTTCGTGTCGGCCGAATTCAGGCGCGCGTCGGAGCGCGCGTTGGACAGCGCGACCTTGTCTTCGAGCTTCTGGAAGTCCTCGGACAGGTTCTTGCCGCCGATCCCGCCAAGCGCGGTGGCCGCGACGTCCTTCGCCTGCGCGATTTCCTGCTTCGCCTGCAGGATGTTCGAACGCGCGTTCAGGTCGTTGCGGCGCCCGCGCATGTCGGCGATCTGGCCTTTGAGCTTGTCGACCGACGGCTCGAGCGTCTCGAGCTCGCGTGCGAGCGAGTCGCGCTCGGCCTCGGCGTTCGCCTGCGCGGCGAGCGCTTCGCGCGCGAGGCCTTCGTCGCCCGATTGCAGCGCGCGCTTCGCGCCGTCCTCGTACTTCTTCGCGCGCTCGTCGGCGGTGTCGCGCTTGCTGCGTTGCGTCGCGACCTGCGCTTCGATCTCGATCAGCGAGTTCTCCGCGCGGCCGATGCTGTCGTCGAGCTCCCGCACGATCTGCCGCGCGTCGCGCGACGGATCCTGCACCGAGTCTGCCGCGTCGTTCAGCAGACCTTTGATCGTGCGCGAAATAGAGTCGAAAAGCGACATGGATTCCTCCGTAAGTAATGAACGATGCGCGCGCCGCGCACCGCGTGCGATCCCTCGCCGCGGCGCGGGGTGGTCGGCGTCGGCGGATATTACACCACCGGTTCGCTTAAACACCGCTTAAACGCGGGCCCCGACGGGCGGCGCGAACGCCGCCGGCCGGGACCGAAAATGCGGACGGGCGGCGGAAATTTCCAGTGCATCGCGCGCAATTTTTTCGCGCGAGCGCCTTTCAATATGAAAGCGAGCGGCGCCCGGCGTTCCGCCTTCATCATAGGAGCGTTCGCGGCGCGCGACGGTGCGCGGCGCAATGAATTGGAGGATCTTTTACAAAAAATCCTGAAGGGCGCCCATCGATTTCATTAAAATGCGCTGTCACGCCGCGGACCGGACGCCGTATGGACCAACGCGCGCCGGGATCCGTCGACGTGATACGCTCCACGACGCTACGTCTACCGTTCCGCGCACGCGCATCGCGTGCGTTCGAGGCGCGCCTCGTGCGCCGCCAATCCGACATGCCTATTATCAAACGACCGTCTTCCTCCCGCGCCACGAACGAGCACCATTATTCGCTACGACGTTCGCCCGCCGGCGCCTACTACACCGATGACGATGACGACGACCGCGCGGCGCGCCGCACGAGCGGCGACGGCGGTTCGCGCACGTTCGGCTCGCGCGTCGCGCTGTGGTTCGCCGGGCTGTTCGCGACGCTCCTCGTCGTCGGTGCGCTGATCGTCGGCTACGCGCTCGTCGTGATGGGGCCGCAGCTGCCGTCGCTCGACGCGCTCACGAACTATCAGCCGAAGGTGCCGCTGCGCGTCTACAGCGCGGACCACGTGCTGCTCGGCGAGTTCGGCGAGGAGCGCCGCAGCCTCGTGCGCTTCCAGGACATCCCCGACGTGATGAAGAAGGCGGTGCTCGCGATCGAGGACTACCGCTTCTACGAGCACGGCGGCGTCGACTTCCTCGGCATCCTGCGCGCGGGCGTCGCCGACATCCTGCACGGCGGCGCGCGGCAGGGCGCGAGCACGATCACGATGCAGGTCGCGCGCAATTTCTTCCTGTCGAGCGAGAAGACGTACACGCGCAAGTTCTACGAGATGCTGCTCGCCTACAAGATCGAGAAGGCGCTGACGAAGGACCAGATTCTCGAGCTGTACATGAACCAGATCTATCTGGGCCAGCGCGCGTACGGCTTCGCGGCCGCCGCGCGCGTGTACTTCGGCAAGGACCTGAAGGACATCACGCTCGCCGAGGCGGCGATGCTCGCGGGCCTGCCGAAGGCGCCGTCCGCGTACAACCCGGTCGTCAACCCGAAGCGCGCGAAGGTGCGCCAGGAATACATCCTGAAGCGGATGCTCGAGATCGGCTACATCACGCAGCAGCAGTACGACCAGGCGGTGAAGGAGGAGATCCACACGCGCACGCCGGGCAATCAGTACGCGGTGCACGGCGAGTACGTCGCCGAAATGGTGCGGCAGATGATGTACGCGCAGTACAAGGACGAAACCTACACGCGCGGCCTGACCGTCACGACGACGATCAACGCGGCCGACCAGGAAGCCGCGTACCAGGCGGTGCGCCGCGGGATCATGGACTACGAGCGCCGCCACGGCTATCGCGGGCCGGAAGGCTTCGTCGCGCTGCCGCCCGCGGGCGACGAACGCGACGAGGCGATCGACGACGCGCTCGCCGATCATCCGGACAACGGCGATCTCCAGTCGGCCGTCGTGCTCGCCGCGTCGCCGACGGCGGTCGAGGTGCAGTTCGTCGGCGGTGCGACGACGACGATCAACGGCGCCGGGCTGCGCTTCGCGGCGGGGGCGCTCAGCTCGCGCGCGTCGGCCGCGCTGAAGATCAAGCCGGGCTCGATCGTGCGCGCGATGAAGGATGCGAAGGGCGCATGGCAGATCGCGCAGCTGCCGCAGGTCGAAGGCGCGCTCGTCGCGATCGCGCCGCAGGACGGCGCGATCCGCTCGCTCGTCGGCGGCTTCGACTTCAACAAGAGCAAGTTCAACCACGTGACGCAGGCGTGGCGGCAGCCGGGCTCGAGCTTCAAGCCGTTCATCTATTCGGCGTCGCTCGAAAAGGGCCTGGGGCCCGCGACGATCATCAACGACGCGCCGCTGTACTTCCCGCCGAGCGTGCCGGGCGGCCAGCCGTGGGAGCCGAAGGACGACGACCAGCCGGATGGCCCGATGTCGATGCGCACCGCGCTGCAGCGCTCGAAGAACCTCGTGTCGATCCGGATTCTCGCGTCGATCGGCACGTCGTATGCGCAGGACTATGTGACGCAGCGCTTCGGCTTCGATCCCGCGAAGACGCCGCCGTATCTGCCGATGGCGCTCGGCGCGGGCCTCGTCACGCCGCTGCAGCTCGCGTCCGGCTACGCGGTGTTCGCGAACGGCGGCTACAAGGTCGACCCGTATCTGATCGCCGAGGTCGACGATGCGCGCGGGCAGACGCTGCAAAAGTCACAGCCTGTCGTCGCGGGCTCGACCGCGACGCGCACGGTCGATCCGCGCAACGCGTACGTGATGAACAGCCTGCTGCATACGGTCGCGACGGCCGGCACCGGCGCGGGCACGAACGCGCTCGGCCGCGGCGACCTGCAAGGCAAGACCGGGACCACGAACGACGCGAAGGACGGCTGGTTCGCGGGCTACCAGCAATCGCTCGTCGCGGTCGCGTGGATGGGCTTCGACCAGCCGAAGAGCTTGGGCAGCCGCGAATTCGGCGCGCAGCTCGCGCTGCCGATCTGGGTGAACTACATGCGCACCGCGCTCAACGGCGTGCCGGAGCAGCAGATGGCGATGCCGGACGGGCTCACGACGATCGACGGCGAGCTGTACTACGCGGATCGCACGCCGGGCGCGGGCTTCGTCGCGAGCGTCGACTTCAACCCGGCCGCGAGCCCGACCGTGAACGCGAACGATGCGCTCGGCTCGGCCGGCGCGGCGGGCCTGACGCCGCCGCAGGTGACGCCGGAGGAGAAGCGGCAGATCATCGACATGTTCGAAGGCAACAAGCCTTGATCATCCTGATGAAGACGGGCGCCGGCGGCGCCCGTTTTTTTTGTCGACGCGATCGGGAAGCGGCCGCTTCTTCGGTGGCGCGGCCGCGTTTGCGGGCGGCGGGCGTGCGCTTCGTTTCCTGCTTTCTTTCGCGTAGCGACGAGTCGGCGGCGCCGCGCATGCGGCTTCGGGTCGACATGCCCGGTTGACGCGCGTCGTGCGGCGCGCTCGATGCAGCGCTTCGGCGGGCCGTGCGCTCGGGGCGCTTTCAGCCGCTTCGGGCCGCTTCGATCGTGCCGACGGAAGCGACGCGCTTGGTACTGCGTCGTCGGCGCAGCACGCTCAGAACGATGCGCACACGTGCGACACCGCCAGCCCGACCGATTGCTGATGAAACCGCTCGGCGTATGCGCGCCGGATCGCGGCGAGACTGTCGAGCGTCGCGGGCGAATCGGCGGCAACGATACGGATCACGAAGCTTTCCTCGCGCACGATGTCGCCCGTCGCGCGATCGCGCCATTGGCCGCGCGTGTCCCATGTCGTGAGGCCGTCGGGGAAGCGCGGCGTGACGACGTCGGCGACGAAGCGCTCGCGTTCCGCGCCGGTGACGGGCTCGCGCCCGACGACGTCGCGGCCGAACAGCAGGTCCGCCTGCAATTCGCGCGTGCCGCCTGCGTGCGCGCAGAGCGGGTCGCTTGCGGCCGATGGCGGCGCGCTCGCGCATCCCGGCAGCGACGCGACGGCCGCGCAGAGCGCGATGCCGATCCAAATCGAATGCGAAGAGCGCATCGGATGATCCTCGTCGATGATCGTGATCGACCGGCCGCGCAGCCGCGCCTGCGCATGCGTGCGACGAGCGATCTCGCCGGCCTCGATGCGCGCGCCGCGCACGCATCGCCGCGTACGCGAGCGCCGGCGCAAAGCGCTGCGTGCTCAAGCACTTGCGCGGTTGTTCGGCCGCTTATCAACAAGCCTGTCAACACGATCTGTGGAAAACACGGCACCCGACGCGACGTGCGGCCGGTGCGCCTCGATCGTGCAACGCGCCGCACCGGGGCGGGCGATCCGAATCGGATCAAGCAGTTAGCGTGGCTGCCCCATGCTTATCAACAGCCCTTTCAACACAAACTGGGGATAACCGCGCCGTGTCGCCGGGCCGCCCGGGGCGCCCGCGACGCATTTCGCGGCGCCTCCCGAAAACGCCGCGCGATCAACGCGTTAGCGTGCTTGTTCGCGGCTTTTCAACATGCTCTTCAACACGAACTGGGGATAACCGGCATCACGGCCGCGGCGTTCGATGCAGCCGCGCATGCTCGAGATGCGCGGCGAGCGCCGTCGAATCGATGTTGGTCCCCGACAGCAGCACGCCGACCCGCTTGCCTTGCAGCGTCTCGCGCAGCGGTCCGAGAAGGGCGGCCGTCGCGGCCGCGCACGCGGGTTCGATCGCCACTTTCAGATGCGTGAACAGATAGAGCATCGCCGCGCGCAGCGCGTCGTCCGATACCGTGACGATACGGTCGACATGGCGGCGGCACAGCTCGTAGCTGTACTCCTCGGTGTGCGGCGCCATCAGCGAATCGGCGATCGTGTGCATCGCGCCCATCCGGATCGGGTGATTCGCGGCGAAGCTGCGGCTCATCGCGTCCGCGCCTTCGGGCTCGACGCCGTACACGTGCACGCGCGGATTCGCGAGCCGCAGCGCGGTCGACGTGCCGGCCGCGAGGCCGCCGCCGCCGATCGGCACGATCACCGCGTCGAGGTCGGGGGTTTGCGTCGCCCATTCGTAGCCGAGCGTCGCGGTGCCGAGGATCGTGTGATAGCCGTTGAACGGATGCACGAAGAAGCGGCCTTCCTCGGCCTCGATTCGCCGCACGATCTCGAACGCCTCGGCGGGGCTCGACGCCATCACGACTTCCGCCTGGTATTGGCGGCACAGCGCGATGCGCGCCGGGCTCGCCGTGTCGAACATCACGACCTTCGCGCTCGTGCCGAGCCGCATCGCCGCGTAAGCGACGGCCGCCGCGTGGTTGCCCGCCGACACGCAGGTGACGCCCGCGCTCTTCCTGTCCTCGCCGAGCGCGAGCAGGTTCGTGAACGCGCCGCGCGCCTTGAAGCTGCCGCTCGCCTGCAAAAGCTCGAACTTGAAGTTCACGTGCGTGTTGTCGAGCGACGGCAGATCGGCGCGCTCGAACACCGGAGTGCGCATCACCCATGGCGTGAGCGCGAAGTGCTGCGCGGCGATTTCGTCGAGCGTCGGAATCGGTTCGCCGTTGATCGTCAGGTGAGCGGGGCGGTGGGTTGAAGTCGGCATGTGCGTGCGCGTATCGATGACGAGGGCCGATCGCCCGGCCCGAACGAAGCTCGCGGCGGCGCGCCGCATCAGGCGAGCGTCATGCCGTGCACGAGCTTGCGCAGGAAGCGCTCGCACGACGCGAGCTGGTCGAGCTCGACGAACTCGTTCGGCTTGTGCGCCTGCTCGATGTAGCCGGGCCCGCAGATGACGCTCGGAATGCCCGCGCGCTGGAACAGGCCCGCTTCGGTGCCGTACGCGACCTTGCGCTTGTCCTGATCGGCGGTGAGCGAGCGCACGAGCTGCGTGATCGCCGCCTGCTCGGCCGCGTCGAGGCCGGGCGCCGCGGCGACCTTGGAGAACTCGATCGCCGCGTTCGGATGCTCGCGGCGCATTCGCGGCAGCAGCGTGTCGCGCGCGTACGCGTCGATGCGCGCGAAGATCGCGTCGGGATCGAGCGTCGGCAGGTTGCGGAACTCGAACGAGAACTGGCATTCGGCGGGCACCGTGTTGACCGCGTTGCCGCCCTGGATGAGGCTCGTCTGCGCGGTCGTGAACGGCACGTCGTACAGCTCGTCGAACGGGCCCTGCGCGCGGAATTCGTCGGCGAGATCGCGAATGTGGCAGATGAGGCGCGCCGCGTATTCGATCGCGTTCAAGCCCTTCGGCGTCAGCGACGAATGCGCCGCGTGGCCGCGCACGCAGCAGCGGTAGACGTTGATGCCCTTGTGCGCGATCACGGGACGCATGCCGGTCGGCTCGCCGACGATGCAGCCGGCGGGCGCGATCCCGCGCGCCTTCAGGTCGGCGAGCATCAGCGGCGCGCCGACGCAGCCGATCTCCTCGTCGAACGACAGCGCGAAATGGATCGGCTGCGCGAGCCTGGCCGCCTGCATCTCGGGCAGCAGCGCGAGCGCCGCGCCGATGAAGCCCTTCATGTCGCAAGTGCCGCGCCCGTAGAGCTTGCCGTCGCGCACTTCCGGCTTGAACGGATCGCTGTCCCATTGCTGACCGTCGACCGGCACGACGTCGGTGTGACCCGACAGCACGATGCCGCCGTCGGTCGCGCCGTCGTGCGCGGGGAGGGTGGCGAACAGGTTCGCCCAGCCGTCGCGGGCGTCGTGCGTGAGCGTCGATGCGATGCCGGCCGCGGCGAGTGCGTCGCGGACCATTTCGATGAGACCGAGATTCGGCACGCGGCTCGTGGTGTCGATCGACACGAGCCGCTTCACCCAGTCGAGGCTGACGGGCTCGGAAGGGGCGGCGGGGGAGGACGCGGGCGGCGCCGTTGCGTCGAGTGTGGACATGGCGGAACTCCGGCGGATGAATGCAAAGATCATACTCAAAAACGACAGGGGACGCGCTTGCGCGCCGCTTTGCGGCGCAGCATCGCGCGTTCCGCCGGCGCGCGGATGCGGGCGCTTGAGTGCCGCCGGCGTTTGCGTTTTTGCGGCGATCGTCGCCGCATCGATGAAAAGGCTTGACTTGGTTCTATTTTGGAACTTAATCTGGCCGAGCGTGACACGAACGTATATGGAGCCCGTGAGCCGCGTGTCGCGGCGGCCGGCATGACGTCGCGTCCGGCCGCGGCGCAATCAACGCATGGCAGGAAAGGGAGAGAAGAAATGAAATATCTGCGCATCGAGCGCAAGGATCGCGCATTGACGATCACGTTCGATCATCCGCCGTTCAATTTTCTGACGACCGCGATGATGCGCGAGCTGAAGGGCGTGCTCGACGGGCTCGAGCACGACGCCGGCGTCGGCGCGGTCATCCTCGCGAGCGCGGTGCCCGATGCGTTCCTCACGCATTTCGACGTCGGCGAGATCAAGGCGGCCGCCGAGGGAATGGCGGTGCCGCTGCCGGCCGCCGTCACGGGCGCCGCGATGCGCGTCGAATCCGCGTTGAGCCGCGTGCCGGGCGCGCGCCGGTTCGTCGAGCGCACGCCGATGGCGGGCGTCGCGCAGATGAACCTGTTTCACGAGGTGACCGCGCAGATGCGCGCGATGGACAAGGTGTTCGTCGCGGCCGTCAACGGGCGTGCGATGGGCGGCGGCTACGAGATGGTGCAGGCGTGCGACCTGCGTGTGATGGTGGACGGCGACGCCGACCGCGGTCATGTCCTTGGGCAGCCGGAAATCTACATCGGGCTGCTGCCGGGCGGCGGCGGCACGCAGATGCTCGCGCGCACGGTCGGCGTCGCGCGCGCGATCGAGCTTTGCCTCGACGGCCGGCTGCTGTCGCCGCGCGAGGCGCTCGCGCTCGGGCTCGTGAACCGCGTCGTGCCGGGCGAGCAACTGCGCGCGGAGGCGGAGGCGCTCGCCGAGCGCATGGCGCGCCGGCCGAGCCACTCGATTCGCGCGGTCAAGCGCGCGATCTACGAGGGCGGCTCGCTGCCGCTCGAGCACGGCATGGCGATCGAGAAGGCCGAGTTCCTGTCGGCCGCGACGCAGCCGAGCGCGCGGCGCGCGATGATCGCGTACGCGGACGAGATCGGCCGGCTCGTCGACGGCGGCGGCGAGATCGGCATCGACGAGCTGCGGTCGTGGATCGACGGCGTCGCCGTCGATTTCGCGCGCCAGTAGCGCCGGCGGTCCGGTGCGCCGGGCCGGCGTTCGTCGGCCGCTGGCTAGCGCGCGGCCGCCTGCGCGCGCGGCTGGGTCGGCTGGCCGAGCGCGCGCAGCGTCTCCTTGACCGTCGACACGCGCACCGCGAGATCCGGCGTGCGCGTCTCGATCCGCAGCTTGTCCTGGCCGGCGAGCTTGATGTGCCGGTGCTTCTGCACCATCTCGATGATCCGCATCGGATCGATCGGCGGATTCGGCACGAACTGCAGCCCGATCGCCGCCTCGCTCGCATCGATCTTCACGATCCCGAGCGGCTTCGCGGCAAGCCGCAGCCGATGCGTCTCGACGAGCGCGTGCGCCTGCGGCGGCAGCTTGCCGAAGCGGTCGATCAGCTCCTCCTGGATGCCGTCGATCGAATCGCCGTGCTCGCAGTTCGCGAGCCGCTTGTACAGCGACAGCCGCTCCTGCACGTCGCCGCAATAGTCGGCGGGAAGGATCGCGGGCGCGTGCAGGTTGATCTCGGTCGTCGCGGCGAGCGGCGCGGTGAGGTCGGGCTCCTTGCCGTTCTTCAGCGCCTTCACCGCGTCGTTCAGCATCTCGGTGTAGAGCTGGAAGCCGATCTCGTGGATCTCGCCCGACTGCTTGTCGCCGAGCACCTCGCCCGTGCCGCGGATCTCGAGGTCGTGCATCGCGAGATAGAAGCCCGAGCCGAGCTCCTCCATCTGCTGGATCGCCTCGAGCCGCCGCTGCGCCTGCTTCGTCAGCGCCTGCGGATCGTGGACGAGCAGGTACGCATACGCCTGGTGGTGCGAGCGGCCGACGCGTCCGCGCAACTGGTGGAGCTGCGCGAGGCCGAACTTGTCCGCGCGGTGCATGATGATCGTGTTCGCGCTCGGCACGTCGATGCCGGTCTCGATGATCGTCGTGCAGAGCAGCACGTTCGCGCGCTGCGCGACGAAATCGCGCATCACGCGCTCGAGCTCGCGCTCGTGCATCTGGCCGTGCGCGATCACGATCCGCGCTTCGGGCACGAGCGCCTCGAGCATCGCCTGGCGATTCTCGATCGTCTCGACCTCGTTGTGCAGGAAGTACACCTGCCCGCCGCGCTTCAGCTCGCGCAGCATCGCTTCGCGGATCACGCTTTCTTCCTCGCGCCGCACGAAGGTCTTGATCGCGAGCCGCTTCTGCGGCGCGGTCGCGATCACCGAGAAGTCGCGCAGCCCTTCGAGCGCCATCCCGAGCGTGCGCGGGATCGGCGTCGCGGTCAGCGTCAGCACGTCGACCTCCGCGCGCAGCGCCTTCAGCGCTTCCTTCTGGCGCACGCCGAAGCGGTGCTCCTCGTCGATGATCACGAGGCCGAGCCGCTTGAACTGCACGTCCGACGACAGCAGCTTGTGCGTGCCGATCACGATGTCGACGCTGCCTTCGTTGATCTGCGCGATCGCCGCGTTCACTTCCTTCGCGGTCTTGAAGCGCGACAGCTCGGCGACCCGCACCGGCCAGTCGGCGAAGCGGTCGATGAAGGTCTGCGTGTGCTGCTCGGCGAGCAGCGTGGTCGGCGACAGCAGCGCGACCTGCTTGCCGCCCATCACCGCGATGAACGCCGCGCGCAGCGCGACCTCGGTCTTGCCGAAGCCGACGTCGCCGCACACGAGGCGGTCCATCGGCTTGCCGCTCGTCATGTCGCCGATCACGGCCGCGATCGCCGCGGCCTGGTCGGGCGTTTCCTCGAAGCCGAAGCTCTCGGCGAACTTCACGTAGTCGCGCGGCTCGAGCGCGAACGCGTGGCCCTCGCGGGCCGCGCGGCGCGCGTACAGGTTCAGCAGCTCGGCCGCGGTGTCGCGGATCTGCTGCGCGGCGCGGCGCTTCGCGCGCTCCCACTGCCCGGAGCCGAGCGCGTGCAGCGGCGCGCTGTCCGGATCGGCGCCGCTGTAGCGCGAGATCACGTGCAGTTGCGAAACCGGCACGTAGAGCTTGCTGTCGCCCGCGTATTCGAGATGCAGGAACTCGGTCTCGCCTTCGCCGAGATCCATCGACACGAGGCCCATGTAGCGGCCGATGCCGTGCTGCGCGTGCACGACCGGGTCGCCGACCTTCAGCTCCGACAGGTCGCGCACCATCGCGTCGACGTTGCTCGCCTGCTCCTGGCGGCGGCGTCCCGCGCGGCGGCCGAGCGCGCCGTACAGCTCGGCCTCGGTGACGATCGCGTAGCCTTCGCCCGGCACGGCGAAGCCGTTCGAAAGCGGCGCGACGCCGAGCGCGAAGCGTTCATCGCTCTCGAGCCACGCGGCGAAGCTGTCGCTGCCCGCGGGCCGCAGACGGTGCTCGGCGAACAATTGCGCGATCGTCTCGCGGCGGCCCGCCGATTCGACGGTGAAGAGCACGCGGTTTTCCGTCGTGTCGAGATACGCGGCGAGCGCGGCGAGCGGCTTGTCCGAGTGACGATCGAGCGCGAGGCTCGGCAGCGGCGTCGCCCAGCCGCCCGACGGCTGCGCGGGCAGCGCGATGCGCGCGAACGGCTTCGCGAACGCGTAGAAATCCTGGTCGGACAGAAAGAGGCGCTGCGGCTCGAGGATCGGCCGCTCGCGGTCGTGCGACAGGAACGCGTAGCGCTGCTTCGTGTCGTTCGTGAAGCGCTTGATCGCCGCGTCGAGATCGCCCGCGAACACGAGCTGCGCGTTCTCGGGCAGATAGTGGAAGAGCGTCGCCGTCTCGTCGAAGAAGAGCGGCAGATAGTATTCGATGCCGGCCGACGGCACGCCGTTGCCGATGTCCTTGTAGATCGGCGCGCGGCTCGGGTCGCCTTCGAACGTCTCGCGCCAGCGGCTCCGGAACGCGGTGCGCGCGGCCTCGTCGAACGGGAACTCGCGGCCGGGCAAGAGGCGCACGTCGCGCACCGGATAGAGGCTTCGCTGCGTGTCCGGATCGAACGCGCGGATCGAGTCGACCTGGTCGTCGAACAGGTCGATCCGGTACGGCAGCGGCGAGCCCATCGGGTACAGGTCGATCAGCGAGCCGCGCACGCAGTATTCGCCGGGCCGCACGACCTGGCTCACGTGCTCGTAGCCCGCGAGCGTCAACTGCGCCTTGAGCTTCGCCTCGTCGAGCCGCTCGCCCTGCGTGAACGCGAACGTGTATGCGGCCATGAACGACGCGGGCGGCATCCGGTAGAGCGCCGTCGTCGCGGGCACGAGCAGGATGTCGCAGCGGCCTTCGCCCAGATCGTGCAGCGTCGCGAGACGCTCGGACACGAGATCCTGGTGCGGCGAGAACGTGTCGTACGGCAGCGTCTCCCAGTCGGGAAGCACGCGCACGCGCGCGTCGGGCGCGAAGTAGCCGAGCTCTTGCGCGAGCCGCTGCGCGTCGACCGCGTTCGCGCAGATCACGGCGAGAAGCGGCACCTGCGCGCGGTGCACGGCGAGGTAGCGGGCGATGACGAGCGCGTCGGCGGAGCCGTGCGCACCGTCGAACGCGAAGCGCTGGCCCGCTTTGACGAGCGCGACGGGGGACTGCGATGGGGAGGCGTTGTCTGACATAACGGGCGGCTGGTTGGCGGGCGCCGGATGGGGACGAGCTCGGCGCGGCTCATCACGGCGAAAGACGTATTATAAAATCCGTCCTTCGATTTCATCTTTTCCGGCGTTTCCTTCCGTGACCTCCCGACTATTCGCCCTGATTCCGTGCGCCGGCACCGGCAGCCGTTCCGGCTCCGCGCTGCCGAAGCAATACCGCACGCTTGCCGGACGCGCGCTGTTGCACTACACGCTCGCCGCGTTCGACGCGTGCAGCGAGTTCGCGCAGACGCTCGTCGTGATCTCGCCCGACGATCCTCATTTCGACGCGCGGCGCTTTTCCGGCCTGCGCTTCGCGGTGCGGCGCTGCGGCGGCGCATCGCGGCAGGCGTCGGTGATGAACGGGCTGATCCAGCTCGCCGAATTCGGCGCGACGGACGCCGACTGGGTGCTCGTGCACGACGCCGCGCGCCCCGGCGTCACGCCTGCGCTGATCCGCACGCTGATCGGCGCGCTGAAGGACGATCCCGTCGGCGGCATCGTCGCGCTGCCGGTCGCCGATACGTTGAAGCGCGTGCCGGCGGGCGGCGACGCGATCGAGCGCACCGAGCCGCGCGCCGGCCTCTGGCAGGCGCAGACGCCGCAGATGTTCCGCATCGGGATGCTGCGCGACGCGATCCAGCGCGCGCAGCTCGAAGGCCACGACCTGACCGACGAAGCGAGCGCGATCGAATGGGCGGGCCATACGCCGCGCGTCGTGCAGGGCAGCCTGCGCAATTTCAAGGTCACGTATCCGGAGGATTTCGACCTCGCGGAAGCGATCCTCGCGCATCCGGCGCGCGCTTCCTGAACCGCATTTTCATCATCGCATCACACTCGGATCGAATCACATGGATTTCAGAATCGGACAAGGCTACGACGTGCATCAGCTCGTTCCCGGGCGGCCGCTCATCATCGGCGGCGTGACGATCCCGTACGAGCGGGGGCTCCTCGGCCACTCGGACGCGGACGTGCTGCTGCACGCGATCACCGATGCGCTTTTCGGCGCGGCGGCGCTCGGCGACATCGGCCGTCATTTCTCCGACACCGATCCGCGCTTCAAGGGCGCCGACAGCCGCGCGCTGCTGCGCGAATGCGCGGCGCGCGTCGCGCAGGCGGGCTTTTCGATCCGCAACGTCGACAGCACCATCGTCGCGCAGGCGCCGAAGCTCGCGCCGCACATCGACGCGATGCGCGCGAACATCGCAGCCGATCTCGGCTTGCCGCTCGATCGCGTGAACGTGAAGGCGAAGACCAACGAGAAGCTCGGCTACCTCGGACGCGGCGAAGGCATCGAGGCGCAGGCGGCGGCGCTCGTCGTGCGCGAGGCGGCGGCGTAATTGGCGGCTTGGGCGGCTTGATGGCTCGGGCGGCTCGGGCGGCTCGGGCGGCTCGGGCGGCTCGGGCGGCTCGGGCGGGCCTGAACGGCGGCGCGAGGCGCCACAGCCCGCGGGTAGTCGGGAAGCGATTGGGGTGACGGAAATCGCCGAATGGCCGCGGACGCTCGAAAAGGCACAGACGCTTGGAGCGTTCGAAGCGATTCAAGCCATGCGGTCGAAGTGATCCAACGTGCGACGAAGCAAGCCACGTTGCGCGCAACGACGTAAAGGGCCGGAGAAATCGACTGACCCGGGCGACCGGCGCGCCCTTGCCGGGCCGCGTTCCGGTGCGGAAACACAAACAAAACGCCACGCGACGGATGCGCGTGGCGTTTTGCGTTGCGGCGGCGGCCGTGCTCGCGATCGCAATCGGCGGCGACCGTCATCGCACCGTCATCGCATTCATTTGCCTTCGGCTGCGATCACCTGCGCGGCGGCGTTGATCACCGACGCGATGCGGCCGACGTCGCGCAGCTGCGTGACGGTCATGCCTTGCTCGTTCTTCAGGAGCGCGTAGTGCGACTTCACGCAGAAGTGGCACTTGCCGACGATCGACGCGGCGAGCGCGTACATCTCGAACTTGCGCTTGTCGACGCCGCCGTGCGACGCATACGCGCCCATCCGCAGCTCGGCGCGCTGCGTCTTCAGGTCGGCGTCGTCGGCCATCTCGACATACGGATACCAGGCGTTGTTCATCCCCATCAGCGCGGCCGCCGTCAGCGCCGCGTTGGTTTCCTCGGGCGACAGCACGCCCGCTTCGCGGATCGCGTTGACGAGGACGGTGCTCTTCGCCGCGAACGCCGCCGCGAGCGCCGCGCCGACCGCGTCGGTGCCTTCGAGCGACGAGCGCGAGATCGTGCCGTCGAGGTTCAGGCGAATGTCCTTCGCGTAGTCGGGAATCTGGGCCTTAATCGAATCGATGAATTCCATTGATATCTCCTATGATTGGGCCGTTAAAAAAGCCCGCAGGCATGACGCAGCGCCGCGGGCTTTCGTGCATCGAACGCTTACAGCGTCGCGCCGCCGATTGCGCGGTTGCACGGGCAGAGTTCGTCCGTTTGCAGACCGTCGAGAATGCGCAGGATTTCTTCCGGGCTGCGGCCGACGTTCAGGTTGTTCACCGACACGTGCTGGATCGTGTTGTCCGGGTCGACGATGAACGTCGCGCGCAGCGCCACGCCGGCTTCCTTGTCGCGCACGCCGAGCTGGTCGATCAGTTCGCCCTTGACGTCGCCGAACGAGTAGTGGTTCAGCTTGTCGAGATCCTTGTGCTCACGGCGCCATGCGAGCTTGACGAATTCGTTGTCCGAGCTGCCGCCGAGCAGGACGGCGTCGCGCTCTTCGAACT
Organism: Burkholderia oklahomensis C6786; assembly: GCF_000959365.1. Lineage (NCBI taxonomy): Bacteria > Pseudomonadati > Pseudomonadota > Betaproteobacteria > Burkholderiales > Burkholderiaceae > Burkholderia > Burkholderia oklahomensis. The sequence continues at coordinate 3,430,969 of NZ_CP009555.1, forward strand.
GCTTCGTGAGCTTCGCGAATTCGACGATTTCCGTCGGGCAGACGAACGTGAAATCCTTCGGGTAGAAGTAGATGACCTTCCACTTGCCCGGGAACGACGCTTCGGTGACCGTCTCGAAGGCCGACTGGCCATTTTCTTCATGATTGTTGAAGCCCGGCTTCGCGGCTACCACGGTGAAAGCTTCGAGTTTATCGCCCACGGTTTTCATGCGGATGCTCCTGTGTGAGTTGGGAAAAACTGCTACCTGCGGTCAAGCTACCTATGCGCTGCAACGTTTCCGTGACAGCATCGGAGACACTATAACTCTATTGAATTTTTCTTTCAATAGATTTTAACTAACGACTCTCATAGAAATTTTCAAAGACGCCGATAGGGTTCGACCATCGGATGAGGGATTCGTCGTGCGTCACGCGGCCGCACGCGCTTTCGCGCTCGGAAACTCCAGCGTGACTTCGAGGCCGGCGTCGGGCGTGCGATTGCGCAGCCGCAGCGTGCCGCGATAGCGACTGACGAGGCGCAGCACGATCGCCATCCCGAGCCCGGTGCCGTCGGCTTTGCTGCGCGCGGTGTCGACGCGGTAGAAGGGACGCATCACGAGCGGCAGCTGATCCTCGGGGATGCCGGGGCCCTCGTCGGCGACGACGAGCTCGACGCGCGCGTGCGTCACGCGCGTCTCGAGCAGGATGCGCGCGATGCCGTCCTTCTTGCTCTGTCCGTACTTGCGCGCATTCTCGACGAGATTGCCGATCACGCGGCGCATGTCCGTCTCGTCCGCCTCGATGACGGCCGCGGGCGCGAGGCGTATGTCGAGCTGCACGCCATCTTCGCTCACGATCCGCGCGGCGACTTCGCGCGCGACGTGCGACAGATCGACAGGCTCCGGCGTGCGCTGCGCGGGGCGCGCGTAGTCGATGAACGCGGCGATGATGCGGTCCATCTGCTCGATGTCGTCGACCATCGCGTCCTTCGTCGCCTGGTCGGACGGACTCATCTCGGTTTCGAGGCGCAGCCGCGCGAGCGGCGTGCGCAGGTCGTGCGAGATGCCCGCGAGCATCAGCGCGCGGTCCGCCTCGAGCTGCTCGAGGTCGCGCACCATCTGGTTGAAGCTGCGGTTGGTGTCGGCGGCGACGCCCATCCCGCGCTCGGGCAGCGGCTCCGGCGTCTGGCCGGAGCCCACCTTGCGCGCGGCGAGCGCGAGCCGCGAGAACGGCTGGTTCACGAGGCTCGTGATGAACGCCGAGCCGAACAGCGACAGCGCGAGCGCGAACAGGCCCCAGCCCGCCCATTGCAGGCCGGTGACGGTGTCGAGCTGATCGCGGTCGAGCGCGACCCAGTAGTCGTCGTCGTCGATCTTGAAGCTGATCCACACGCCGGCGATGTCGTTGACCGATTGCGCGATCACCGTGTCGTCGCCCAAGCGGCTGCGGATGTCGTGCTCGATGAGCCGGTTCAGCGACTCGTCGGGCTGCAGCTTGAACTTGTCAGTCTTTTCGCGCGGATAGACGCGCACGCCCTCGTTGCTCTCGAGATCCTGCAGCAGCGCGCGGCGCAGGTCGGGATCGGAATAGAGGAGGGCCGTGCGCGTGAGCTTCACGATCGCGACGAGCTGCAGCGCGACGCGCTGCGCGCGCGGCTCGCGCTCGATCACCCGGAAGCTCTGGAACCACGCGGCAAGACTCACTGCGATCAACAGCGCGATCAGCAGGAAGGTGCGCCAGAACAGCCCGCCGAACACGAGCGTCAAAAGGCGCCGGTCGATACGCATAGGACTGGCTGTGTAACTGGCGTCAAAGGCGTGGCGTCGGAGGCGTGTGCCGCGTCGAAACGGAAATCAGGCCGCACCGTCGGGGATGAACACGTAGCCGAGACCCCACACCGTCTGGATGAAGCGCGGGCTGCCCGGATCCGGCTCGATCAGCTTGCGCAGGCGCGAGATCTGCACGTCGAGGCTGCGGTCGAACACTTCGTATTCGCGGCCGCGCGCGAGCTCCATCAGCTTTTCGCGCGACAGCGGCTGGCGCGGGTGGCGCGCGAACACCTTCAGCACCGAGAATTCGCCCGTCGTGAGCGGAATCTCCTGGCCGGATTTCGTGAGCGTGCGCGTCGCGAGGTTCAGCGAGAACTCGCCGAACTCGAACACCTCGGTCGTCTCGGAGGGCGCGCCCGGCAGTTCGGCGGGCGCCTGGCGGCGCAGCACCGCGTGAATGCGTGCGACGAGCTCGCGCGGATTGAACGGCTTCGGCAGGTAGTCGTCGGCGCCCATCTCGAGGCCGACGATGCGGTCGACGTCCTCGCCCTTCGCGGTGAGCATGATGATCGGCGTGCGGTCGTTGCTGCCCCGCAGGCGGCGGCAGATCGACAGGCCGTCCTCGCCAGGCAGCATCAGGTCGAGCACGAGTAGATCGAAACGTTCGCGCACCCAGAGCTTGTTCATCGCCGTCGCGTTCTCGGCGACGTATACGTTGAAGCCCTGCTCGCCGAGATAGCGGCGCAGCAGATCGCGCAGGCGCGGGTCGTCGTCGACGACGAGAATTTTCGAGGGGTTTTTCGTTTCCATGAGTGGCATCTTATCGCGATTAGGAAAAACCGCGCGGTTGCGGCTTTCGACGGGTTACAGTCAGTTACAAAATTTACCCGCGCTATTGTGCCGAGTAAAGACAGTCGCGACAGACTCCTTTACTCGAAGACGACATTCGGTGGATACTCCCTCCACTTAACATTTACATGGTTTGCACGCCCGATTCTCGCAGGGTTTGTTCGTGTGCCAAAGGTAGCCGGTTGCCGCGTGACGAAGGGAACAAAACGACGAAAGAGGCGAGGCCAGTGATGCGGCCGACGAAGATGGCGTTCGTGCTGGCGCTCGCATGCGTCGGCGTCCTCGCTTCGGAGTTCGCCTGTGCGCAGCGCCCGGATCGCGGCGCCGCGTCGTCGCACAAGGTGCCGCGCGGCAAGGGCGCACCGGCGCGTCCCGCGTCGCCCGATCGCGCGGAGCCCCCGTCCCGCTCGGCCGCCGTTCCGCCCGATCTCGATCAGCGCCGCCGCGACGGCCACATGACGCCGGAAGAACGGCATCTCTTGCGCCAGCACATCGAAGACGCGGTCCGCGAACTTTACAAGCGTTGAATCGTTAAATCCTGCGCGTCGTCGGGCGCTTGCCGCCCTGAAAAACTCCGTATCAATTCGATCGTCAACTGCGCGTCGCCGCGAGCCGTTGAATCGCCATCACCGACGCTCGCGCGCCGCGCGAGCTGCCGTGGTTTTCCTCTTTCGGAGAACGGTCGACGATGAGCGATTCGAGCCCGGCCGGGCGGTCCCCGGCGAAGGCGGACCGGATGCCGGCCGCGATGCAGACGCTTCTCGACGCGGACGACGCGCGCTTCCTGCTGACGCGCACCGGCTTCTCGCCGCCGCCGCGCGACGTTGCGCATTTCGTCGGCATGACGCGCGCGCAGGCGCTCGCCGAATTGCTCGACGGCACGCGCACGCAAAGCGTCACGCCGCCGCCCGACTGGGTGCGCGAGTTGCCGCCGTCGCGCGCGGCGCGCGCCGCGTTCACGCCCGACGAGCGGCGCGCGGAGCAGCAACTGCGCAACCGCCGCTACGACGAGTTGCGCGCGTGGTGGGTGCGCGAGATGCTCGTGACGCCGTCGCCGCTCACCGAGCGGATGACGCTCTTCTGGCACAACCACTTCACGTCCGGCCAGGACAAGGTACCGTTTCCGCAAACGATTGCGGCGCAAAACGCGCTGCTGCGCGCCGATGCGCTCGGCAACTTCGGCGCGATGCTGCACGGCGTCGCGAAGGATCCGGCGATGCTGCAGTATCTCGACGGCGCGAGCAATCGCAAGGGCCGGCCGAACGAGAACTTCGCGCGCGAGGTGATGGAACTTTTCACGCTCGGCGAGGGCCACTATACGCAGCGCGACGTGTCCGAGGCCGCGCGCGCGTACACCGGCTGGGGGCTGGATCCCGACACGCTCGCGTACGTGTTCCGGCCGAACGTTCACGACGACGGCGTGAAGACCGTGCTCGGCGAAGCCGGTCGCTTCGACGGCGACGCGGTGCTCGACATCCTGCTCGCCCGTCCCGAGACCGCGCGTTTCGTCGCCGCGAAGCTGTGGCGCGAGTTCGTCTCCGATACGCCCGATGCCGACGTCGTCGAGCACGTCGCCGTGCGATTCAGGCAGAGCGGCTACGACATCAAGGCGGCGCTCGCGGGGCTGCTGTCGTCGGATGCGTTCTGGGCCGATCGCAATCGCGGCGTGCTCGTCAAGTCGCCCGCGGAGTTCGTGGTCGGCACCGTGCGGCTCTTCGACGTCGGCTATGGCGACGCCGCGCCGTTCGCGAACACGCTGCGCGCGCTCGGCCAGCCTCTTTTCTATCCGCCGAACGTGAAGGGCTGGCCGGGCGGCGCGATCTGGATCAACAGCTCGACGCTGCTTGCGCGCAAGCAGTTCGTCGAGCAGATGATGCGCGCGACGGAGGCGTCCGGCATGCGCGCGGCGCCCGGTTCCCACGACATGGCAGGCAAACCGGCGCCGGAGCGGCGAGGAATGCGCTTCGATCTCGACGCGTGGCTCGCCGCGTATCGGACGAAGCCGCAGGCGCAGCCGGACCTGTCGACTGAGCTGCAGATGCAGCACGCGGTGCTGCCGATTTCGCCCGTCGCGGCGATCGAGGCCGGCGCGACGAGCAGCGCGTACTTGCAGGCACTGTTGATGGACCCGGCGTATCAACTGAAGTGACGAACATGGAAACGACGACGAGGCGATGCCGCGCGACGCGGCGATCCGCGGGGCGCGTCAAACGTAGAACGAGGAAAGCAGGATGAAACGACGCGATTTTCTGGCCTTGGCGAGTCTCGCTGGCGCGGCGGGCGTATCGCTCTCGATGCCGCACGCGTTCGCGGCCACGGCGGCCGGCGCGGCGTCGGCCGCGCGCGGCGCGTTTGCGGGCGCATCGGGCGCCGCGAGTTATTCGAACCTGCTGGTTCTCGTCGAGCTGAAGGGCGGCAACGACGGGCTCAACACGGTGATCCCGTATGCGGACCCGCTGTACCGCTCGCTGCGTCCGACGATCGGCGTCAAGCGCGAGCAGGTCGTGCAGCTCGACGAGCGCGGCGCGCTGCACCCGGCGCTTGCGCCGCTCGTGCCGATCTGGCGCGACGGACGGCTCGCGATCGTCGAAGGCGTCGGCTATCCGCAGCCGAACCTGTCGCATTTCCGTTCGATCGAGATCTGGGATACCGCGTCGCGCGCCGATCAGTATCTGCGCGAAGGCTGGCTGACGCGCGCGTTCGCGCAGGCGCGCGTGCCGCCCGGCTTCGCCGCCGACGGCGTCGTGCTCGGCAGCGCGGAGATGGGGCCGCTCGCGAACGGCGCGCGCGCGATCGCGCTCGTCAATCCCGCGCAGTTCATCCGCGAGGCGCGGCTCGTGCAGCCGGTGTCGCTGCGCGAGCAGAATCCCGCGCTCGCCCACGTGATCGACGTCGAGAACGACATCGTCAAGGCAGCCGACCGGCTGCGTCCGCACGCGGGCACGCCCGCGCTCGCGACCGCGTTTCCGTCAGGGCCGTTCGGCACGTCGGTGAAGACCGCGATGCAGGTGCTCGCCGCGTGCGACACGCCGCAGCGCACGCCGATGCCGGGGCAGGGCATCGCGGTGCTGCGCCTCACGCTGAGCGGCTTCGACACGCACCAGAACCAGCCCGGCCAGCAGGCGGGTTTGCTGAAGCAGTTGGCGGAAGGGCTCGTCGCGATGCGCTCGGCACTGACCGAGCTCGGGCGCTGGAACGACACGCTCGTGATGACGTATGCGGAATTCGGCCGGCGCGCGCGGGAGAACCAGAGCAACGGCACCGATCACGGCACGGCCGCGCCGCATTTCGTGATGGGCGGGCGCGTGCGCGGCGGCCTGTATGGCGCGCCGCCCGCGCTCGCGCGGCTCGACGGCAACGGCAACCTGCCCGTCGCGGTCGACTTCCGTCAGCTTTATGCGACGGTGCTCGGCCCGTGGTGGGGACTCGACGCGACGAGCGTCCTGCAGCAGCGCTTCGAGCCGCTGCCGTTGTTGCGCGCGTGACGGGCGGCGCGCGTCAGCGGCGCCGCGCGGCGCGCCACGCGATCCACAGCTTGCGGATCGGCGTGAGCGCGAGCCGCTGGTGCAGCACCTGGAAGCCGTCGCGCTCGATCTCGTCGAGCACCGCGAGCGCGAGCGCGCCGAGCGCGCGCAGCGTGCGCTGCGCGCGGCGCTCGTCGGCGGGGATGCCGGACAGCGATGTGTTGAGCGCATCGCGCGCACGCGATGCCTGGAAGCGCATCAGCTCGGTGTATGCGGAGCTGTAGCGGCGGTTGAGGAGGTCGGCCGCCGTCACGCCGTAGCGCTGCAGTTCGTCGATCGGAATGTAGATGCGGCCTTGGCGCGCGTCCTGCCCCAGATCCTGCACGAATTGCGCGAGCGTCAGCGCGTGCCCGAGCGGCTGCGCCCAGCGCGCGCCGTCCGCGGCCGGCCGGCTCGCGCTCGCGCGCGCGACGAGCTCCGCGAACGTGCCGCCCGTGTGGTCGACGTAGCGGCGCAGGTTCGCGAAGTCCAGATAGCGCGCCTGCTCGAGATCCATCCCGTAGCCGGCGACGAGCGTCTGCAGCGCGTCGGCTTCGCGTGCGATGTCCGGATGGTGCGCGGCGAGCGCCTGCGATACCGGATGCGACGGATTGCCGGCCGCGAGTGCGGCGAGTTCCTTCTGCCACCACGCGAGCTTCGTGTGGCCGATGGTCGGATCGCTGACTTCCTTCACGGTCTGTTCGAGCTCGCGTCGCAGCGCGAAAAGCGCGGCGACGAGCGGCTGGCGCGCGAGCGGCGCCTGGCGCAGCGCATAGTAGATGCTGGAGCCGGGCGGTGCGGCTTTCTGCTGGCAGTATTCGTCGAAATTCACGGGGACGGGAACGAGTGGGGCGAGATCGGCTCGGACGGGCGCGGGGCCGTTCGACGGCACGGCGTCGCGGCCGCCGCGCGCGGACATCGGCGAATTTTAGCATCGCGGCAAGGGAAAGGCCGGCCGCTAGAGACAAGCGTAGGGAGATCGGTTAGAATCTCGCGCTCGCGCTTTTCGGGCGGTCGCGGCAGCGACGCGCAGGCCCGTTCGGCGCAGCATTTTTCGCGTGCGTGAGTGGCGAAATTGGTAGACGCACCAGGTTTAGGTCCTGACGCCCGCAAGGGTGTGCCGGTTCGAGTCCGGCCTCACGCACCATCAAGTATCTTCAAGCGACACCATAAGGCACCATAAGGCATTTGTTTTCAATGACTTGCGTTGCTTTTCGGGCCTGCCTCTCCCCTCCAAAGCATCACTCTAAAACACGCTAAATTACGCCTCACTACGCATAAATTACGCAGAGGGCTACGCATGGCGTCGTTCAGAAAGACAGCGGCTGGTGGCTGGCGCGCGGAGGTCTACGTTAAAAGCGTGCGGGATTCAGCCGTTCGTGACACGAGGCGCAAGCTTGGGCGCTTAAGCGCGAGACTGAATTGAGGTCGATCGCGACCGGGCAAGGCAGCAAGACCCATACGGTTGGTGACGTGCTTGCGGAGTACCGCGATAAGGTAAGTCCTAAAAGCGTGGCGAGCAGTGGGAGCGCTTTCGCCTTGCTCTGATCGGCCGAAAAAAAATCAATGGACGGCCCCCTTCGCCGAAATTCGCCTCGCCGATCTGAAGCCTGCGCACGTTGCTGCATGGCGTGACGAGCGCTTGAAAGAAGTATCGCCGGCAAGCGTTAACCGTGAAATGACCCTGTTGTCTCATGCGCTCGACACTGCGCGCAAAGAATGGGGTTGGCTTGCATCGTCACCCATGAAGGAGATCAAGCGACCAACGCCTGGGCCCGGCCGCGAACGCCTTATCTCACAGTCCGAAATTGACGCGATGACACTTGCGCTTGGATTTCAGGATGGCATGCCAGTCCGGTTCGCATCGCATCGCAGTGCGTTGCCGTTGCGTTCTTGTTTGCGATCGAAACCGCCATGCGCTCCGGGGAGATTATTGGGCTACGATCGGCCGCACACGCTGTTCTACGTTGACCCGCCGTACTTCGAGACGGAAGGGTACGGCGTCGCGTTTCCGTTCTCGGAGTACGAGAAGATGGCCGAGCGGTTGCGATCGATCAAGGGACGGGCGATCGTCAGCCCGAATGACCATCCGGAGATTCGGCGGGTGTTCGACGGCTTTCACATCAAGAGCGCGCCGATTCAGTGCACGGTGGGCGGGGGGAAGGGCGTCGAGCGTCGCGAGCTGGTTATTTCCAGTTGGAACGATTCAGCCGAGCCGGCCGAGTTGTTTTGATGAATGCAGCCGGCGCGATAATCGCGCCGGTTGGCTCAGATATCTACGTAGGCGGGGAGCAGGTCTTGATCGACGAGCCGGATCTCGATGCGGTTCGCGATCGCGATGTGCTCGGGGTTGTCGACCGAGAACGGGGCGTCCGTGACGCTGACGATGATCGTGCCGGTCTGTTTACCTTTGGCGGGTACGGGAATCAGCGCGCGGGCCTCGGGAACCTGCTGTTGCGTGATGATCTTCGGCAAATAGAGCATCCAGCCGACGCCGGGCTTGTCGTCGAAAACTTGCTTGTCGACATACCCGAACGGCTCGACGGTGACGTAAGCCGGGGACGTCAGTTGAGTGATGTCTCTGACGACGTCTATCGCTTGGTCGGCACTAAATACGGACTCGTCATTGAAATCCGCTTCAATCTTCTTCGGGCGTTCCTTTGCGGCAACGAGAAAGGTCAGAGTTGCGCCGGTACTCTCATCGTCGCCTCCGTCCCAAAGCGATATGATTTGCGGCTGATGGGGCGCATCCGAAAACTCCGTCCTCAGGACAGCTAGCGCGGGCGTGGTCGGCTTCCAGTTTTCGAAGGCGGGGTAAAGGTGCGCTTCCTCTTTCGTATCGCCAGTCAAGTACCATGTCGATAGAGCGGGGGCACGTGCGTGAATCGCCTTTGCAATCGCTCCGAGTTGCTCGAAAACCACGGGCAAATCAGCCGCGTCGTGCAGAGGATCTCTGAATCGGGACGTAATTTTCATGTTCAACCAGTAACAACGAAAGGAATGCCATTTTCCGCGAGCGTGGTCCGAAAATAGGACATCGTGAGCGGTGTTTGGAAATAGTACTTCAGCTTCGTCGGTGGGTTCGCGTGTATCACCATCGCTCGCACCTCGATCTCGCGAGTAATTTTGCTGAACCCCTTGAACCACCTGAAAGGCTTCTTCGTACTGCGACTGAAGAACTGGTCATAGTCGCCTTTTGCTTCCTGTAGCAGACATTCGTCGCTCCGAAAGCCGTCGAAGTCGACGTTGTACCAGTTCCATTCCTCGCTCCACCCTTCCTCGACGCTGTAGGGGCGGCCGGTGATTCTTCCTTGATACTCTCGAGGCTCTCGATTCATCCGGTAGCGGCGGCGCACAGGAGTGCCCGTTTGTTCGGGCGGGCACTTCTTGCAGCTCTCTCCGGTGCGCGGCAAAGCCCGCACATCCGGCGTCGCCTTGCTGTCTTCCTTCGGCGTGTCACCCGACAGACTCGCCGTTCCCGCCGCCGTCGCCCCGCCCAACAAGGCGACGCCAACGCGCGCCAAGATCGGACCAAGCTCCACCGCCGCCGCTTCCACGATCGGAACCACCAATCCCGCCATGTTCCAGCCCTCCGTCTGGGTGTTCGATGCGCCATCTGATGACGCGTAGATAATCATGAAAACGCGCGTCGGCCGAGCGGCCGGGGCGCATGATCCACGCCTTCGTCGCGGGCTTTTCGTAGAAGCCTGGCGCATACGCCTCGAGCCTCAGAAACGCGACGATATTTTCGTCTTTCTGAATACCGAACGCGCGTGCGGCGCGATACGCGGTCCAAAGCCGGGACGACAGGCTGCCGTCATCGGCGAACGCCGGATTCTCCTTCACGAGATCCTGCCGAACGCGCTCGACGAAGCCGCGCTCGTCGATTTCCGCCAGTCCGGCGACCTGTTCAGCGGTCAGTTCAAGCATGCGGATGCACTCCGGTCAGCCGTCCGTCGATCTCGACGAGCCAGTCGTACGTCGCGACGAAGAATTGCGTGCGCTGCGGGGCGCTCATTACGCGCGCGATGTCGGGCATGATGCGCGCGTCGTAGAACCGGAGCAGCGCCGTGTGACCGTTCGGGAGCCGCACGTCGAGGTGCTCGCGCAGCTCGGCGGCCAGCCGCTCGAACGGATATGCGCTGATCAGCCACGACATGCCGACCGGCCCGGCCGCGAGCTCGGCCAGCACGCGCCGGATCGACCCCGGCGCGAGCGCGTAGTCGATCAGCCACGGGCCGTGATCGGCGAGCGACGCGTCGGGCGTGCCGTCGAAGAGCGCAATCGAATAGTTCGCGCGACGCAGCGGCGGGGCGTCTGACGCCTCGGCGAAGAGCAGCGCGTCGACCACCGCGAAGAGCCGCGCAGGCAGTGTGATTTGCTGGCGGCGCATCTCGAAATGCGCTTCGATGGTCGGCGGCGTCATGGTCATCCGCGTGCGACCATCGTCGCGGCATTCTTCGCCGCCGCCTTCAGGCATTCGAGGCAGAGCGTAGGGGAAGGGGCGACCGCGGCCGTCGCTGCGGCCACCGATCCGCCGGGCGAACCACCATCCCCGCGTTCGCCCGAGCCGACATCGTCGATCGTTCCCGTGCCCTGCGACGCGATCAGCTCCGCGCCGCAGGCCGTGCGCATGCCCTCGACGGCGGTGTCGCGGTCGCCAATCGTGTGCGGGTAGCGGCGTCCGAGCAGATCGGGGAGGATCGGGAAAACGCCTTTGCAGCGCGGGCAAAGTACCTTGTGGCCGACGCCGGCCACATTGCGTCCGTTGAGCGTGAACGTCGGCGAGCCTTCGAGCACCTTGCCGCCGTGCGTCGTCGTGTCGCCGACGCAGATGATCGCGCGCTTGACCACAGGGCCCTCTCATGGGAATTTGCGTGCGAATTTACCATTGAGGATGCCCGGCGGACGACTGTTACGGTTGTGCAGCCGCAACACCTGCCAGTTCTGTCAGTTGCGTGGTGTCTCGCGGTACTGAGCAGAGGAGCGTTGTACTCGTCATAGATCGAACGGGCATCCCAAAGCAGCGTTACCCACTGGTCCTTGACCGTGATGCACGCCGATCGAACATTCGACCTTATGGGTGTGGCCGTATGCGCTCTATGGCTGCCCAACCGAATTTGTACAACTCGTTTCGGCGCAGATCGCGCAGTCTTTGGAAAGGCCTATGTGGGTCTAATTTCCCTTCCTCGTTGGTCGACCGTCGTACCAATCTGGGATCTTCGCGAGCGGCTTTCGCAACTTTGAACGTGCCGTAGCCGCAGGTAAGCGACGCTGCTGAAGTGAAGATCGGACAAACCCACTTCATGTTCGCGATCAGTCGCCACAATTCGCGGGCAATGGTGTGCTGACGGCTGCAACAGCGCGGAGTGGCGAATCGGTTCATTCATTGGGGAACCGATTCGCATGACATGCGCTTATGGGATTGTAATGCCGTGATTATCACTTTCTCCGGTCACGCCCGATTGATTCCCACTGTGGAGCAGCCCCCGCGAAAACCGGACACGTGGTAACGCTTAAATTATGAGGTAGTCTTCTGCCTATGTTTAAGCCTAACCACAACGTAGAACCGGTCGAAGTTCTGACCCAGCCGGAGCAGCGCCGCCGGCGTTCTGTCGAGGAGAAGCTCGCGATAGTGCGCGAGACGTTCGAGCCCGGCGCGACAGTTTCCGGTGTTGCCCGTCGCCATCAGGTGAATGCCAACCAGGTCTTCGGCTGGCGCAAGCTCTATCAGGATGGAAGCCTGTCGGCCGTCAGTGCTGGCGAACAGGTGGTTCCGGCATCGGACCTGGCCGAAGCGATGAAGCAGATTCGCGAACTTCAGCGGCTGTTGGGCAAAAAAACGATGGAAGTGGAAATTCTCCGCGAAGCAGTGGAGTACGGTCGAGCAAAAAAGTTGATTGCGCGCTCACCATTGCTGCCGGGGGACGACCGTTGAAGACGGTCTGTGAAGTCCTGGGTGTGTCGCGCGCGAATCTCGCGGTCAAGTCGAAGCGTCCTGCTGAGTGGGTCGACCGGCGCAAGACGCCCGTTCTGGATGACATGCCGCTCGTCACCGAACTGCGAGAGCTGGTTGCCGACCTGCCCACGTACGGCTACCGGCGCGCATGGGCGCTGCTGAGGCGAAGCCGGGACGCGCTGGGCCAACCTCGCGTCAATGCAAAGCGGGTGTATCGCGTCATGCGTCGCCACGGCCTGCTGCTCGAACGCCGACCTCGTCATGTCCCATCGACGCGTCGGCACGATGGCAAGGTCGCGGTGGACAGAAGCAACGTGCGCTGGTGCTCGGACGGTTTCGAATTCCGCTGCGACGACGGTGCCCCTTTGCGCGTCGTCTTCGCACTGGACTGCTGCGACCGGGAAGCCATGAGCTGGGCTGCGACCACCGGCGGTTACACCGGTGACATGGTGCGCGACGTGATGCTTCAGGCGGTCGAAAACCGTTTCGCCGGTGCGTTGAAGGCTGACAGCGAAATCGAGTGGTTGAGCGACAACGGTTCCTGCTACATTGCCGACGAGACAATGACGTTCTCGCGTGAAATCGGCCTGAAGCCGGTCACGACACCCGTCAGAAGTCCGCAGAGCAACGGGATGGCCGAGAGCTTCGTCAAAACGATGAAGCGCGATTACGTTTCGTGGATGCCCAAGCCCGACGCCCGAACGGCGCTGCAGAACCTGGCCATTGCGTTCGACCACTACAACGAGTCGCATCCGCACAGCGCCTTGAAATACTGCTCGCCGCGCGAGTTTCGCCAGCAAGCAAATTCTCCAACCTAAGCGTGACCGCGTGTCCGGTCATGCAGGGGCAAGTCCACACTGTTACCAGTAGTCCAGAATATGTACAGATATTTGTGTTGACTGGGGGGGCGGATCGCCGTACTGATTGCTGGCGAGGAAAACGCGCGTTCACTGGCGTATTGCCTTTGAACCTGTTGCGTGACGTCAATCGTACTGTTCCATACGCCGTAGCCGGCATTGGTTATCGTGGAGTTCATAGCTGTCCTCGAAGAAGTTGCGTTTCATGTACGACAATTCCACAAGTTGAGAGGGAAGATAGCATGCATGACACGTCGGAGTGGAGTTTTCGACGTTGTCTAGCCCGCGCGTGTGAAGATGACGTAGAACGCTGTGTTGAGGATAGAAATCCCATATTGAGGGTAGTGCGTCTGGCAATTCGTAGACCTACTAGTTTTAGTAGGTATGGCTGAACTCGAACATCGAATTTATTGGTGCGTAGCTTACTTGACGTTGCCCATGGTACGTGACAAAGTTTGTACGTGGGTCGTGCTTGCTTTTTCGTCTTTCAGGGGGTATCTAAAATGCCTGCCAAGAAGCTACGTAAGTCGACGGTTAGTGCGTCCAACGTTATTGATGATCCAAAGCAAACTCTACAAACGTTCAATCTTTTGGACCTACAGCAGTACACATCTGAGGGCGCTTATTCAGAGAACGCCAGCAACGACGTTCATCTGTTTTATGTCGGTAGGGATGATGTTCACGACATCCTTAAGCATATCCTCTCGCGTGTGAGTGTGTCGCTATATCTGAATATGTTCGGCTACGATGACCCGGAGCTCAACGATATCCTGATGCAGTTGGCGGAAGACCAGTCAGTCACGATGCTAGTAACGCTTGACCGATCGCAAGCCAAAGGCGTGAAAGAGAAAGGCATTCTTAGCAAAGACTTGATCCAGAATGCGGCGGCGCTTAATACACACTTTGCGATTGGCGAGTCGCTCACCCATCAGATTAGCCATACCAAGGGATTCGTGGCCGACGGACGGGTTGCTCTCGAAGGGTCGACAAATTGGTCTACAACAGGGGAAGGGATCTTCATAACTCGTGCCGGCAGTAAACCTGTGGCAGGTGGCTTGGGCTATAAAGCTCAGAACAATACCGCCTGCGTAATCACCGATCCCGACTCGATCACACGCTTTCAGACTGAATTGATCAGGGAGCATATGGCTGCAACGAGCCAAGATAATTCAAAACCTGCCGATGCTCTAGGCGGAGCAGCATCCAAATCGCAAAATAAGAGATAGTGTCGAAAAGTGGCATAGCGGCGGTTACCGGCCAGAAGCGGGCATTGACATGCATAGTAAATGCAGACGTTCGACGGTCGTTTCGGGATAAACAACAGCCTTCATTGGCGTGACGTATGGCGCTTCGGGTGAATCAGCGATGGATGCCCTCTTTTAACGCGGTCGTATTGGCGCACGGAATTTCCTCGCTCGGCGCGTTGTTGTGCAACGAGCGAGGATAGGTGGTGTAGCCGGCTGCCGCTCCTCCGAAGAAGTACCTGGAATCGGGCGCAGCGAGCGCACGGCCGTTGCGCAGGCGCGCAGGTAAATCAGGGTTGGCAACAAACGGCCGACCAAAGCCAATCAGGTCGGCCCAACCATTGCGCAGCGCGGCTTCTGCGCGCTCCAGGGTGTATTTGCCCGCATAGATCAGCGTGCCATCGTAGATCAGCCGTAGCGCCTCTTTGAAGGCCGCGGGCATATCTGGGGCATCTTCCCAATCGGCTTCGGCGATGTGGAGATACGCCACGCCGATATCGTTGAGTATCTTTGCCGCTCCCAGGTAAGTAGCTTGTGGCGTGTCATCTACGGCACCTTGCAGCGTGGTCAGCGGTGCCAGCCGTACACCGATACGCTCCCTCCCAACCACCGCGACTACCGCTTCAGTGACCTCTTGCAGGAGACGCAGCCGGTTGGACAACGAACCACCATAAGCATCGGTGCGCGAATTGGCCTGAGAGTCGATGAACTGGTTGATGAGGTACCCGTTGGCACCATGAAGTTCCACACCATCGAAGCCGGCTTCCAGCGCGTTGCGTGCAGCAGCGGCAAAATCCTTCACCACCTCGGCGATTCCCGCTTCGGATAGGGCGCGCGGCGCTGAGTGCTGCACCATCTCTCCAACACCCGATTGCGGTCCCTTTCCTTCGGGGTCGATGAATACCTTGACGCCGTCAGCCACGAGCGGCGAGGATGACACCGGCGCAGCGCCACCAGGTTGCAGCGAAACGTGCGAAACGCGCCCGACATGCCAGAGTTGCGCGAATATCCGCCCGTCAGCGGCACGTACGGCGTTGGTCACGCCTCGCCAGCCTGCCACTTGCTCTGGTGTGTGGATGCCTGGCGTCCAGGCGTAGCCCTGGCCCTGCTGGCTGATCTGCGTGCCCTCGCTGACGATCAAGCCGGCCGACGCGCGCTGGGCGTAATACTCGGCCATCAGCGTAGTGGCCACATTGCCCGCTCCCGCACGCGAGCGGGTCATTGGTGGCATAACGATACGGTTGGGCAGTTCCAGGTTTCCCAGGCGATATGGTGTGAACAGCATGGTTCAACGCTCCCGTGAGGTCTTGGGTGAGGTCTCGTCGTGCGAGGTATCGATTCCCGGCAGCAATGCTTCGAGATCGACGGCTTCGGCCATCGCGCGATTGCCTTCATCACCGGGGTGCAAATGGTCGCCAGAGTCGTAGCGCGCAGCGATCCGGGTTGGATGGGTGGGGTCACACAAGGCCGCATCGAAGTCAACGACCGCATCGAATACGCCGCTGTGGCGAATCCAGTCGTTCACCTCCTGGCGCAGGATGTCCTTTGCGGGCTGGTAGTAGTTGTCCAGCGGCGTACCGGGCAACGCGCCCTCGAACGGCGTCAGCGTGGCGCCGATCACGCGCACACCCCTCGCATGGGCTTGTTCGACAAGTTGACGATAGCCTGCCGTCAGGGCGTCCAGCGAGGGGCGCTGCGCATCCCGCGCGAACGCAGTACCAGGCCAGGAAATGTCGTTGATGCCCACCATAACGATCACGCTGCGCACGCCCGGCTGCGCCAGCACGTCTTGATCCAGCCGCGCCAGCACGTTGACTCCCATGCCATCGGACAGCAGGCGCGCGCCGGAGATGCCAGCATTGACGACTGCAACACCGTGCGGGGCCAGTCGGGCAGCCAGGAAGTCCGGCCAGCGGCTGTCTTTGTCGAGGCTGGCTGCCGCGCCATCGGTGATGGAGTCACCGATCACCACGACCGCCTGCGCGGCTTGTTCGCTTTCGACCTGAATTCCCGTCAACAGTGGTCGGGCCGTTGTGCTCTCTATGGCGCCATCCGCCTTCGTCAATGTCAGGGCCGAACTCTGATCGCCAGGCACGATCCAGCCTGTCTGCCGGCCGTCCCAATGGAACGTGCTCATCGGGGTGACTTTCGGCAAATAAATGCTTACCGCTACCTGTGCCCGTGCAGATACTGGCAAGGCCACCGGGTCGCTGACCCATGAGGCGCCGGGAGGGACGCTCGCCACTTCTCGACCACCGAATGTCACTGTACGCAGGCTGCCCGCAACGACCTCACCGTCCTGCCTGGGCCGTGCGACCGTAGCCCTGCCTACGGTAAGCGGCTGGTGGCCGTAGGTGTTGGACAACACGATGCGCAGGCGTTGGCCGCCCAAACTGACACGCGCTACCTGCCGCACGGTCTGTTCGTGCAGTACCGGCGGGACATTAGTGGGAAACAGGAAGTCCGATCCCCAGACCGGTTGCGGGCTGGCTTGCCAGGTTGCAACCCAGGCCGGCGAGGCCGCCATCGCCGGTGCGACGGTCGTAACGATGCCAGCCGCCAGTGCCAGGGGCAGTGCTGCCGAAACGGGAAGAGGTTTTCTGGGTTCTGTCATGTCGGTGAATTCATTGGCCATTGATGCAGCAATAATGAATTCAAAGACCAATGTAGAATAGACCAGTCACAGGAACAGCATTTGTGAATTGAATTCACGGGGAGAGGATCGTGGCTCGTCTGGAAGTCAACCGATCCGGCGAACTGGAAGTGTTCGTGCGCGTGATCGAGCTGGGCGGTTTCTCCGCCGCCGCACGCGCCTGTGGCATGACGCCCTCGGCAGTCAGCAAACTGGTTACACGGCTGGAGCAGCGCCTGGGTACGCGTCTGGTCAACCGCTCCACGCGGCAATTCCAGCTCACCCCCGAAGGTTGCGCGTTCTACGAACGCGGTGTGCGCATCCTGGCCGACCTGGAAGAAGCCGAACGATGCGCGAGCGCATATACCACGCCTCGCGGCCGCCTGCGCATAAACGCCAACGTCCCCTTCGGACACCACTTCCTGCTGCCACTCGTGCCCGAATTCCTGGAACTTCATCCAGACGTGACGCTCGACATCGTGCTGACCGATGAGGTCATCGACATCCTGGAGCAACGTACCGACGTGGCCGTGCGCGCCGGCCCGCTGAAAAGCTCGAACCTGCTGGCACGCAAGCTGGGCGACACGCGCATGGTGATCGTAGGCGCACCAGGCTACCTGACGCGCCATGGCATGCCCGCTACACCGGAAGAACTGCTTGCACACAATCGCCTGGGGGCGAACTACGCGCGAGCGCGGTCGGGCTGGCCGCTGCGAAACGCGAACGAAGATGTCGTGCTTCCGGTAACTGGTAACGCCCAAGCCAGCGATGGCGAAGCGTTACGCCATCTGGCTCTGGCTGGTGTGGGGCTGGCACGATTGGCCGCCTTTCAGGTACGCGACGACATCGTTGCCGGCCGGTTGCTGCCGGTGCTTGAGAACTGCAATCCGGGCGACGTTGAAGAGGTCCATGCCGTCTATGTCGGTCAGGGCGGCTACCTGCCGCTCCGGGTGCGTGCATTACTGGACTTTCTGGCAGACAGGGTGGATCTCGGTCGGTTCTAGACTGCCCCAAAGCCGCCCGCCATGTTGTCTCTATCGGTCAAGCGCCTGTCACACGGACTCCGCCCCCTCGGCGAGTGACTGTTGTGCAATCGATAGATGTCGTGGACCTTGAGTACGCCGACAGGCTGCAATGGGTCGGGAACGGCCGACCTAGAAAGGATCGAGCGTATGTTTTGGCGTAACCTTCTGACCACGGCCTTGCCGGGTAAGGCGAAAGACCTATGCATCATGGGTGGCTGTTCAGTTCGATTCCTGCGACATCACGCACGACGTGCAAGAACTGATTTGGGATGGCAGGTGTAATTTTTTTCGCCTACGCAATTTCTACGCATAACCTCGTGAGATCACATTCGGATGGGCGTCGGCGAGTCCGGCCTCACGCACCATCCACACTTTCCCTGCTTCCGTCGGGCCGATCGAGATCGGATCCGGGGCGCCCCAGTCGGGTGCTCGCATCGTTTGGTTCATCTCGGGAAGCGTTTCCACTGCGTCCCGTCAGCTCCGGCCGAATGTCGGCGCGGTCTGCGCGATCGGGGCCAATACGCTCGTCGATTTCCCGCTTCGCGCGATGCAGCGAACGCGGACCGCCGTTTATGTTCGATGGGGCTTCGAAGCACGTCTTCGGCGCGCGCGGCTCTCGCAGCGTGTCCTTCGCACGCGGTCCGAAGTATCGAATCGAGCGGCATCCGGACGTTGCATTCGATCGAGCGATCGCCGCCGATCGTTTCGCACATTCTTCCGAACCAAGCACACAATCTGCAGTCGGATTCATCGAGACGTTCGCGCAGCCGCACCACCTGCCGTTGTCGGGCGACTTCCTCAATCCCTTGCCCCCTTGCCAGACCTGCACCATGTCCAATTCACTTGCGCTGGATCCGGATTTTTTCGATCTTCTCGCCGACAGCCACCTCCGGCTGACGGGCGCCTCGCTGCTCGACCCCGCGGTGCCGCATGCGGACGGCCCGCGCTGGCTCTACGAGGACGCGCCGTTTTGCGTGCTCGCTCACGACACGGCCGAAGACCCTCGGTACATCTACGCGAACAAGACCGTGCAGCGATGTTTCGAATACAGCTGGGACGAGATGACGGCGCTGCATTCGCGGCTGTCCGCGGAGCACCCGAATCGCGAAGAACGCGCGAGGCTGCTCGAATCGGTGCGCACGCGTGGCTTCGCGACCGGCTATCGCGGCTTGCGGATTTCGAAGTCGGGACGGCGCTTCTGGATCGAGGATGTCACCGTCTGGAATCTGATCGATCGCGACGGAACGTATCGGGGTCAGGCCGCGACCTATCGCAGGTGGACGGACGTCTGATTCGCGGCGGCCGTTCGCTGGACGCCGTTCGCCGTTCGCCGCGCGCCGAGAACGCATCGCCGGGCGAATGCGTCGCTTAGCGATCGCATGTTCGGGCGGCCGCCGGGCTTTCTGCTGTCGCGGCTGCTGCGCACGCGGCCCGTCCGCGCGAGCCGCCGATCAATAGGTCGACCGATAGTCGGCCCCCTGATCGAACCGGGTTTGCCAGTGCTTCAGGTATTGCGCAGCGAGCGCCGGATTGTTCCGGACGACGAGCACGTTCTCCGAATTGCGCGCGGCCGCGGCGGCGCTGTAGTTGAACGAGCCCGTCTCGACATGGCGGCCGTCGACGACGATGTATTTGTCGTGATGGATCGCATAGCGGTCGATCGTGCGCGTCGGCACCTTCGCGTTGACGAGCAGGTTGAGCGCCTGCTTCGACGCCTTCGAGCGATTGCCGTCGTTGTCGACGACGATCGCGACGTCGACGCCGCGGCGATGCGCGTCGAGCAGCGCCCGCACGACTTTCGGCGACGTGAACGAATAGCCCGCGAGGCGGATCGACGCGCGCGACGCGCCGATCACCTTTAGCACGAGCGTCTCGGCGCCGCCGTCGGGCGAGAACGCGGCTTCGACGACCTGCCCTGCGGGCGCCTCCTTCGCGGACGACGGCAGCGCGTCGGCGATCAGGTCGAAGAGGCGGGTAAGCAGCGATTCGGAATTCGTCTTGCTGACGGCGGGCGGCGCAGCAGACAGGAAAACGGCGGCGAGACACGCGGCGGCGAGCCGCTTTTGCAACTGCATGTGATTCTTGAACGCTTGAAACTGAAGAGGACGAGAGTGTAACGGCATCGGCGCGATTTTTCGCCGTTTGGCCGAGAACTTCGTGTCGTCCGATGAAGACGCACGGCGCCGCGCGGCGCCGCATCGTTTCGTCTTGCTTCGTTTCGTCCCGTCAGTAGCCGAAGCTCGCCGCCATCTCGTCGATCAATTGTCGTTGAAACACGTTGAAGCGCTCGCCGGGCTGCTGCGCGATCGCGAGCTCGAGCATCGGATCGGCGACGTCGGTGCGAATGCCCGACAGCGCCTCGACGATCGCATGTCCGCAAAACGGTACGTAGGCCTCCGAATAGCCGCCTTCGTGAACGACGACGAGCCGCCCGCCGCAATGCCGCTGCGCGGCCTCCTTCACCGCGTGCGTCATGAACCGGTAGCTGTCGCTGTGCAATTGCATCCGCGCGAGCGGGTCGACCGCGTTCGCATCGAGCCCGCTCGCGACGACGATGAGCTCCGGCTTGAACGCGTCGAGCGCGGGCAGCACGATCCGCTCGAACGTGTAGCGGTACGCATCGTCGCCCGCGCCCGCGAGCAGCGGAACGTTGACGTTCGCGCCGACGCCCGCGCCCGCGCCGCGCTCGTCGGCGCCGCTGTAGCCGGGCGGAAAGCAGCGGTCCTGATGCAGCGAGATCGTCAGCGTGTGCGGATCGTCGTAATAAATCGCCTGCGTGCCGTTGCCGTGATGCACGTCCCAGTCGATCACGGCGACGCGCTCGATCCGGTGCTTCGCGCGCGCGGCTTCGAGCGCGATCGGAATGTTCGCGAAGAGGCAAAAGCCCATCGGCTTGTCGCGCAGGCAATGGTGGCCGGGCGGGCGCGACAGCGAGAACGCGTTCGCCGCGCGCTCGGCGAGCACCGCGTCGACGGCGGCGATCGCGAGCCCTGCCGACAGCGCCGCGATTTCGTAGCTGCCCTTGCCGAACGGCGCGAGCTCGCCGAGGTCGCCGCCGCCCGCGTCGCTCGCGCGCTTGAACGCTTCGAGGTAATGCGCGGGATGGATGCGCAGCAGATCGGCGTCGGTTGCGGCGGGCGCGCTCGGCATGTCGAGACGTGCGGCGAGCCCCGATGCGTGCACGAGCGACAGCAGGCGTCGCTTCGAGTCGGGCGATTCCGCGTAGCCCGTGCTCGACGGCGGCTGCACCCAGCCGCCGACCGGAAAGAACAGCGCATGTGCGCCGCCTGTGTGCCAGAAAGTGCGTTCGTCGGTGAAGAATGCGGTTTTTTTCATTGCGATGAGGTGAAGCGATGAAGGAAAGGGGAAGCGAAGTGCGGCGTCAATGCGCGCCGCGCTCGACGCGCAGCAGCGCCGCGAGCGAGACGAGCGACACGGTTGCTGCGATCGTGAACAGCGTGCGCAGCGTGCCGCCGCCGTCGAGCAGCAGCCCGGCGACGAGCGGTCCGGCGGCGAGCCCCGCGCCGATCACGAGATTGAGCGTCGCGATCAGGCGTCCCGTCGCGTCGACGGCCGCGACGCTCGCGAGAATGAACGGCAGGACGAACGTCCACGCGAACTTGAAGCCGAAGATCGCCGTCGTGTAGCCGGATGCGTTCGGCATTGCCGCGAGCATGACGAGCGATGCGGCGAGGATGCCGTATCCGACGTAGAGCATTGCGCGCCGCGCGGCGCGGCCGCCGAGGTATGACGCGAGCGCGGCGCCCGCGATTCCCATCAGGCTCGCGATCGCGAGCACGTTGCCGCTCGCCTGCGCGTCGAAGCCGACCGCGGCCGCGGCCTTGTTCGCGAAGGTCCACACGCCGCCGATCGCGAGATAGAACGTCAGCACGCCGCCGATCGCGAGCGCGGCCGGGGCGCGCGACGCATCCGGACGTGCACCGTGGACGCGTCGAGGGCGCGCGCGCGGCACGGCCGGAAAGCGGTTCGCGAGCGGCGCCGCGCACAGCGCGAGCGCGGCGAGCACCGCATACAGCGCGCGCAATCCGACCGCGTCGAACAGATGCGGCAGCAGAAAGAGGCCGGCCGCGCCCGCGATCAACTGGCCGACGACCCAAAGCCCGTAGACGCGATCGCTGTTGCCGCTCGCCGCGGCGCTCGTCATGCAGAGCACCATCAGCGTGCCGCCGCCGAGCGCCGTTACCGCACGCAGCGCGAGGAGCGGGACGAAGTCCGGCATCAGCACGGCCGTCGCGAGATTGCCGGCGCAGAACGCGACGGTCGCGCACCACGCAACGCGCCGCGCGTCGATGCGGCCGAGCCACAGATACGACGGCAGCGTCGCGAGGCTGAACGCGCCCAGCTCGACGAAGAAGTACGTGCCGACCTGCGACGCCGACAGCCCGAGCTGCGCGCCGAGCTGCCCCGCGACGGCGGGCGCGACGAGCAGCAGGAGCGGCGTAATCGCAGCGAACGCGACGAGCGCGGCGAGCGTGCCGCTCGTGAAGACGGGCGTGCCGTCGGACGGCGTCGCGGACGGCAGCGCGGAATCTTGCAGCAGTGTTTTCATGGTCGTGATCTCGAAAGCTCGATTCAGAAGACGTGGTACATGCCGAGCATCGCGCCGAACTGTGACGTGCCGGCGAGCGGCGTCGGGTCGTATTCGTAGACGGTCTGCGAACTCCGGCCGCTGTTCTTCGCGTAGCCGAGGTTCAGGTACGCGACGGTGCGCTTCGACAGCGAATAGGTCGTGCTCGCGATGAAGAGCGTCGGGTGGCCGATCTGCGGCGTCGGCGAGTCGGTGTGGTAGATGCCGCCCGCGAAGCCGAGGCGTCCGCTCGTCTGATAGCGCGCGCCGCCCCAGACGACCGTGCGCGCGGGGTCGAGATCGCCCGTCAGGCGTTCGACGCCCGCATAGACGGTGAGCGGCAGCGACGCGAACGCATAGCGCGCGGCGAACGTGCCGATCTCGCGCCGCTGCGCGGAGCGGTCGACGCCGCCGTCGAGCGTGCCGTGCGATTGATGCACGACGGCGCTCGCCGACAGTCCGTTGCTCGTGAACTGCCCGCCGAGCTCGAGCACGCGGCCGGCGCGCGTGTTGCCGGCGATGCCGCCCGTCGCGGCGAGCGCTTCGACGTCGAAGCCCGCGAACGTTGCCGACTGGTACTTGATCGAGTTGTCGATGAAGTTCGCCGACAGCGGCACGAGGACGCCCTGGCCGCTGTACGCCGCGTACCAGAGCGGGTCGTAGAAGAGCGTCTTGTCGAACAGCGTGCTGAACTGACGGCCGAGCGTGACGGTGCCGGCCGGGCCGCCGATGCCGACGTACGCGCCGCGAAAGAACGCGTAGCCCGGCACGGTCGCCGTGCCGTCGTTCAGGTTGATGCCTTGCTCGAGCTTGAAGAGCGCGCGCCAGCCGCCGCCGAGATCCTCTTCGCCTTTCAGGCCGATCTGGGACGGTAGGATTCCGTAATTCTGCAGCCGCCATGCGCTTTTTTGGCCGTCGGCATGCGACAGGTATTGCACGCCGGCGTCGGCGACGCCGTACAGCGTGAGCGTCGACTGGGCATGCGTCGAACCGGATAGCGCGGCGAGCGTCGCGGTTGCCGCGAGCGCGCGTCGTCTGCATATGTGCCTGAACGTCCTCATCGCTTCGTTTCTCCAAACCGGGTGATCGTTTTTGTGGGGGCGTCCGCAGTGTCGGTAGCGGCAATGCCGCTGCAAAGCCGTTCAGATGAACGGTGCGGGAAACCCTCGAAGCGTCCTGAATGCCGTCATGCCGGTGTATCTGCGCGGTCGCGGGGCGGCGGCGCGGATGACGCGGCGCAGCAGCGCACCGATACCGTTCAAATGGATGGGGCATTCGTGCGTTTGCGCGCGGGCGGTTTTCAAAAAAGGCCGGCGGCTATAATCGATCGCTCATCGAAGCGCACAAGGCCGGCGATACGAGCGGGCAAGGGAGCGGTCAGTGGTGGCGATCAGTGCGGGGATCCGGCAGGACATCGATGCGCTGCGCGACGTGCCGGCGGCGATCGTGCTCGACGAAGCCGCGTGGCCGCCGCTTGCGCTGCGCAGGCGCGACTTCGACGGCGTCACGCAGACGCCGGGCGCGGCGTCGCGCGAGCTGAGCCTGTTCCTGCTCGACCTGTATGCGGTCGCGAGCCGCGCGTCGATCGGCGAGTTCGAGTGCCGTTTTTTCCAGCTGCTGTCGCGCTATCTGCCGTTCGACGCCGGATGGACGGGCGTCGCGAACCACATGCCGACCGGCCCCGTGATGCACAACAGCTATCTGTACCGGCTGCCGCACGAATTCTTCACCGACTGGAAACGCGTGCGCGATTGCGATCCGCTCGCGCATCGCACCCTGCATGGCGCGTACGGCCAGGCGGCGATCCTGTCGGTCGTCGAGCCGGGACTCGACGGCCGGTTTCGCGACTGGTGCGTCAAGTACGGACTCGCGCAGCTCATGTGCGTGTGCACGCTCGACCGTCGTTTCGGACTCACGACGTTCATGTCGATCTACCGGCAGGGCTTGAATCGTCAGTTCACCGAAGACGACGCGCGCCGCTACGAAGACGTCATTCCACATCTCGCGGCCGCGCTGACGATCAATCGCGCCGCGCAGTTGGGCCGCTTGCGCAGCGAGGCGGCCGCGTCGACGGTGCGCGCGATCTGCGACAACTTCGGCGTGCTGCATCACGCGGACGCCGGCTTCGGCGCGGTGCTGCGAACCGAGTGGCCGGACTGGAGCGGCTCGCAGCTGCCGCCCGCGCTCGTCGATCACATGCGCCGCCATGCGTCGCAGCCGTATTCGGGCGATGCGCTGCGAATGCGCTGCGTGCCCGTCGCCGGATTGTTTCAGCTGGAGGTGCGGCCACGCTCGCTGCTCGACCGCCTGAGCCCGCGCGAGCTCGCGGCGATCCGCTACTACGGCGAAGGGCGCTCGCACAAGGAAGTCGCGCAGCAGATGGAGATCGCGCCCGCCACCGTGCGCCACTATCTGCGCTGCGCGTATCGCAAGCTCGGGATGCACGACAAGAGCCAGATCTCGGGCGTGCTCGGCGAGATCGATCGCGCTGCGGAAGGAGTCGGCGCGGAGCGCGACGGCGGCGACTGACGCGCGATCCGGGCGTGGCGCCGCGCGGCGGAATGGTTGTGTCCGCAACTATTTGGCTCTATGCTCGGCGCTTCATCGAACGAGGAGACACGCAAATGGATCGAGCACCGGTGCGCGCGGCGATCGTCGGGGTCGGCGCGATCGGCGGATTGTTCGCGGCGGCGTTGGCGCGCGCGGGCTGGGACGTGAGCGCCTTCGCGCGCGGCGCGACGCTCGACGCGTTGCGCGAGCGTGGGCTGCGGATCGTCGGCGAACCGGGCGAAGAGACGATGGTCGCGTTGCGCGCGAGCGACGACGCGCACGTGCTCGGCGTGCAGGATTACGTCGTCGTCGCGCTGAAGGCGCAGGCGCTGCCCGACGTCGCCGCGCGCCTCGCGCCGCTCGTCGGGCAGAGGACGACCATCGTTGCCGCGATGAACGGCCTGCCGTGGTGGTTCTTCGACGGCTTCGGCGGGCCGCTCGACGGCGCCGTGCTCGACGCGGTCGACCCGGGCGGCGCGACGGCCGCGGCGCTGCCGCCTGCGCGCTCGATCGGCTGCGTCGTCCATCTGTCGTCGGCGACGCGCGAGCCGGGCGTCGTCGCGCGCGGGCTCGGCAACCGGCTGATCGTCGGCGCGCCGCGGCGCGAGCTGCTCGGTCCGACCGCGCGCATCGCCGACGCGCTCGCGGCGGGCGGCTTCGACGTCGAGCGCTCGGCCGACATCCGCACCGACATCTGGGCGAAGCTCTGGGGCAACATGAACATGAATCCGTTGAGCGCGCTGACGGGCTCGGCGGCGGATCGCCTGCTCGACGATCCGCATACGCACGAGCTCGCGCTGCGGATGATGGAGGAGGCCGACGCGATCGGCGCGCGGCTCGGGTTGTCGGCCGGGATGAGCGGTCCGGAGCGGGTCGCGGTGACGCGCCGGCTCGGCGCGTTCAAGACGTCGATGCTGCAGGATCTGGAGGCGGGGCGGCCGCTCGAGATCGGGCCGATTCTGGGTGTGTTCCCGGAGCTCGGCCGCAAGCTCGGCGTGCCGACGCCGTATTGCGACGCGGTGCTCGGGCTGCTGCGGCAGCGTGCGTTCAATTCCGGGGTGTGACGTGTCGCGCGGCGGGTGGCGGCCGATCGACGCGGGCGGCTCGTTCGAAGGCGCCGCGCGACGGCGCCGCGTTCGTCCGCGCGAGCGGGGCGGAGCGGGCAACGCTCGGGAGCGTGTCGCCGACGCGCAGCGGGGGGGCGAAGGTTGTCGAGTGACGTTCGTCGCCGATCAGTCGATCAGCTAATCGGCCAATTCTCCGAATTTCGACGCGGGCACGGTAGTCCGCGGAAAACGCGAACGAATCGTCACCGCCCCGCGGCTACCCGACCGATGGACCCCGCGCCCGAGCGTGCCAAACGAGCCCCGGCCATCCGCTCGCCGAGCGATCAATCGGCCCGTTCCCGCGCGCCGGCGATGATCTTGTCGAGCGCGCGGCTGAACGCGGCTTTCTCGCTTTCGCTCAGGCAATCGAGCAGCGTGGCGTTCCACTTGCGCGCGATCGGCATGATTTTCCGGTTGAGCGCGGCGCCCGCCGGCGTGAGCGCGATCAGCACGACGCGTCCGTCCGCGTCGCTCGGGCCGCGCTTGACGAGCCCGCGCCGGATCAGCGCCTCGGCCGCGCGGCTCGCCTGGCTCTTGTCGAGGTTCGCGCGCCGCGCGAGCTCCATGATCGAGAACGGCCCGAACGCGCCGACCGACGCGATGATCCGCGCCTCGGGCAGCGATACGCCGAGCTTCGTCTGATACAGCTCACCGATGCCGCGGTCGGAGAGCTTGTTCAGCATGTGCATCCGGTAGGTCATGAACTGGTCGAGCCCGACTTTGCTGCCTGTCATGTCGTGTCCTGAATGAGGGGTGCGGGCCCGATTGTTGCCGCATCGCGGCGCGCGGTCAACGGTGCGGCCCGCGCGGGCCGCACGTGCCGAGCGCGTCAGGCCCGGCCGTAGCGCAGCCGCGTCAGTTGCTCGGCCTCGTTCTCGAGCAGGCGCGCGGCGTCGCGCAGCGCGATGTCGAGCGTGATCGGTCCGGGCGCGGGCGAGAAGCAGCCGTCGAAATGATCGGACAATTGCGGCAGCGCCGCCGCGTCGATCGCGCCCGACAGCAGCGTCGCCGGCACGCCCGCCGCGCGCGCATGCCGGCACGCGACGAACGGGGCTTTGCCGTGCAGCGTCTGCGCATCCGAGCGGCCTTCGCCCGTGATCATCCAGTTCGCGCCCGCGAGCGCCGCGTCGAGTCCGATCTGCTGCGCGACGACTTCGGCGCCCGGCTCGAAGCGCGCGCCGAGCACGTGCAGCGCGAAGCCGAGCCCGCCCGCCGCGCCGGCGCCGGGCAGATCGCGGGCGCGACGAGCGGCAGTCCCCGTGGGACGGCGGCCGAGCGCCGCCTCGACGAGCGTCGCGAAATGATCGAGCGCCGCGTCGAGCGGCGCGACCTGCGCGGGCGTCACGCCCTTTTGCGGGCCGAACACGGCGGTCGCGCCGTGCTCGCCCGTGAGCGGATTGTCGACGTCGGACATCGCGACGAACGACGCCTCGGCAAGCCGCGTGTCGAGCTCGGCGGCGTCGATGCTCGCGACGTGCGCGAGCCGCTCTGGCGTCGGCTCGATTTCGCGGCCGTGCGCGTCGAACGCGCGCAAGCCCAGGCCGGCGAGAAGGCCTGCGCCGGCGTCGTTCGTGCTGCTGCCGCCGAGCGCGACGTAGAACGTGCGCACGCCTTCGTCGAGCAGGGCGCGGATCGCGTCGCCCAAGCCCCGCGTGCTGCGCGCGGCGACGGGCACGCTCATGCCGGCCGGATCGGTGATGCCGACGATTTCCGCCGTCTCGACGATCGCCGTGCGCGCGTCGATGAGGCCGACGGCCGCGTCGCGCGGCGCGAGCGACGCGCCGGGCACGCGCAGCGTGCGGCGCGTGCCGCCGTGCGCGAGGAGCGCGTCGAGCGTGCCTTCGCCGCCGTCCGCCATCGGGCAGCGCCGCACGACGGCGCCGGGGCGCGCCCGCGCGACGCCCGCGGCGATCGCGTTCGCCACCTGTTCGGCGGACAGCGACCCCTTGAACGAGTCGGGCGCAATGACGACGACGGGCGCGGACGAATGCTGCGACATGGTGTCTCCGGATGCTGTTCGTGATGACGGCGGGCGGATCGCGCGGGCGGGCACGGCGGATGCGGCGCGTGCGTGCGGCGCGAAGACCGACGGGGTCGAAAAGGGAGCTTACCGGATGGCCGGCGGGTGCGGGATACCGCGCCGCGCATGTCCGGGATCGCACGGAGGGCGCGGCGTGCGCGATGCTGCGGCGCGCCACCGCCTGAACTCGCGGTGAGAGGAAAATAGTTTGCTAGAATAGTCGATTCTTCCGGCCAAAGCCGTTGCTCCAAGCCGCCGATCGAGTCGCACGCGGGAGTCGCGCGCGGGGTTGAGCGGGCCGCCCGCGCGGCCTGCGCCCGATGCGCTCGCACGAGCGAACGGACGGTGCGCGGCAGCGCGTCCGTCGCAAGGCTGGCACGGCAAGGAAAAACCGATTCGCTCGAATAATTTTAGGACGATTGAAGCCATGGCTAACGTTGTTGAAAACCTCGGCAAGCTCGAACGCCGTGTGACGATCTCCCTGCCGAAGGATGTCGTGCAGAAGGAGATCGACGCCCGTATTCAGAAACTCGCGAAGAACGTGCGCATGCCGGGCTTCCGCCCGGGCAAGGTGCCGCTCAAGATGGTCGCGCAGCAGTATGCGGGCCAGGTCGAGGCGGAGGTGCTGAGCGACAAGATCGGTCAGGAGTTCTTCACGATCAGCCGCGCGGAGAACCTGCGCGTCGCGGGCCAGCCGAGCTTCGAGCCGAAGCAGGACGTGGCGGAGGGCGCGTACGCGTTCGACGCGACGTTCGAGGTGTACCCGGAAGTGAAGATCGGCGATCTTGAGGCGGCAGAAGTCGAGCGCTCGACGACGACGATCGGCGACGCCGAAATCGACCGCACGCTCGACATCCTGCGCAAGCAGCGCGTGCACTTCCACGCGCGCGGCGAAGGCGGCGAGCACGGCGACGGCGGCGCGGACACGGCGGCGCAGAACGGCGACCGCGTGACGGTCGATTTCGTCGGCAAGATCGACGACGTCGCGTTCCAGGGCGGCACGGCCGAAGACTTCGTGTTCGTGCTCGGCGAAGGGCGGATGCTGCCCGAATTCGAGACGGCGGCGCTCGGCCTGAAGGCGGGCGAGTCGCGCGAATTCGACCTGAAGTTCCCGGACGATTACCACGGCAAGGACGTGGCGGGCAAGACCGCGCAGTTCACGGTCACGGTGAAGAAGGTCGAGTGGCCGCACCTGCCGGCGATCGACGCCGATTTCGCGAAGTCGCTCGGCATCGAGGACGGCGATCTGACCAAGATGCGCGGCGAGATCAAGGAAAACCTCGAGCGCGAGGCGAAGCGCCGCACGCAGTCGATCGTGAAGAACCAGGTGATGGACGCGCTCCTGAAGATTTCCGAGCTCGACGTGCCGAAGGCGCTGATCGAGCAGGACCAGCAGCGCCTCGTCGAGATGGCCCGTCAGGACCTCGCGCAGCGCGGCGTGCCGAACGCGAAGGATGCGCCGATTCCGGTCGAAATGTTCGCCGACCAGGCCGAGCGCCGCGTGAAGCTCGGCCTCGTGCTGGCCGAGCTGGTGAAGGCGAACGGCCTCGAGGCGAAGCCGGAGCAGATCCGTGCGGAAGTCGACGAATTCGCGAAGAGCTACGAAGACCCGAAGGAAGTGGTCCGCTGGTATTATTCGAATCAGCAGCGCCTCGCCGAAATGGAAGCGTTCGTCGTTGAGAGCAACGTCGTCGATTTCGTGCTGGGCAAGGCGAAGGTGACGGACAAGGAAGTAAGCTTCGAAACACTAGCGAGCGCAACGGCGCAAGCATAAGTGTTGCTCTAGCGGCGTGCCGGCTGTCGGAGCGACGGCCCGCACGCCGTTTTTTCATGATGCGGCGCCGCGTGCGACGTCCTCGGGCTCGTTTCCTGCCGTTCAATACTCATTCCCGGACAAGGCTCATTGAATGATTAATCGCGCTCAATTGCTGGACACGTTGGCTTCGCAAGCCCCGCGGGATTTCGAGGCGCAAGCGCTCGGGCTCGTGCCGATCGTCGTCGAGACGAGCGGCCGCGGCGAGCGTTCGTACGACATCTACTCGCGGCTCCTGAAAGAGCGCATCGTGTTCATGGTCGGCGAAGTCAACGACCAGACGGCGAATCTCGTGGTCGCGCAGCTGTTGTTCCTCGAAAGCGAGAATCCCGACAAGGACATCAGCCTCTACATCAACAGCCCGGGCGGCTCGGTTTCGGCCGGGATGGCGATTTACGACACGATGCAGTTCGTCAAGCCGGACGTGTCGACGCTCTGCATGGGCCTCGCGGCCAGCATGGGCGCATTCCTGCTCGCGTCGGGCGCGAAGGGCAAGCGCTATGCGCTGCCGAACGCGCGCGTGATGATCCATCAGCCGCTCGGCGGCGCGCGCGGCCAGGCGTCGGACATCGAGATCCAGGCACGCGAGATCCTCTACCTGAAGGACCGCCTGAACCACCTGCTCGCCCAACACACCGGTCAGGACGTCGAGCGCATCGCGCGCGACACCGACCGCGATAATTTCATGTCCAGCGAAGATGCGAAGGCGTACGGGCTGATCGATCACGTGTCGATCAAGCGCCCGTAAGCTTTAGTGGGGTGCCGCCCCAATAGGCGCGGCGCCCGCCAGACGCCCCGAGCATCTGCGGCAAAAGAACATCGCCGCCGTCTCCCGAGTATTTACCAGGTCATGGTATCGGGGACAAACGGCGTATCATGTAACTCACGTGTCCGGAGGCTCTAATTCATGGCGGACAAGAAAGGTTCGAACAGCGAGAAGCTGTTGTATTGCTCGTTTTGCGGAAAAAGCCAGCATGAGGTGAAAAAACTCATCGCGGGGCCGTCGGTGTTCATCTGCGATGAATGCATCGATTTGTGCAACGAGATCATTCGCGACGAAGCGGCCGCGGCGGGCGTCGAAGCCAGTCTGTCCAAATCCGACCTGCCGAGCCCGCAGGAGATTCGCGACATCCTCGATCAATACGTGATCGGACAGGAGCGCGCGAAGAAGATCCTCGCCGTCGCCGTCTACAACCACTACAAGCGCCTGAAGCATCTCGACAAGAAGGACGACGTCGAGCTGTCGAAGAGCAACATCCTGCTGATCGGCCCGACGGGCTCCGGCAAGACGCTCCTCGCGCAGACGCTCGCACGCCTTCTGAACGTGCCGTTCGTGATCGCCGACGCGACCACGCTGACGGAAGCGGGCTATGTCGGCGAGGACGTCGAGAACATCATTCAGAAGCTGCTGCAGAACTGCAACTACGAGGTCGAGAAGGCGCAGCGCGGGATCGTCTACATCGACGAGATCGACAAGATCAGCCGCAAGTCGGACAACCCGTCGATCACGCGCGACGTGTCGGGCGAGGGCGTCCAGCAGGCACTGCTGAAGCTCGTCGAGGGCACGATGGCGTCGGTGCCGCCGCAGGGCGGCCGCAAGCACCCGAACCAGGATTTCATCCAGGTCGACACGACGAACATTCTGTTCATCTGCGGCGGCGCGTTCGACGGCCTCGAGAAGGTGATCACCGACCGCACCGAGAAGACCGGCATCGGCTTCGGCGCGACCGTGAAGAGCAAGCAGGAGCGGGACGCGGGCGAAGTGCTGCGCGAGGTCGAGCCGGAAGACCTGATCAAATTCGGGTTGATCCCCGAGCTGATCGGCCGTCTGCCCGTCGTCGCGACGCTCGGCAAGCTCGACGAAGCCGCGCTGATGAAGATCCTCGTCGAGCCGAAGAACGCGCTCGTCAAGCAGTATCAGAAGCTGTTCGCGATGGAGCGGGTCGAACTCGAGATTCGCCCGGACGCGCTGCAGGCGGTCGCCCGCAAGGCGATCCGTCGCAAGACGGGCGCGCGCGGGCTGCGTTCGATCATCGAGCAGGCGCTCCTCGACGTGATGTACGAGTTGCCGACCCTCAAAGGCGTCGGCAAGGTGATCATCGACGACAACGTCATCGAAGGAGACGGCAAACCGTTACTCATTTATGAGGACACGCCGAAAGTGGCGGGTTCGAATTGATCGGCTTTGAAGTTTCATGAGCAAAAAGCCGTTCATGGAATCGTGAACGGCTTTTTTTCGTTTATCTTGTGGGTAACTCTGACTCGAACCGCACGGTAACTTTTTTACTGAATATTTCCCACGCGCTGAAGGCTTGCAATCCACTGTGCCGGCCTTACTTACCGAACAATTGATTCCACTCATGGGGAAATGAAATGTCAGGCACCCAACTTCTCCCGCCGGAACGCACCACGCTCCCGCTGCTGCCGCTGCGCGATGTCGTCGTTTTCCCGCACATGGTGATTCCGCTCTTCGTGGGCCGGCCGAAGTCGATCAAGGCCCTCGAGGTGGCGATGGAAGGCGGCAAGCACATCATGCTCGTCGCCCAGAAGACCGCCGCAAAGGACGAGCCGACCGATAAAGACATGTACGACGTCGGTTGCATCGCGAACATCCTGCAGATGCTGAAGCTGCCCGACGGCACCGTGAAGGTGCTGGTCGAAGGGTTGCAGCGCGCGCAGGCGCTCTCGATCGAAGAGCAGGAGACGCAGTTCTCGTGCGAAGTGATGCCGCTCGAACCGGACCACGCCGACAGCGCCGAGACGGAGGCGCTGCGCCGCGCGATCGTGTCGCAGTTCGATCAGTACGTGAAGCTGAACAAGAAGATCCCGCCCGAAATCCTGACGTCGCTGTCGGGTATCGACGAGGCGGGCCGGCTTGCCGACACGATCGCGGCACACCTGCCGCTCAAGCTCGACCAGAAGCAGCACATCCTCGAGATGTTCCCGGTCATCGAGCGGCTCGAGCACCTGCTTGCCCAGCTCGAAGCCGAGATCGACATCCTGCAGGTCGAAAAGCGCATCCGCGGGCGCGTGAAGCGCCAGATGGAGAAGAGCCAGCGCGAGTACTACCTGAACGAACAGGTCAAGGCGATCCAGAAGGAACTGGGCGAGGGCGAGGAAGGCGCGGATCTCGAGGAGCTCGAGAAGCGCATCAACGCCGCGCGCATGCCGAAGGAAGCGAAGAAGAAGGCCGACGCCGAGCTCAAGAAGCTGAAGCTGATGTCGCCGATGTCGGCGGAAGCGACCGTCGTGCGCAACTACATCGACACGCTGATCGCGCTGCCGTGGCGCAAGAAGAGCAAGGTCAACAACGACCTGGCCAACGCCGAGAAAGTCCTCGACGAGGATCACTACGGCCTCGAGAAGGTCAAGGAACGGATCCTCGAGTACCTCGCGGTGCAGCAGCGCGTCGACAAGGTGAAGGCGCCGATCCTGTGCCTCGTCGGGCCTCCGGGCGTCGGCAAGACCTCGCTCGGCCAGTCGATCGCGCGCGCGACGAACCGCAAGTTCGTCCGCATGGCGCTCGGCGGCGTGCGCGACGAGGCCGAGATCCGCGGTCACCGCCGGACCTACATCGGCTCGATGCCGGGCAAGATCCTGCAGAGCCTGTCGAAGGTCGGCGTGCGCAATCCGCTCTTCCTGCTCGACGAAGTCGACAAGATGGGGATGGATTTCCGCGGCGATCCGTCGTCCGCGCTGCTCGAAGTGCTCGATCCGGAACAGAACCACACGTTCGCCGACCACTACGTCGAGGTCGATTTCGACCTGTCGGACGTGATGTTCGTCGCGACGTCGAACTCGCTGAATATTCCGCCGCCGCTCCTCGACCGGATGGAAGTGATCCGTCTGTCGGGCTACACGGAGGATGAAAAGGTCAGCATCGCGCAGCGCTACCTGCTGCCGAAGCAGAAGAAGAACAACGGCCTGAAGGACGGCGAGGTCGAGGTCACCGAGCAGGCGATCCGCGACATCATCCGCTACTACACGCGGGAAGCCGGTGTGCGATCGCTCGAGCG
Source organism: Burkholderia oklahomensis C6786 (assembly GCF_000959365.1). NCBI lineage: Bacteria > Pseudomonadati > Pseudomonadota > Betaproteobacteria > Burkholderiales > Burkholderiaceae > Burkholderia > Burkholderia oklahomensis. The sequence goes on from NZ_CP009555.1 coordinate 3,464,878, forward strand.
CGAAATCTCGAAGATCTGCCGCAAGGTCGTGAAGATGCTGCTGCTGAAGAAGGCAACGGGTGCGATCAAGGTCGACGGCGAGAACCTCGACACGTTCCTCGGCGTGCGCAAGTACGACTTCGGTCTTGCCGCGAAGGAGAACCAGGTCGGCCAGGTCACGGGTCTCGCATGGACCGAAGTGGGCGGCGATCTGCTGACGATCGAGGCGGCCGTGATGCCCGGCAAGGGCAACGTGATCCGCACGGGCTCGCTCGGCGACGTGATGAAGGAGTCGGTCGAGGCCGCGCGCTCGGTCGTGCGCTCGCGCTCGCGCCGGCTCGGCGTCAAGGACGAGGCGTTCGAGAAGCAGGACATCCACATCCACGTGCCGGAAGGCGCGACGCCGAAGGACGGTCCGTCCGCCGGCATCGCGATGACGACGGCGCTCGTTTCGGTGCTGACGGGCATTCCGGTGCGCGCCAATGTCGCGATGACGGGCGAGATCACGCTGCGCGGCGAAGTGCTGCCGATCGGCGGATTGAAGGAGAAGCTGCTCGCAGCGCATCGCGGCGGCATCAAGCTCGTGCTGATTCCGGAAGAGAACGTGAAGGATCTCGCGGACATTCCGGACAACGTGAAGAACGCGATCGAAATCGTGCCGGTCCGCTGGATCGACAAGGTGCTCGAACTCGCGCTCGAACGTCTGCCGAGCGCGCTGCCCGAGGAAGAGGCGAAGGCGGCGGCGCCCGTCGCCGAACCCGCGAAGGACGCGGGCTCGACCGAGGTCGTCAAGCACTGAGCGCGCGCGGGCAGTTCGCGTTTCGCTGACAAGCCCACGGCCGCGAGGCCGTGGGCTTTGTTTTTGCGCGCGACGGCAGGTTGCGCTCGCGAGCGAGCCTGCGAGTGCGGCGGACGCGTCTTGACGTTTTCGTTTCGGCTTCCTCTAATGGATGGAGGCGGCGCGTGGCGCTTTTTTCCTGCTTGCGCGCCGAGCGACGAACAAGCCGACCGACCACGGAGCACGGATGAACAAGACCGAATTGATCGAACATATCGCAAGGCAAGCGGACCTGTCGAAGTCGTCGGCAGCGCGTGCGCTCGACGCGCTGCTCGGCGGCGTTACGAACACGCTGCAGCGGGGCGGCGCGGTGACGCTCGTTGGCTTCGGCACGTTCGAGGTCGGCAAGCGCGCCGCGCGCGGCGGCCGCGACCCGCGCACCGGCGCGGCGATCGAGATACGCGCGGCGAACGTGCCCAAATTTAGGGCTGGCAAAGCACTGAAGGATGCGCTAAACTAGCCGGCTTGCTGCTTGAGGGGTGCGATACTCCGATCGAGAACGGCGTGAATCCGGAGCGGGTGCTTAGCTCAGTTGGTAGAGCGGCGCCCTTACAAGGCGTAGGTCGGGAGTTCGAGCCTCTCAGCACCCACCAGTTCCGTTTCGCGACACGCGTTCGACGCAGCCCGAAGAAGACTGCAGCAGCGACTGAAACCCGCATGGCGATTGGCTTTGCGGGTTTTTGTTTTGGCGACGCCGTTGAAGAGGCGCGGCTCGCGCGAAGGAGCCGCTTCCGGCCAGTCGCCGAATTGCCGCGACGATGGCGGGTGCGCGTATTGCGGCGCCACACCGCGATCGTTTGGCGTCGTTCGCTCGGCGCCAAGACGCTATTGATGCGGCGTTGTCGGCTCGCATGCGCGTGCGCCGCGCGCTCGTGGCTCGCCGCGGCCGCGGCGATGCCGTGCCACGTTACGCGGACTGCCTCGTCCGATCCCGGCGCCTGCTCACCGCGTCGTCGAGCATCCGCTCGGCATTCTTGAACGCGTCGCGCAACGCGACGTGCACGTCCTCGTCGGATTCGCGATTGGACACGAGCTCGTGCCCCGGGATCGTCACGTCGATGTGCACGTCGAACGGCTTGCCCTGGCGCTTGTGCTTGTCGTCGAGGATCACGCTGACCCGGCAGCGGATGATGTCGGCGCAATAGCGTTCGAGCTTGGCGGCGTGGCGGGCGACGGCCTCTTCGAGCGCGTCGGAGCGAGGCATGCCTTGAATCGAGATTTCGAGCGGTAATTTCATTGTTGTACTCGGTGAAAGACGAGGTAGACGAAATGGGGCGAGCGTATGCGTCGTCGACCGCGGACGGTGCGCGAAGCGGATTCGCGCGGCCCGGCTCCTTGCGGGCGGCAACGCCTTCATTGTTCGTCGCGGCGCGAATGGCGGCTTGACGTCGATCAACGCTGGGCGATTGCGCTCGGGTGCGCACGGGATGCGTTTTCGGCGCGAATGCGCCGCAGTGCGGCGGCGCATCTTGCGCAAGCGGGAGAGGTGCGGCGCGCATGGCGTGCAACGCGAGCGCCGTACGTCGCGGCGCTCGGTGCGCGAGCGCCCGGATGCGCGGCATTGCTTCGTTGACTCAGGTCAACGTCGGCGAGGACGCCTGCCATAGGCTGAAACTGTCGTTGCATTCGTTCGGTGTCATGCAAGGAGCGTCTCCATGAACCATCGCACGCGGCCTTTCAAGGCAGGCAGTCACGAAGAGGTCTATCCCGGACTCGCGCAAGATCCTTATGCGATGCGTCGCAAACTGCACGAGCCGACGGTGTGCCCGACCTGCGGCGCGGTTTTCAGCGCCGGGCGCTGGCAGTGGCTCGCGCGTCCCGGCGACGCGCACGAGCATCAATGCGGCGCCTGTCAGCGCACCGCCGAGCGTCTGCCGGCCGGCTATCTCCATATAGACGGACCATTCGCCAACGAGCATCTGTCCGAACTGCTCCAGTTGCTGCGCCATCACGAGGAGCGGGCGCGCGCGGGGCACCCGATGCAGCGGATCATGTCGATCGACACGGATGGCGGCGCGACGGTCGTAACCACCACCGACGTCCATCTGGCGCGCAATCTGGGTTCGGCGCTGAAGTCCGCGTATCAGGGCTCGCTCGACCTCAAATACAGTCTCGACGAACAGCTCGTCCGCGCGTATTGGCGTCGATGAGCGACGCGGCGCATGTGGCGTTGTCCGCGTGTCGCGGCCGCCCGTGCGCGGGCGTTTGCCGCAGCTTCGCCGCGTGCAGGCAGCCGATGCGCAATGGTCGTGTGCGCGCATATCGATGTCGTGCGATGGCGCAGGCCAAGCCTGCCTGAACATCGGCGCCGGCAACCCGGCCGCCATGCGGCGCGCGGCGCCGCATCCGGAGCCGGCCACCCGTGCAGGCCGGTTCGATCGACGTACTCTCGGACCTGGAGACGACATGCGCTGGACGGTCGATCGCTACCCGGTATCGATGCGCAACATCGCGCCTCCGGTGCGCGACAAGGCGATCGAGATCGCCAATGCGCTGCTGAGAGAGGGGATGTCGGAAGGCAGCGCGATCCGCATCGCGATCGCGCGGGCGAAGCGTTGGGCGAGGGCGAGGGCGAGGGCGAGGGCGAGGGCGAGGGCGAGGGCGAGGCGCCGCTTCGTTGCGGACGCAACCGACGACGAATGGACGCGGTGAGCGTGGTCGACAGGGCGGGCGCCGCGAAATCCGCATGGCTCGTTCCGACCGGTAGGGCGAAGGCGGCAGAAGCAAGCCGAGCCGTGAATCGAGCCGATTGCGTTCGGCGTGCTCTTGGTTGAGCCGCATCGTCGCGCGACCGATGCGCGTTGCGCGGCGATCGGGGCCGGCGCCGCGACCGTCGCCGATCCCGATCGAGTGTCGCGGTTTTTCGCACTCGTCTCGGCCGGGCGACTGTCGGCGTGCGGCGGCAGTCGGTTGGCCGTGCGGCGCGGTGCGATTCGTGCTTTGGCCTTCGTGCCGGCCGTCGCGGCCAATGCGGCCGGCATTTCGCGCGTTTCAGATCGTCGACGGGGGGCGGGAGCCGTGAATGGCGATCGGCGATTCTCGAGGCGTGAGCCGTTCTGGACCGCGCCTCGAGAATCGCAAGGGGCAAACAAATTGCCGTTGCGCCCGAACGACAACTTCGGATACCATTGCGGATTACCGCGATGTCGCGGTAGCTGCTGGGTCCGACCAAGCGCGCGCGTTGCCCGTCCAGGGTTCGAGCGAGCCGGGCGCCTTGGAAATTGGCGCCTTGGCATGCGGTCCGGTTCCGTGTCCCCGCATGCAAGCCAGACCAAGGAGCGGTAGTTCAGTCGGTTAGAATACCGGCCTGTCACGCCGGGGGTCGCGGGTTCGAGTCCCGTCCGCTCCGCCATCATCCCGAAAGGCGAACTCCGGTTCGCCTTTTTTCTTGCCCGCTGTTGTAATATCGGGCGTTTTGTCCAGCTCACGCCGTCACGCATGCTCGATTTCTTTCGCAATCACCAGCGCCTGATGATGTTCTTCCTGCTCCTGATCGTGCTGCCGGGGCTTGGGATCGTCGGCATTCAGGGTTTCCGTGGGTTCTTCGACGAAAGCGCGAACGTCGCGGCCGTCAACGGACGCAAGATCACGCGCGCCGAGTTCGACGGCATGCTGCGCCAGCAGATCGACCAGGCGCGCCAGGCGCTCGGCGCGCAGTTCGACTCGAAGACGTTCGACACGCCGGAGCGCCGTCAGCAACTGCTCGACGGGCTGATCCAGCAGCGCGCGCTCGCCGACGAGACGCAGCGCCTGCACCTGACCGCATCGGACGGCGCCGTGCGCCAGACGCTCCTCAGCGATCCCGTGATCTCGTCGCTGAAGAAGCCGGACGGCTCGTTCGACGCCGAGCGCTACACGCAGATGCTCGCGATGCAGGGCATGACGCCCGATCAATACCAGGAGCGCGTGCGCTACAGCCTTGCGCTGCAGCAGATTCCGGCGAGCATCGTGTCGAGCGCGTTCACGCCGAAGAGCGTTGCGCGCCGGCTGACCGAACTCGCCGAGCAGCAGCGTGAAGTGCAGCCGATGGTGCTGAAGTCGGCCGATTACGCGGCGAAGGTGCAGCCGACCGACGCGCAGATCTCCGCCTATTACGACGCGCACAAGCAAGCGTTCGCGACGCGCGAGACGGCGACGATCCAGTACCTCGTCTACTCGCAGGCAACGGCCGCCGCGACGGCGCAGCCGAGCGACGTCGACATCAAGAAGTACTACGACGACAACATCGCGCATTACCGCACCGACGCGCAGGTGCGCGTGAGCCACATCTTCATCGCCGCAGCGAAGGACGCGAGCGCGGCCGACAAGGCGGCCGCGAAGGCGAAGGCCGAGCAGTTGCTCGCCGAAGTGAAGGCGCATCCGGACCAGTTCGCGCAGATCGCCGGGAAGAACTCGCAGGATGCGCCGTCGGCCGCGAAGGGCGGCGACCTCGGCTTCATCACGCGCGGCTCGACCGCGGGCGGCGCCGCGTTCGACGACGCCGCGTTCGCGCTGAAGAAGGACGAAATCAGCGGCGTCGTGCAGGGCGACTTCGGCTTCCACATCCTGAAGGCGACCGACTTGAAGCCGGCCGTCGTGAAGCCGCTCGCGGAGGTGAAGGATTCGATCGCCGCCGACCTGAAGCAGCAGTTCGCGGCGAAAGCGTTCGCCGACAACGCGGAGGGCTTCTCGTCGACCGTGTACGAGAAGGCGAAGAGCCTGCAGCCGACCGCCGACAAGTACAAGCTGACGATCCAGACCGCGACGGTGTCGCCGCAGCCGAACCCGGCGCTGCCGCCCGACAGCCCGCTCAACAACGCGAAGTTCCTCGCGGCCGTGTTCGCCGCCGATTCGGTGAAGAACGGCAACAACACGCAGGCGATCGACGTCGGCAACAACACGCTGATCGCCGCGCGCGTGACGCATCACCAGCCGTCGGTCGTGCTCGCGCTCGACGCGATCAAGGACCAGGTGCGCGCGAAGGTGGCCGCCGATGAGGCGGCGCGCCTCGCGAAGCAGGACGGCGAAGCGAAGCTCGCGGAGTTGCGCAAGTCGAAGGCGACGGCGGGCTTCGCCGCGGCCGACAAGATCTCGCGCACGCAAGCGCACGGGCTGCCGCCCGCGGCGGTGAGCGCGATCTACAAGGTCGATCCGAAGACACTGCCCGCGTACGTCGGCGTCGATCTCGGCAACGACGGCTACGCGATCTTCCGCGTGAATTCGGTCGCGGCCGCGGCGCCCGTCGACGATCAGCGTCTCGGGGCCGCTCAGCAGCAACTCGCGCAGGTGTACGCGCAAAGCGAGACGGAAGCGTATCTCGCGTCGCTGCGCGCGCGCTCGAAGGTCAAGCTCTACGGCTCGGCCGCCGATGCCGCGCAGGAGGGCTCGAACTGACGGCCGGCAATCGACGGTCGGCGGTGCGCGCGAGCGTGCCGGTTCGATGAAGAAACAGCCCCGCCATCGTGCGGGGCTGTTTCGTTTTGACGGGCTCGGCGGCTCGAGGGGCTCGGCGGGCGTTCGGGGCTCGATGCGTCGAGCGATGTCGGGCGGGGGCGGCGGCGCGCGGCGAAGCCGCATCGGCATGCCGGCATGCGCCGCATCGGCCGGCCCGCCGGCGCCCGGCATCTCCGAGCATCAGCGCATCAGCGCATCAGCGTCTCAATGCGTCGACGTGCGCAACAGCGGCTTGAGCGCCGGCCATACGTTGTCGAGCAGCCGGCGCTGCGCGGCCTGCGTCGGATGGATCTGGTCGGCCTGGAACATGTCGGGCTTGTTCTCGATGCCGGCGAGCAGGAACGGCACGAGCGGCACGCGCATCTCCTTCGACAGTGCCGTGTAGACGCCGTGGAATTTCTGCGTGTAGTCGGGCCCATAGTTCGGCGGCACGTACATGCCGACGAGCAGTACCTGCGCGCGCGCCTGCCGCGCCTGCGCGACGATCTCGCGCAGGTTGTTTTCGGTCGCGGTGAGCGGCACGCCGCGCAGCGCGTCGTTCGCGCCGAGCTCGACGACGACGACGGCGGGCTTGAGCCGCGCGAGCACCGCGGGCAGCCGCGCGCGGCCGCCGCTCGTCGTGTCGCCGGAGATGCTCGCGTTTGCGACGCTATAATCGATCCGTTCGGTCGCGAGGCGCGCGCGCATCAGCGCAACCCAGCCCGTGTCGCGCGGCAGGCCGTACTCGGCCGACAGGCTGTCGCCGAGCACCACGATCACCGGCTTGCCGCCGTGAACGTCCGTCGACGGCGCGGCATTCGTTGCGGCGGATGCCGCGCCGGCGAACGCCGCGATCACGGCGAGCGTCGCGCCGACCTTCCAGTGAAATGTGCGTTTCATGCTCAAGATTACCGATCCGATTATCGAAGTACGGAATGTATGCAAGCGTGTCGCCGATGCCGTCGGCGAGCTGACGATTCTCGACGGCATCGACCTGACGGTTCGCGCGGGCGGCAGCGTCGCGATCGTCGGGGCGTCCGGGTCGGGCAAATCGACGCTGCTCGGCCTGCTCGCCGGGTTGGACAGCGCGACTGAGGGCACGGTTCGCCTGTTCGGCCAGGATCTCGGCCAGCTCGACGAGGACGCACGCGCGGCGCTGCGCAACGGCGCAGTCGGCTTCGTGTTCCAGTCGTTCCAGCTGATGCCGCATCTGACCGCGCTCGAGAACGTGATGCTGCCGCTCGAGCTGCAGGGCGGCGTCGGCGCGCGCGAGGCCGCGCAGCGGGCGCGTGCGTTGCTCGAGGAAGTGGGCCTCGGCGCGCGCACCGGCCACTATCCGAAGCTCCTGTCGGGCGGCGAGCAGCAGCGCGTCGCGCTCGCACGCGCATTCGTCACGCGTCCGGCGCTGCTGTTCGCCGACGAGCCGACGGGCAGTCTCGACGCGGCGACGGGCCATGCGGTCATCGACCTGATGTTCGAGCTGAATCGCACGCACGGCGCGACGCTCGTGCTCGTCACGCACGATCCCGAGCTTGCGCGCCGCTGCGGGACGACGGTCGTGCTCGAAGCGGGGCATTTGCGCGGCGCGGATCACGCGCGGCACGAGGCGAGCTGACGCGGGGCGCAACGCAAGCGCGAAGCCGGTGCATCGGCCGGTCATCGGCCGGCGGTCGGGGAATGGCCCGTCGCGGATCGATTCGGCGATGCTGCGGGCGCCCGCGCAGCGAGGCGGCGTTCGGCCTGGGCGGCGCGGAGAAGTCGATGCTGCGAAACGCCGAAACCGAAACCGAAACGTCAAGACGCCGAGACCGCAGCCGGGCCCACTCGGAATCGATACATCGCGCTGTGGGCCTCGAGCGGCGCGGCGGCGGCGCATCGCGGCCGCCGCCGCTAGCCTCTTGCCTATCGACCCAGCGCCTTCCGCGCGCGCGCGATCAGCGTCGACGTCGACGAATCGTGCTTCGCCGGATCGGCCTGCGCGGCCGTGAGATCGGCCTCGACGACCTTGCCGAGGATCTTGCCGAGCTCGACGCCCCACTGATCGAACGGATTGATGTTCCACACGGCCGCCTGCACGAGCACCTTGTGCTCGTACAGCGCGATCAGCGCGCCGAGCGTGCGCGGCGTGAGCGCGTCGACGAGCAGCGTCGTCGTCGGCCGGTTGCCGGGGAACGTCAGGTGCGGCGCGAGCTCGGGCTTGTCCGGGCCGGCGATCTTGCGCGCTTCGTCGAGCGTGCGGCCGAGCATCAGCGCCTCGCTTTGCGCGAAGCAGTTCGCGAGCAGCTTCGGATGATGGCTCGCGAGCGGATGCTCGGGCGTGAGCACGGCGATGAAGTCGATCGGCACGAGCGTCGGGCCCTGGTGCAGCATCTGGAAGAATGCGTGCTGGCCGTTCGTGCCGGGCTCGCCCCAGGTGACGGCGGACGTCGGGTAGTCGACGAACGCGCCGTCGATCCGCGCGGACTTGCCGTTGCTCTCCATCTCGAGCTGCTGCAGATACGACGGCAGGTAATGCAGCGCTTCCGAGTACGGCGCGACGAGGTAGCTCTGCGCGCCGAAGAAATTGCGATACCAGATGCCGACCAAGCCCTGCAGCACCGGCAGGTTGCGTTCGAGCGGCGCGGTGCGGAAGTGCTCGTCCATGTCGTGCGCGCCGGCGAGCAGCTCGTCGAAGCGCTCGGGCCCGATCGCGATCATGATCGACAGGCCGACCGCCGACCACAGCGAATAGCGGCCGCCGACCCAGTCCCACATCTCGAACACGTTCGTCTCGGCGATGCCGAACTTGACGACCTCGGCGGGATTCGCCGACACGCCGACGAAGTGCTTCGCGAGCGCATTCTCCGGGCACCCCTTCGCGACGAACCAGTCGCGCAGCGAGCGCGCGTTCGTCATCGTCTCGAGCGTCGTGAAGGTCTTCGACACGATGATCGCGAGCGTCTCTTCCGGATCGATCCGCTCGAGCACGCGCGCGAGATCGGCGCCGTCGACGTTCGACACGAAGTGCGTCGAGATGTCGGGCGCCGCGACGTGATGCAGCGCATGGACGACCATCTTCGGCCCGAGGTCCGAGCCGCCGATGCCGATGTTCACGACGTGGCGGATCCGTTTGCCGGTGTAGCCCGTCCACGCGCCGCTGCGTACGGCGTCGGCGAAGCGCGCCATCTTCGCGCGCTCGGCCGCGACCTGCGCCTGGAACGGCGCGTCGGGCGAATTCGCGCGCAGCGCGGTGTGCAGCGCGGCGCGGCCTTCGGTCGGGTTCACGGTTTCGCCCGCGAACATCGCGTCGCGGCGCGCTTCGACGCCCGCTTCGCGCGCGAGCTGCACGAGAAGACGCAGCGTCGCGTCGGTGATGCGGTTCTTCGAGAAATCGGCGGCGAGGCCGCCGCCTTCGAACGTGAAGCGCTCGGCGCGCGTCGGGGCGGGATCGTTGGCGGGGGCGAACCAGTCGCGCAGATGCGCGTCGCGGATCTCTTCGTAGTGCGCTTGCAGCGCGGGCCAAGCGGGGAGCGAATTCAGCGTCATGGCGATCAGGAGCGAAACAGCACGAATCGGGGAAGGCCGCGCCCGCATGCCGGCGCGCGGCATGCGGGCGGACGAGGAGCCCGCCTGCGGCGGGACGATCAGTATAGCGGCGCTTGGCCCGGCGCGGCGGGTCGCGTATAAAACAGCCGATTGATCAGCAGGCGCACCGCGGCCGCGAGCTCGCCCGCGGCTGTGCCCGCCGGGCCCGCGCCCGCCGCGCACAGCCGCTCGGCGGCGAGCCCGTGCAGGTAGACGCCCGCGAGCGCCGCTTCGTAGCGCGGCATCCGCTGCGCGAGGAACGCGCCGATCAGGCCGCCCAGCACGTCGCCCGTGCCGCCCGTGGCGAGCGCCGCGTTGCCGGTCGGGTTGATCGCGACGCGGCCGTCGGGCGCGGCGATCACTGTGCCGGACCCCTTCAGCACGACGACCGCCGAGAAGCGCCCGGCGAGCGCGCGGGCGGCCGCGACGCGGTCGCGCTGGACGTCGGCCGCATCGGTCGCGAGGAGGCGCGCGGCTTCGAGCGGATGCGGCGTGAGGACCGCGGCGTCGCCCGCGCGGCCGCGCGCGGCGAGCGCGTCGGCGAGCTCGGGCGTCTTCGCGATCAGGTTCAGCGCGTCGGCGTCGATCAGCTTCGGCGCGTCGAGCGGCAGCAGCGCCGCGAGCGTGCGCGCGGCGCGCTCGCTCGCGCCGAGCCCGCAACCGATCGCGAGCGCGGTAAGCGCGTCGGTCGGCAGCGCGTCGGCGGGATGCAGCATCAGCTCCGGATACGGCGGATCGTACGGCGGCGCGCCCGCGCCGACGAAGCCGACGTGGACCTTGCCCGCGCCCGCGAAGAGCGCCGCGCGCGCGGCGAGGATCGGCGCGCCGCACATGCCGGTGTCGCCGCCGACGATCGCGACGCTGCCGTACGTGCCCTTGTGCGAAGCGAACGCGCGCTCGGGCAGGCGCGCGTCGAAGAGACCGGGCGCGTTCAGCCGGATCGCGGGCGCGGCGAGCGCGTCGAGATCGAGGGGCGCGACGTGAATCTCGCCCGCGAGATCGCGCCCGTCGCCGGTGTAGAGGCCGGGCTTCGCGGCGATGAACGACAGCGTGTCGGTCGCCGCGACGGCGGGCCCCGCGCCGACGCGCATGCCGGTGTCGCTGTCGAGGCCGCTCGGCACGTCGAGCGCGAGCACGCGGCCCGTGTGCCGCGCGCGCGCCGCCATCCGTTGCGCGATCGCCGCGAACGCGCCGTCGAGCGGCCGCGCGAGGCCGATGCCGAACAGGCCGTCGACGAGCCAGCCGTAGCCGTCGAACGATTCGGGCGCCGTGTCGTCGATCGGCACGTTCGCCGCGCGCGCGCGTTCGAGCGCCCAGCGCGCGTCTTCGGGCTTCGCTTCGATCGGCATCCAGGCGTCGGCCGCGAAGCCGAGCCGCCGCAGCTCGGCCGCGGCGACGAGCGCGTCGCCGCCGTTGTTGCCGGGGCCGACCGCGAACCAGACGGGCCGCGGGTCGCTGACGAGCCGCGCGGCGAGCCATTGCGCGGCGGACCTGCCCGCGCGGTCCATCAGCGTGTGCGGCGGCAGCGCGGCGGCGGCCCCGGTCTCGACGTCGCGCAGCTCGGCGACGGTCAGGAGCGGCTCGCTCGCGTGAATCGGCGGCTCGTCGAACGGATCGAGCGAGTGAAGCAGGGGAGAATCGGCGGTGACGATCATGGGCGGCTCGCGATCACGCGCCGCCCGCGCGCAGACGGGCGGCGTCAGGTGGCAAAGCGCTCCGCGCGCAGCGCGGCGAGCGTGTCGGCGGGCACGCGCTGCGCGCCGCCGCCGACGTAATCCGCCACCACTTTAGCAGACCCGAACGCGAGGCCCCAGCCCGCCGGGCCGTGGCCGAAGTTGACGAAAATCCGCGGATCGGAAGTCGGCCCGACGACGGGCAGACCGTCCGGCGACAACAGCTTCGCGCCTTGCCACGCGCGCGCGGCGGAGATCTTCGCGGTGCCGGGCAGCCAGTCGTGCGTTGCCTGGCCGAGGAGCGCGAGCGCGGCTTCCGACAGCGGCTCGGGCAGCGGCCGCGCGATGTCCTTCGCGCTTTGCAGCACCGCGCCGCCGCCGATCCGCAGCCGCTGGCCGAGCCGCGTGATCGTGATCCGCTTGACCGAATCGACGATGCTCAGATGCGGCGCGTGCTCGTCGTACGCGAGGGGCACCGTCAGCGTATGGACGCGCACCGGATGCAGCGGCGCGTGCACGCCGAGCCGCTCGACGAGCGCGAGGCTCTCGGTGCCCGCCGCGACGACGATCGCGTCGGCCGAGACCACGTCGACTTCCTTCGATTTCGCCGCGCGCGGATCGGCCGGGTCGGGCGCGAGCTCGACGGCCGCGCGCTTCGCGTCGGTGCGGATCGCGGCGACCGCGCGGCCGAGCCGGAACTGCACGTCGTGCTCGTCGAGCACCTGCTTGACGAGCTTCACGAAGAGCGGGCAGTTCGCGGTGCGCTCCTGGGCGAACAGCACGCCGCCCGCGAACGCGGGCTCGGTCGGCATCGACGGCTCGAGCGCCGCGCATGCGTCGGGCGTGAGCGTCTCGTAAGGCAGACCGAGGTCGCGCATCAGGTCGAGCGCGGGCTGCGCGTCGTCCCATTCGGCTTGCTCGCGCACGACGTGCAGCACGCCGCTCTTCTGCTCGAATTCGAGGCCGAAGCGGGCTTCGACGTCGGCGATCGCATCGCGCGACAGCTCGACGAGCGGCCGCAGCTTCGTGTACTGCGCGGTGAACGCGGCGGGCTCGCGCAGCGCGTCGAGGCGGCTCGTGAAGCGCCGCAGCGCGCCGTTGAAGCCCGGCTTGTAGACGACGCCGCTCTTCTGCGCGCGCCGCTCGCGCATGAAGGTCGGGCCGAACCACACGTCGAGCGGCGTCGGCAGCAGGGCGCCGCCCTGGCCGTAGCTCGCGCCTTGCGCGACCGTCGCGTGGCGTTCGACGACGCACACGCGATGGCCGGCCGCGCGCAACTGATAGGCGGTGGCGATGCCGGCCATGCCTCCGCCGATGACGATTACATCCATGTTCGATTCGATGTCGGGCGCCGCATCCGGCCCGATTGAGGATCCGCGTGGCAGGCCGTGCCCGGCCTGGTGAAGCGCGCATGATAGCGCCAAATGACGCGCGCCGGCCGGTGCGGCGCGCGCGGCGCGGCTCGGGGCACGCGGGCGGGCGCATGCGGGCGGCCGTTCGGCGGGCGACTTCCGGGTATAATTACGGCCTTCCTTACGCCCCACGTCGCCAGCTTGCGCGACTCATCGACGTCAGTCCAGCCCATGGCTCACTTCTCGTGTTTTCCCGGTGCTTCGGCGCTCTCCGATTTCCGTCAAACCCGCCTGCTCGACGCGCTCAAGCAAATCGACGGCGATATCGTCGCGGTCCGCGGCCAGTATCTGCATTTCGTCAATGCGCATGAGCCGCTCGCCGCGGACGACAACGCGCGCATCGACGCGCTGATGCACTACGGCGCGCCGTTCGAGCCCGCCGCCGAGAAGGGCGCAACCGAAACGTTCGTCGTGCTGCCGCGCTTCGGCACCGTGTCGCCGTGGGCGAGCAAGGCGACCGACATCGCGCGGCACTGCGGCCTGTCGCGCGTGCGCCGGATCGAGCGCGGAATCGAGTTCACGGTGACGCTCAAGGCCGGCGTCCTCGGCGTCGGCGCGAAGAAGGCGCTGTCGGCCGACGCGCGCGCGGCGGTCGCGGCCGCGCTGCACGACCGGATGACGGAAAGCGTCGTCGGCTCGCGCGACGACGCGCGCCATCTGTTCGACGAGCTGCCGGCCAAGCCGCTCGCGACGGTCGACGTGCTCGCGCAGGACCGCGGCGCGCTCGAGCGCGCGAACGTCGAGCTCGGCCTCGCGCTTGCCGACGACGAGATCGACTACCTCGTCGACGCGTTCAAGAAGCTCGAGCGCAACCCGACCGACGTCGAGCTGATGATGTTCGCGCAGGCGAACAGCGAGCACTGCCGCCACAAGATCTTCAACGCGCAGTGGACGATCGACGGGCAGGCGCAGGACATGTCGCTCTTCGCGATGATCCGCAACACCGAGAAGATGAGCCCGCAAGGCACGATCGTCGCGTATTCGGACAACTCGTCGATCATGCGGGGCGCGCAGGCCGAACGCTGGTTCCCGCGCGGCGCGAACGGCTCGGGCGAGCCCGCCGAGCGCTACGGCCGCCACACCGAGCTCACGCACACGCTGATGAAGGTCGAGACGCATAACCACCCGACGGCGATCTCGCCGTTCCCGGGCGCGGCGACCGGCGCGGGCGGCGAGATCCGCGACGAAGGCGCGACGGGCCGCGGCGCGCGTCCGAAGGCGGGCCTCGCGGGCTTCACGGTGTCGAACCTCGACCTGCCCGGCGCACGCCAGCCGTGGGAAAACGCGCGCGACGCCGCGCAGCCCGTCGGCGAGCGCAATGCCGACGAGCCGCACGGCCCGTACGGCCGCCCGGACCGCATCGCGTCGCCGCTCTCGATCATGATCGACGGCCCGCTCGGCGGCGCCGCGTTCAACAACGAATTCGGCCGCCCGAACTTGGGCGGCTATTTCCGCGTCTACGAGCAGAACGTCGGCGGCCAGGTGCGCGGCTATCACAAGCCGATCATGATCGCGGGCGGCATCGGCAACATCTCCGACGCGCACACGCACAAGCACGACGTGCCGGCCGGCTCGCTGCTGATCCAGATCGGCGGCCCCGGCATGCGGATCGGCATGGGCGGCGGCGCGGCGAGCTCGATGGCGACGGGCGCGAACACGGCCGAGCTCGACTTCGACTCGGTCCAGCGCGGCAATCCGGAAATCGAGCGGCGCGCGCAGGAAGTGATCAACAGCTGCTGGCAGCTCGGCGACGCGAACCCGATCCTCAGCATCCACGACGTCGGCGCGGGCGGCTTGTCCAACGCGTTCCCCGAGATCGTCGACGGCGCCGGCAAGGGCGCGCGCTTCGAGCTGCGCAAGGTCGCGCTCGAGGAGTCGGGCCTGTCGCCGCGCGAGATCTGGTCGAACGAGGCGCAGGAGCGCTACGTGCTGGCGATCGCGCCCGCCGAGCTGCCGCGCTTCGAGGCGATCTGCGCGCGCGAGCGCTGCCCGTTCTCGGTGGTCGGCGTCGCGACCGACGAGCGCCAGCTGCAGCTCGTCGACGATCAGGCGACGGGCGCCGCCGAATACCCGGTCGACATGCCGATGGAAGTGCTGCTCGGCAAGCCGCCGCGGATGCACCGCGACGTCGCCCGCGCGACGACCGAGCGCGCGCCGGTCGACGTGACGGGCGTCGCGCTGTCGGCTGTCGCGGTCGACGTGCTGAAGCACCCGACCGTCGCGAGCAAGTCGTTCCTCATCACGATCGGCGACCGCACGGTCGGCGGCACGTCGGTGCGCGACCAGATGGTCGGCCCGTGGCAGGTGCCCGTCGCCGACTGCGCGGTCACCGCGCTCGACTATGCGGGCTTCGCGGGCGAGGCGATGACGATGGCCGAGCGCACGCCGCTCGCGGTGATCGACGCGCCCGCGTCGGGCCGGATGGCGGTCGGCGAGGCGATCACCAACATCGCGGCCGCGCCGATCGCGTCGCTCGACAAGCTGAAGCTGTCCGCGAACTGGATGGCCGCGTGCGGCACCGAAGGCGAGGACGCGAAGCTCTTCGACACCGTCAAGGCGATCGGCATGGAGCTGTGCCCCGCGCTCGGCATCGGCATCCCGGTCGGCAAGGATTCGCTGTCGATGAAGACGAAGTGGGACGAGAACGGCGTCGCGAAGGAAGTCGTCGCGCCGGTGTCGCTGATCATCTCGGCGTTCGCGCCCGTCGAGGACGTGCGCCGCCATCTGACGCCGGAGCTGCGCCGCATCGCGGACGTCGGCGCGAGCGTGCTGATCGCGATCGACCTCGGCCGCGGCAAGAATCGCCTGGGCGGCAGCATTCTCGCGCAGGTCACGCAGCAGGTCGGCGACGCGGCGCCCGACGTCGACGATCCGGAAGACCTGAAGCGCTTCTTCGCGGCGATCCAGTCGCTGAACGGCGCGGGCAGGCTGCTCGCGTATCACGACCGCTCGGACGGCGGCCTATGGGCGACCGTCTGCGAAATGGCGTTCGCGGGGCACGCGGGCGTGTCGCTGAACGTCGACATGCTGACGCTCGACCCGCAGCACGAATCCGATTACGGCGATGCGAAGGACTGGGCGAAGCAGACGAGCGGCCGCCGCGAAGACCGGACGATCCGCGCGCTCTTCTCCGAAGAGCTCGGCGCGGTCGTCCAGGTGCGCGCGGAAGACCGCGACGCGGTGCTCGGCGTGCTGCGCGAGCATGGCCTGTCCGCGTGCTCGCACGTGATCGGCGCGGTCAACGAGACCGACGCGATCGAGGTGTACCGCGACGCGAAGAAGGTCTACGAAGCGCCGCGCGTCGAGCTGCAGCGCGCGTGGAGCGAAGTGAGCTGGCGGATCGCGCGGCTGCGCGACAACCCGGCCTGCGCGGACGCCGAATACGACGCGATCCTCGACGCGGAAGACCCGGGCCTGTCGCCCGTGCTGTCGTTCGATCCTGCGGAGGACGTCGCTGCGCCGTTCATTGCGACGGGCGCGCGGCCGCGCGTCGCGATCCTGCGCGAGCAGGGCGTGAACTCGCATCTGGAGACCGCCTACGCGTTCGACCGCGCGGGCTTCGACGCGCACGACGTCCACATGAGCGACTTGCTCGCGGGCCGTGCGTCGCTCGCCGATTTCGCGGGTGCGGTCGCGTGCGGCGGCTTCTCGTACGGCGACGTGCTGGGCGCGGGCGAAGGCTGGGCGAAGACGATCCGCTTCAACGACAAGCTGGCCGAGATGTTCGCCGCATTCTTCGCGCGTCCCGACACGTTCGCGCTCGGCATCTGCAACGGCTGCCAGATGATGTCGAGCCTCGCGTCGATGATTCCGGGCGCCGAAGCGTGGCCGAAGTTCACGCGCAACAAGTCCGAGCAGTTCGAGGCGCGCCTGTCGTTCGTCGAAGTGCAGCGCTCGCCGTCGATCTTCTTCGCCGGCATGGAAGGCTCGCGGATTCCGGTCGCGGTCGCGCACGGCGAAGGCTATGCGGACTTCTCGCAGCAGGGCGATGCCAGCCGCGTCGCGGTCGCGATGCGCTTCGTCGACCACCGCGGCGACGCGACCGAGCGCTATCCGTTCAACCCGAACGGCTCGCCCGCCGGCATCACGTCGGTGACGACGGCGGATGGCCGCTTCACGGTGCTGATGCCGCACATGGAGCGCGTGCACCGCACGGTGACGATGAGCTGGCATCCGGAAGGCTGGGGCGACGCGAGCCCCTGGCTGCGCGTGTTCCGCAACGCGCGCCGCTGGCTCGGCTGAGCGCAGGCGCCAGGCGGGCATCGTCCTTCGCGGCGCCGGTCGGGCGATCGGCTGCCGCAAGGTTGCGGCCGGCGTACTTCGCCGCCTTCGCTGCTCGTGCCGCAGGCCGGTCCGCCGCGCGAGCCTCACGGATGCGAAGGCGGAAGGCGATGCCGCGACACCGGCGTTTCGTCTCCGCCGCATGCAAAAAGCCGCTCCAAAGTTGGAGCGGCTTTTTTTGCGACGTTCGGCCGCGCGCGATACGCGGCGTCGAAGCGACGATCGTTACTGGACCTTCGCTTGCTGACGCAGGCCTTCCTCGAACGCCTGCAGCTTCTGCTGGACCATCTGCTGCGCGATCTGCTGCTTGACCTGCTCGAACGGCGGCGGCGTGATGCTGCGGATGTCGTCGACGCGGATGATGTGCCAGCCGAACTGCGTCTTCACCGGCGCATCCGTCATCTGGCCTTTCTGCAGCTGCTGCGCGGCCGCTGCGAATTCCGGCACGTATGCCTTCGGATCGGACCAGTCGAGATCGCCGCCGTTCTTCGCCGAGCCCGGGTCCTTCGAGTATTGCTTCGCGAGATCTTCGAACTTCGCGCCGCCCTTGATCTTCGCGATCAGGTCCTTCGCCTGCTGCTCGTTGTCGACGAGGATGTGGTGCAGGTGATACTCGCGGCCCGCCGCGCTCTTCACGAGGTCGTCGTAGCGCGCCTTCAGCTCGGCGTCGCTCGGCTGGTTCTTCTTCAGGAAATCCTCGATCAGCGCGCGCAGCACGGCGGTCTGCTGCGCGACGACGATCTGCGCCTTCACGTCCGGACGATTCGGAATCCCGCGCTTGATCGCTTCCTGCATCAGGATCTCGCGGTTGACGAGCTCCTGGCGCACCGCCTGCTCGAGCTGCGGCGTGTCCTGCTGACCTTGCTGAACGAGCTGCGCGATCATCGCGTCGGCGCGCGACTTCGGAATCGGCGTGCCGTTCACGACGGCGATGTTCTGGGCGAAAGCCGGGGCGGCGGCGAGAGCGGCTGCCGCGGCCCACAGACGGGGAGATTTCAGGATCATCGGGAAATTCCTAATGAGACGGATTTATTGAGAATGGGAAGACTCTAGATATTCTTCTGGCGTGTACGCAAGGATCGCGAGCGCGTGAATGCCGCGCTGCATGGCATCGGCGAGCGCATCATACACCAGCCGGTGCCGCGCGACGCGGGTCTTGCCGGCGAACGCGGCCGACACGATCGTGACCGTGTAGTGGCCGCCCGCGGCGGCGCCCGCATGGCCCGCGTGCTGCGCGCTGTCGTCGCGCACGTCGATCGATTCGGGGGCGAGCGCGGCGGAAAGACGCGTCTCGATGAGCGCGATGCGCGCGGCCGGTGCGGCGTGCAGAAAGGCTTCGCTCATGTCACTCGTCCTTCAGGTATTTCGCGAGCCAGAGGCTTTGCAGGATGACGAAAACGACGATCGCGCCCGTCGTGCCGAACAGCTTGAAGTTGACCCACTGCGATTCGGTGAAGTTGCGCACGACGTACAGGTTCGTCACGCCGAGCGCCGCGAAGAACGCGGCCCACGCGAGGTTCAGCTTGTCCCAGACCGGACCGGGCAACGTGAGCTGCTTGCCCATCATCTTCTCGATCAGGTTCTTGCCGAACGCATAGCGCGCGGCGACGAGGCCGGCCGCGAACAGCCAATAGAGAACGGTCGGCTTCCACTGGATGAACTTCTCGTCGTGCAGCACGAGCGTCGCGCCGCCGAACACGACGATCACGCCGAGACTCACCCACAGCATCGTGTCGACTTTCCGGTGCCGGAAGGCGACCCATGCCACCTGGGCGAGGGTGGCGGCGATCGCGACCGCGGTCGCCGTGAAGATGCCCCATGCCTTGAAGGCGGCGAAGAACAGGATGATCGGGAACAGATCGAACAGGAATTTCATGGTGCTCGCGGCTGCGTGGCGGGCGCATGGCCCGCCACCGTTGTAGGGACGCCCGTCGCGGCGCGCGCGCCGGCCGGCTTTCGGGGCCGGCGCGGGCTCACTTCCGCTCGGGTTTAGCCTCGAAGTTTAACGCAGCCGAGTTGATGCAGTACCGCAATCCGGTTTTGTCGCGCGGGCCGTCCTCGAACACGTGTCCGAGATGCGCGCCGCAATGGTTGCAGCGCACTTCGACGCGCGTCATCCCGTGCGTGTAGTCGATCTTCTCGTCGATCACCTCGCCGTCGATCGGCTTGAAGTAGCTGGGCCAGCCGCAGCCCGAGTGGTATTTCGCGCCGGATTCGAAGAGCGCGGTGCCGCAGACGACGCAGTGGTAGATCCCCGCGTCCTCGGTGTCCGTGTACTCGCCCGTAAACGGCCGCTCGGTCGCCGCATGCTGCGTGACTTCGTATTGCAGCGGCGAAAGCCGGCGGCGCAGCTCGGCGTCGTCCTCTTGATACGGATAACGCCGGTCGTCTCGATCTCCTGACATCTTCGATTCTCCTGATGGATTCATGCGCAACGCCCGCGGCGCGGCGTCACGACGAGCAGCTCACCTCGAGCGCGCTCGCCCAGTCGGGCGGCAGCGCCGCGTAGGCGTCGTATTCCGGCTGCTCGTCGAACGGGCGCCGCAGCACGGCCGCGAGGCGCTCGACTTCGGAAAAGTCCTTCTCTTTCGCGCGGCGGATCGCCGTTTCCGCGAGATGGTTGCGCAGCACGTATTTCGGATTCGCGCGGTTCATCGCGGCCGCGCGCGTCGCGTCGTCGCGCGCTTCGTCCGACAGGCGCGCGTGGTAGAGGTTCGCCCAGCGATCGAACGCGTCGCGATCGATGAAGAGGTCGCGCACCGGCGCGTCGCCGCGCGCGTCGTGCTTCGACACGCGCGCGAGGCGGCGGAACGTCAGCGTGAAATCGGCATGGCTCGCGTCCATGATCTCGAGCAGCTGGTTCGCGAGCGCCGCATCGCCTTCGCGTTCGAGCTCGAGGCCGAGCTTCGCGCGCATCGCGCGTTCGAGCGCGGGGCCGAACTGCTCGGGAAAGCGTCCGAGCACCGCGTGCGCGTCCTCGACCGCGCGCTCGGCGCGCGCGTCTTCGTTCGGCGCGTCGCGATGGAGGCCGAAGAGCGGCAGGAGCGCCTGCGCGAGGCAGAAGCAGTTCCAGTGCGCGATGCGCGGCTGCATCCGGTATGCGTAGCGGCCGTGCGTGTCCGAGTGATTGCAGATGTGCTTCGCGTCGAACGCGTCGAGGAAGCCGAACGGGCCGTAGTCGATCGTCACGCCGAGGATCGACATGTTGTCGGTGTTCATCACGCCGTGGCAGAAGCCGACCGCCTGCCATTGCGCGACGAGCTCCGCGGTGCGCCGCGTCGCTTCCGCGAGGAGCGCGAGATAGGGATCGTCGGCGTCGCGGCACGACGGATAGAAGCGGTCGATCACGTGATCGGCGAGCGCGCGCAGCAGATCGGGCCGGTCGTTCGCGAAGAAGTGCTCGAAATGGCCGAAGCGCACGAAGCTCTCCGCGACGCGCGTGACGACCGCCGACGTTTCGATTGCCTCGCGGATCACCGGCTGGTCGGAGCCGATCACGGCGAGCGCGCGCGTCGTCGGGATGCCGAGGTGGTGCATCGCCTCCGAGCACAGGAACTCGCGAACCGACGAGCGCAGCACCGCGCGGCCGTCGCCCATCCGCGAATACGGCGTGCGGCCCGCGCCCTTCAGTTGCAGCTCGTAGCGGCGGCCGCCGTGCTCGATCTCGCCGATCGTGAGCGCGCGTCCGTCGCCGAGCTGGCCCGCCCACACGCCGAACTGATGGCCCGAGTAGACCGATGCGTACGGCAGCGACGTCGGCTGCCAGTCGCGGGTCGGATTGCCGCAGAACAGCTCGGCGAAGCCGGGCGCGTCGCGCAGCGCGGGATCGAGCCCGAGCATCCGCGCCGCTTCGTCGGAGAAGCCGACGACGTACGGCGCGGGCAGGGGCGCGGCGGGCAGCCGCGTCAGGAACGCGGTGCCGAGTTGCAGGAACGCATCGTCGCGCGGCGCGGCGAGCGTCGCGGCGAGATCGGGAAGAGGGGCGGCCGGTGCGGCCTCGCTTCTGGAAAACGACATATTGCTGATCTGTAAGTTAGCCGATATTGTAAGTCCGCGCCGCGCGGGCCGCTTGAAGCCGCCCGCGCGCCGTCGAGCCGTTCGCAGCAGACCGTATCGGAAAAATACTTCAGGGAGAAGGAAGACGATGGGTAAGCCGTTGCTGGGCCAGATGATGGATATGCCGCTTCTCGTGTCGTCGCTGATCGCGCACGCGGCGCGGCATGCGGGCGATGTCGAGATCGTGTCGCGGCGCGTCGAGGGCGACATTCACCGCTATACCTATCGCGATTGCGAAACGCGTTCCAAACGGCTCGCGCAGGCGCTGATCCGCCTGGGCGTGGGCGTCGGCGACCGGATTGGAACGCTCGCATGGAACGGCTACCGGCACGTCGAGGCGTATTACGGAATCAGCGGGATGGGCGCCGTCTGCCACACGATCAATCCGCGCCTTTTTCCCGAGCAGATCGCATACATCGTCAATCATGCCGAAGACCGCTACGTGCTCTTCGACCTGAGCTTCGCGCCGCTCGTCGACCAGCTCGCGCCGCAATGCCCGAACGTGAAAGGCTGGATCGCGATGACGGACGACGCGCACCTGCCGAAGGGCGCGACGCCGTATCTTTGTTACGAAACGCTCGTCGGCGCGGAAGACGGCGATTACGAATGGCCGCTTCTCGACGAGCGGCAGGCGTCGTCGCTCTGCTACACGTCGGGCACGACCGGCCATCCGAAGGGGGCGCTCTATTCGCATCGCTCGACGGTGCTGCACGCGTACGGCGCGGCGCTGCCCGATGCGATGGGGCTGTCGTCGCTCGACGCGGCGCTGCCCGTCGTGCCGATGTTCCACGTCAACGCATGGGGCCTGCCGTACACGGCGGCGCTCACGGGCACGAAGCTCGTGCTGCCGGGCAAGGACCTCGACGGCAAGTCGCTGTACGAGTTGATGGAAACCGAGCGCGTGACGTTCTCGGCGGGCGTGCCGACCGTCTGGCTCGGCCTGCTCAACTACATGCGCGAGGCCGGCGTGCGCTTCTCGACGCTCGATCGCACGGTGATCGGCGGCTCCGCGTGTCCGCCGTCGATGCTGAAGACGTTCGAGGACGTCTACGACGTGCGCGTGATCCACGCGTGGGGGATGACCGAGCTGTCGCCGCTCGGCACGCTGTCGAAGCTCAACTGGGCGCAGTCGCAGCGGCCCGTCGACGAGCAGCGGCGGCTCCTCGAAAAACAGGGCCGGGTGATCTACGGGATCGACATGCGGATCGTCGGCGAAGACGGCCGCGAGCTGCCGTGGGACGGCGTCGCGTTCGGCGATCTGCAGGTGCGCGGCCCGTGGGTGATCGATCGCTATTTCGGCATCGACGGGTCGCCGCTCGCCGACGGCTGGTTCCCGACGGGCGACGTCGCGACGATCGACGCCGACGGCTTCCTGCAGATCACCGACCGCAGCAAGGACGTGATCAAGTCGGGCGGCGAGTGGATCAGCTCGATCGACATCGAGAACGTCGCGGTCGCGCATCCGGCCGTCGCCGAGGCCGCGTGCATCGCGTGCGCGCATCCGAAGTGGACCGAGCGGCCGCTCCTCGTCGTCGTCAGGCGCGCCGGAATGGACGTGACGCGCGACGCGCTGCTCGCGTTCTACGAGGGCAAGGTCGCGAAATGGTGGATTCCGGACGACGTCGTGTTCGTCGACGCGCTGCCGCACACGGCGACGGGCAAGCTGCAGAAGCTCAAGCTGCGCGAGCAGTTCCGGGGCCACGTGCTGCCGACGGCCGCCGACGCCTGAACGTCCGCGAGACGGGCCCGCGCGCGCATCGCCGCGCGGGCCCGTCACCAAATTGAACGGTCGTTCTTTTTTGTTGTATCCTGCCTCTGTTTCTCGGAAAACGGCGCATCGACCGCGCGGCCTTTCGGCCGTTGGCGGACAATGACCGCATCAAGGCTGGCGCCGCCGCACCGGCCGCGCAAACGCATGGAGGCAGGCAGATGGCAGTGGACTACACGACTCGCGACGGCGTCGCCGTCATCACGCTCGACAATCCGCCCGTCAACGGGCTCGGTCTGTCGACGCGGCTCGGCATCATGGAAGGGCTCGAACGCGCGCAGCGCGACCCGTCGGTCGCGGCGATCGTGCTCACGGGCGCGGGCCGCGCGTTCTCGGGCGGCGCGGACATCACCGAATTCAACACGCCGAAAGCGCTGCAGGAGCCGACGCTGCACACCGTGATCGACGCGGTCGAGGCGAGCGGCAAGCCCGTCGTCGTCGCGATCCACGGCGTCGCGATGGGCGGCGGCCTCGAGCTCGCGCTCGGCGCGCACTATCGGGTCGCGTCGCCCGGCGCGCAGATCGCGCTGCCCGAAGTGAAGCTCGGCATCCTGCCGGGCGCGGGCGGCACGCAGCGCCTGCCGCGCGCGGTGGGCCTCGAGACGGCGCTCAACATGATCGTGTCGGGCGCGCCCGTGCCGTCCGAACAGCTCGCGAAGAGCGGGCTCTTCGACGAACTCGTCGAGGGCGATCTGCTCGACGCGGCCGTCGCGTTCGCGCGCAAGGTCGGGGCGGCGAGCGGCCCGCATCCGCGCGTGCGCGACCGCGAGATCGTCCACCAGAACGCGGCGGGCTTCATCCAGTTCGCGCGCAACAGCGTGAAGGCGCTCGCGCAGCACTATCCGGCGCCGCACAAGTGCATCGACGCGATCGAAGCGGGCGTGCTGCAAGGCTTCGACAAGGGCCTCGCGTTCGAGCGCGATTGCTTCATCGCGCTCGTGCAGACGCCCGAGAGCCGCGCGCTGCGTCATGCGTTCTTCGGCGAGCGCGCGGCGAGCAAGATTCCCGACGTGCCGGCCGGCACGCCGGCGCGCGCGATCGAGTCGGTCGCCGTGATCGGCGCGGGCACGATGGGCGGCGGGATCGCGATGAACTTCCTGAACGCGGGGCTGCCCGTGACGCTGCTCGAGACGAAGCAGGACGCGCTCGACCGCGGGCTCGCGACGATCCGCAAAAATTACGATGCGCAGGTGAAGAAGGGCAAGCTCACGCAGGAGAAGCTCGACGCGCGGATGGCGCTCGTCAAGCCGACGCTCGCATACGACGACCTGAAGGACGCCGATCTCGTGATCGAAGCGGTGTTCGAGGAGCTCGGCGTGAAGGAGCAGGTGTTCAGGCGGCTCGACGAAGTCGCGAAGCCGGGCGCGATCCTCGCGTCGAACACGTCGACGCTCGATGTCAACAAGATCGCAGCGTTCACGAAGCGGCCGCAGGACGTCGTCGGCATGCACTTCTTCAGCCCGGCGAACGTGATGAAGCTGCTCGAGGTCGTGCGCGGCGACGCGACCGCGAAGGACGTGCTCGCGACCGTGATGCAGATCGCGAAGAAGATCCGGAAGACCGCGGTGGTGTCGGGCGTGTGCGACGGCTTCATCGGCAACCGGATGGTCGAGCAGTACATCCGCCAGGCGCTTTTCATGCTCGAGGAAGGCGCGCTGCCCGCGCAGGTCGACCGCGCGATCGAGAAGTTCGGCTTCGCGATGGGGCCGTTCCGGATGAGCGACCTCGCCGGCAACGACATCGGCTGGGCGATCCGCAAGCGCCGCTACGTCGAGCAGCCGGATCTGCATTACTCGAAGATCGCCGATCGCCTGTGCGAGCAGGGCCGCTTCGGCCAGAAGACGGGCGCGGGCTGGTACGACTACGTGCCGGGCGACCGCAAGGCGCAGCCGTCGAAGCTCGTCGACGAGATGGTCGCCGCGTATTCGAAGGAGCGCGGCGTCGAGCGGCGCAGGATCGGCGACGCCGAGATCGTCGAGCGGCTCGTCTACGCGCTCGTCAACGAAGGCGCGAAGATTCTCGAAGAGAAGATCGCGTCGAAGGCGTCCGACATCGACATGGTCTATCTGACGGGCTACGGTTTTCCGCTCTGGCGCGGCGGCCCGATGCTGTACGCCGACACGGTCGGCCTCTACAACGTCGAGCGCGCGATGCGCGGCTACGCGGAAGGCGCGAACGGCGACGCGTGGCGGATCGCGCCGTCGATCGTCGAGCTCGCTGCGAGCGGACGCGGATTCAACCCGTGACGCGCGGCGGCGTCGCCCATTGACGGAGCACTACGATGCAGCGCACCGACGATGTCCTTCTCGTGATCGACGTGCAGAACGATTTCATGCCGGGCGGCGCGCTTGCCGTCGCGCACGGCGACGAAATCGTGCCGGCGATCAACCGCCTCGCCGCGCGCTTCGATCAGGTCGTGCTGACGCAGGACTGGCATCCGCGCGATCACGTGTCGTTCGCGGCGAACCATCCGGGCAGCGCGCCGTTCTCGACGATCGCGCTGCCGTACGGCGAGCAGGTGCTGTGGCCCGTGCACTGCGTGCAGGGCACGGCAGGCGCCGCGCTGCATCGCGAGCTCGACATCCCGCATGCGCGGCTCGTGATCCGCAAGGGGCATGACGCATCGGTCGACAGCTACTCGGCGTTCGTCGAAGCCGATCGGAAGACGCCGACGGGCCTCGCCGGCTATCTGCGCGAGCTCGGCGTGAAGCGCGTCTGGTGCTGCGGGCTCGCGACCGACTATTGCGTCGCGTGGTCCGCGCTCGACGCGCGCGCGGCAGGCTTCGAGGCCGCCGTGATCGAGGACGCGTGCCGCGCGATCGATCTCGACGGCTCGCTCGCGCGCGCGTGGACGTCGCTCGCGGCGGCGGGCGTCGCCCGCGTGCAGTCCGCCGACGTCAATCCGTAGACGCCGCCGTTACCCATTTCATCGCATCGACACACGAAATTCAGAATCAGGAGACTCGGATGACCGAAGCCGTAATCGTATCGACCGCCCGCACCGGGCTCGCGAAATCCTGGCGCGGCGCGTTCAACATGACGCACGGCGCGACGCTCGGCGGCCACGTGGTCGCGGCCGCCGTCGAGCGGGCGAAGCTCGATCCCGCGCGCGTCGAGGACGTGCTGATCGGTTGCGCGAACCCCGAAGGCGCGACGGGCGCGAACATCGCGCGGCAGATCGCGCTGCGCGCGGGGCTGCCCGTCAGCGTGCCGGGGATGACCGTGAACCGCTTCTGCTCGTCGGGCTTGCAGACGATCGCGCTCGCCGCGCAGCGCGTGATCGCGGGCGAGGGCGACGTGTTCGTCGCGGGCGGCGTCGAATCGATCTCGTGCGTGCAGAACGAGATGAACCGCCACATGCTGCGCGAGGGCTGGCTCGACGCGCACAAGCCGGAGATCTACTGGACGATGCTGCAGACGGCCGAGAACGTCGCGAAGCGCTACGGCATCTCGAAGGAGCGCCAGGACGAGTACGGCGTGAACTCGCAGCTGCGCGCGGCGGCCGCGCAGGCGGCGGGGCGCTTCGACGACGAGATCGTGCCGATCACCGTGCGCGCGGGCATTGCCGACAAGGCGACGGGACGCCTCTACACGAAGGAAGTGACGCTCGCGGCCGACGAGGGCATCCGTGCCGACACGACGCTCGAAGGCGTCGCGAAGATCCGTGCGGCGCTGCCGGGCGGCGTGATCACCGCGGGCAACGCGAGCCAGTTCTCGGACGGCGCGGCCGCGTGCGTCGTGATGAACGCGAAGGTCGCGGAGCGCGAAGGGCTCGCGCCGCTCGGCATCTTCCGCGGCTTCGCGGTCGCCGGCTGCGAGCCGGACGAGATGGGCATCGGGCCCGTCTACGCGGTGCCGAAGCTGCTGAAGCAGGCGGGGCTCGAGGTGTCCGACATCGGTCTGTGGGAGCTGAACGAAGCGTTCGCGGTGCAGGTGCTCTATTGCCGCGACACGCTCGGGATTCCCGACGATCGGCTGAACGTGAACGGCGGCGCGATTGCGGTCGGCCATCCGTACGGCGTGTCGGGCGCGCGTCTCACGGGCCATGCGCTGATCGAAGGCAAGCGGCGCGGCGCGAAGTACGTCGTCGTGACGATGTGCATCGGCGGCGGGCAAGGTGCGGCGGGATTGTTCGAAGTGGCTTGACGGCGGGACGTCGGGTGCGTGCGGGGCGGAGCCGGGCGGCTTCGGCCTGCGCCGCATCGCATGCGGCGGGCAAGCGCGCCGTTCGCGCGCTGCGCCGCATCGCGTCGATCGAGCGCGGCGGGTTCCCGCCGTCGCTCGCTCATCTCGCCGCGGCGTTGAAGAAGCCGCGGGCGCTCGACATCGGTCTGAGCCTGCCGATGCACGGCCCGGCGATCGACGCGCGGATTCCGGAACTCGTCGCGCGCTTGAGCGCGTATTGCGCGGCCGGGGCGGGCGGCGCGCAGACGCGCTGAAGCAGCCATGCGCGCCGCCGGGCGGCACTCGCGTGCGGCGCGGCCCGTCGCGCCGTAGCGTCGCGGCCACGATGCCGCCGCCAGGCGATCACTCGACCGATGCGGCAATCGGTGCTGCGCCGCGCCGAACGCAGTCCGCCCCATCCGCTTGATCGCGCTCGCCCGCCGCGCGTCGTTTGAAGCGACCGTGCCCGCCGCAGCCGATGGCGCGGCGATCCGCGCCGTCACACGATGCCTGGCCGCGCGCGAACGGGGCTCGCCGATTCGGCGTGCGGCCGGGAGCCTGCCGCAATGCGCGCGGCGATGCGTGCGTCAGTAGGTCGGCGGCGACTTGACGAGCGGCGCACGCACGCCGGCTTTCGCGCGATCGACCTTGCCGGCGATGACGCCTTCCATCTGGAACGACCGTTGCAGCTGCGACGGCGGCGTCACCGGATTGTCCGGATTGTGCCGGGGGGTGACGCCGAGCAGCTTGCCGACGTTGTAGATACTGGACAGCGTGCGCAATTCCCACGCGGGGAGCCTGCCCGTGCCGATCCACGCCCGGGCCAGAAAATAGTGCTCGACGCAGGCCATGATCTCGTCGTCCGGGTCGAGCAGGTGTTTCGGCCAGGACGACAGCGGCGGGCTGCCGTTCAGGCCGGGATTGCGGACCTGGTAGAGATCCTGGCTCAGGCGCAGATACCGCTTGGCTTCGGGTTCGATCGACGAGTGGTAGCTGGTCCAGTCCGCGATCAGTCTTCGGATGACGGACGCCTTGGAAGAGGAAGACACGTTGCGCTCCTTGTATCCGGGACGGGCGGGCGTCGGGGCAGATGTCGGGCGGGGCCGTCCGCGATGCGTGCAAGTTATATTTCGAGCCCTTCGAATGCCGCGACGGGCGGTCCGCGCGAAGCGGCGCCGAATGTGCCGCCGTACGCGTTTCGGCGCGCTCCGGCGCACTATCGTCAGGCAAAACGAAGTATAGATCGTCGGGATCGTCTGACAAGCGATCGAGCCGGGAGACGAATGAAAGTGGCTGAGGCTTGACGCGAAACGTGATCGGAGTCGATGAACTGGAGAGGCTCGCCGACTGTATCGCTCATCCGGCGCGACGGTGCGGCGACGGCGCGCGGTGCGTGGTGCGCCCACGGTTCCGGCGTTCGCGATCGACGCAGCCGATGTCTAGCGCAGCAATCGCCGCGACTCGTGCGAGCCGGCTGCGCGACAACGCGTCGACGAGTTGGCGGAATGGGGCGGCACCGATGCGTTTATGCCGTGGCGTTCGTCCCCGTCGTCCAGGCCGCTCGGCGCGGTTCGTGAACAACGCATCGTTTGGCGTCTCGGATAAGCGACGAAGTCTCGGGCGGATCTCGCCGGCATATCGATCAAGCAGGCCGGCGCGATGCGCGAAGCGGCGTGCGTCCTTCGTCACGAGCGGCCGGCGGATGAGCGCTGGACATTTGAATCGGCGCGCGTATCATGAGTCGTCAAGGGCTGTCATCGGCCGGCCCAACTCCTGACCGTACGCCGCATCGTCTGTCTCATTGCTGTGCAGCGTTTCCCTTCCGCCCGAGCGCATTATCTACCCCCCCTCGCTCTCGCCTGTCGCGTCATGCGATGCCTGGATAGGTCCAATCGTATTAGTCCGTGCGATCCGCCCATGAGGATCGCTGGGAGCGCGTCATGAGCATGTACACGTATTGCGGGTTCGAGATCTACCCGCTGATTTATCCTCACCTCCCGGCCCGAGACGGCCACGCTTCCGACTACGAGGCAGGCTTCGATGCGGCCGTGAAGATCTGCCTTCGCGGCACGGATACCACGCTGACCCGCAGCCGGACGTTCAGGCTCCACGGCGACTCGCCATTTTCGAGTGCGGGTGATGCACGCAGGGCTTCGTTGCGTTACGCGGAGGGAGTCATCGACCAAAATCGCGGCGAGCAATGGACGCTCGATGAAGGCGCCGGCATGCCGTTGCACGCTTGAGGGCAAGCGCCTGCGCCCGGCCGTCGCCGACGACTTCGGGATTTGCGCGAGTGGGCGCATTGTCGTCGATCAAGGCGTCGAGGCGATCCGCGCATGGCCGATGCTGCTGCGCGCCTAATATGATAGGAGGAATCGAGGCGGGTCGGCTCGGGC
This sequence comes from Burkholderia oklahomensis C6786, assembly GCF_000959365.1. Lineage (NCBI taxonomy): Bacteria > Pseudomonadati > Pseudomonadota > Betaproteobacteria > Burkholderiales > Burkholderiaceae > Burkholderia > Burkholderia oklahomensis. The sequence continues at coordinate 3,494,421 of NZ_CP009555.1, forward strand.
CGCACGCGATATCGTGCCGTCGAGCCGCATCTCGCATGGAAGCATGTTTGATTCCGTTGGCCCAACTGACGACGACGTCTTTCCCGTGGGCGACGACGCAATTGCGGCGTGGTCATCCTCCGAGCGAGGTGCGTCCGGTATCCCGGAAAGCGCGTCTGACTTAGGTGGTTTCGGTGTCTTCGGCGTTGCGTTCGCGAAGGTCGATGCAACGCCAGCAGGGGAAAGCAGAATGCAATTCAATTCGACACTATTTCGTATCGACCCGACGCCGCGGCGAGCCGACGGCGAGTACATGGCTCATGCCCGGATCATCGAAGTCGATCGTGACGGGAGCGAGTCCGACGTGCACATGAGCGGCGACCTAAAGGGATTCGACCTGCGCGACGATGCAATCGCCTATGCGCAGATATGGGCCAAGGAATGGCTCAGGACTCGCTATGGTTGAATCGAGAAAATAGCGATCGATGCATGCGGCGTGCTTCCGCGGTCGGCACTCGGCCTCGGCCCGATTGCGGCGAATGTTTCGACACCCGAACGATCGGCACGACGGTGCGGCGCTCGACGCGGCGCGCGTGCGTTTTCGGTCGGCAGCCTGAGGACTTCGCCCAGTTGCACCGACACCGAGTCTGGCTCGGCGTCGGCCCTTAGCGTGACCGCAATACGGACGAGACATACTGGCGAGACTCGCGGTCGCCATCGACGGCGAACCGCGATCCTCGACGCGCCGGGTGATCGCCGGACCGCCGGACCGCCGGACCGCCGCGATTTCGCCGGACCGCCGTGCGGCGCGGGCTGACTTCGGGACGCGAGACGAGCCCATTGGAGCCGGCAAGTTTGGTAGGCTTATCGCCTGCCTCGGTCCGCCTGGTCTCGACGTCGCTGAGAGGCGCGGTAAAACCGGGTATCGTGTCGACGAGGTCGGCACGACGTCCGGTTTTCTTATCCGGCACTGCTCCGGACGATGTCGGTTTCCAGCGAACGAAGGCGAACGAAAACGAACGAAAACGTGCCGGGTGAAGTCCGCCAGGCGAGGGATCGAGGCGGATTCCCGGACGATTGCGAACTGGAGCGAACAGAGTGATTAGGCATATTGTGATGTGGAAACTGAAGGAATCGGCCGAAGGCGCGACGCGTGCGCAGAACGCGCAGAAGCTGAAGGAGAAGCTCGAAGCGTGCCGCGGCATCGTGCCGGGCCTTCTTTCTCTCGAAGTCGGGGTCGCGACGCCCGGTCTCGAGGCGACCTGCGACGTCGTGCTCGTCACCGACTTCGCCGACAAGGCTTCGCTCGACGCATACCAGGTGCATCCGGTGCATGAGGAAGTGAAGAAGTTCGTCGGCGCGGTGCGCGAGAGCCGCGAATGCGTCGACTACCTCGTCGACGAAGCACGATGAGCGCCGGTTCGGCCACGACCGGCCACGAGCCGGTGATCGAGAGTCCGTTCGTCGACGCGCTCGGCGTGCAGCTCGTATCCGCGAAGGACGGCGCGAGCGAGATCGTGCTGCCGCTCGCCGAACAGCACATGAACACGTGGAACATCGCGCACGGCGGCGTCACGATGACGCTCGCCGACGTCGCGCTCGCGATGGCCGCGCGCAGCCTGACCGACGACGGCGTCGGCGTCGTCACGGTCGAGATGAAGGTGAACTTCATGCAGCCCGGGCGCGGCGAGCTGCGCGCGTACGGCCGCGTGCTGCACCGCTCGACCACGATGGCGTACTGCGAAGGCGAGGTCCGCGACAGCGTGGGCAACTTCGTCGCGAAGGCGCTCGGCACGTTCAAGTACATGAAGCGGCTCGCGGTCGGCCGCGACATCGCGCGGCAGCGCACCCGCACGGATCCGGGCGCGCATCCCGGCCCGAGCGACGCATGACGCATCCGAACGGCCCCGCCCATCGGCGGGGCCGTTTGCCATTGGC